>NZ_JBGQQT010000013.1:0-70435 GCF_045528345.1 Desemzia sp. FAM 23989 | reverse complement strand
CACACATATGTGTGGTGACGATGGCAAGAAGGTCACACCTGTTCCCATGCCGAACACAGTAGTTAAGCTTCTTAGCGCCGAAGGTAGTGAGGGGTTTCCCCTTGTGAGACTAGGACGTTGCCGCGCAATCGAAAGCATCATCTTCGGATGGTGCTTTTTTTGTACATATTTAAGTTACAGTGATGTTACTTTTCTTTATTTAACTTTCTATACTTTATCAATACTTGTATAATAAAAGGAAGATACAAAAATAGTGATCTAATTATCATGAGCTCCATGTGAGTATCAAAGGGAGTGAAATGTTTATGGAAGAAAACACACAAAAAATGTATTATTGTGCTTTTGTTTTTGATGATAATGAATATTTAATTGCAGCGACCACCAAAGGTTTAGCTTTTGTAGGATCAAAAAATGCTGGTCTTATTGAACTAGTAGTGTGGATCGAAATGTATCGTGCAGGTACTTTACTGGAAGAAAATAACAAGTTTATGCAAGAATACCAAATGTTGTTGGAAGAATACTTTCAAGGGACAAGAAAAGAATTTGATGTGCCGCTAGATATTAAAGGAACTAATTTCCAAGAAACGGTATGGCGCGAATTATTAAACACACCTTATGGAGAAACACGTACTTATTCGGATATTGCGGATGCTGTTGGAAATCCTAAAGCCATCCGTGCTGTAAGCGGAGCAATAGGGAAGAATCCTGTTGCAATAGTGGTACCTTGTCATCGTGTAATTGGAAAAAACGGTAAACTTACTGGCTACCGAGGCGGCTTAGAGATGAAAAAAGAGTTATTGGAACTCGAGAAATGTACTGTACCTCAATTGAATATTCCTTCCTAATTGTCTGAAGGGGCTGGGAAAAAAGTCACTTTTTAGTAATAATTTGTAAATCTGAGTAATTAAAAACACCGTCAAGTCAAGGATTATTCTTCCTAGATTTGACGGTGTTTTCTAATTCAGCTAGTTATTTCCCAGCCCCTTTTTATTCTGGTGAACGTTCTAATAGTGAAAAGGATTAAATCCTGTTATGATAAATGCGATTAAACAGAAGCAGGAGGATAAACTCGATATGGAAAATAAACAGAACGGCATTAAAACATTCATTCGTTTGTTATGGTCTACTAAAATCTCAAAAGGAGTTTTGAGTCTTGGGTTAATCGGAAGCATAGTCACAACTATGGTTGGTTTAGCGATTCCTCTATTAGCTGGTAATATTGTAGATGAATTTACTTTAGAAACTATTCAAATACCTATAATTGCTGCTATTGTTGCAGCTTTTCTATTGCAAGCTGTGATTGACGGAGGATCTGCTTATTTACTAGCAAGAGCTGGGCAGCAAATGGTGGCTCGTTTGAGAGAACGATTATGGTTGAAGATGATCCGACTACCTGTTAGCTATTTTGATACTACTCCTAGTGGAGACTCTGTCAGCAGAGTAGTGAATGATACGGGGATTGTTAGAGATTTGATCACGTATTATTTTCCGCAATTTGTGACGGGGATTATTTCTATTGTTGGAGCTGTCACTATTTTACTTTTTATGGATTGGAAAATGACTCTAGTGATGCTGATCTCAGTGCCGATAGTCTTACTGGTGATGATTCCTTTAGGAAAGAAGATGGGAAAGATTTCCCGCGAACTTCAGGCGGAAACGGCTCAGTTTTCTGGAGATATCCAACAAACGTTTAGTGAAAATCGTTTGATGAAGTCTTCAACAGCGGAAATGACAGAAGAAGAAAAGGGAAAAGCGGGTATTCAGCGATTGTTCAAGACTGGACTAAAAGAATCGAAAGTTACTTCTGTTATTGGTCCTTTAATGTATTTGATCATTATGGCTGTAGTGGTACTGATTTTTGCCTATGGTGGGATACGAGTGGCTAATGGCACCTTATCGACTGGTTCATTAGTAGTTTTTTTGCTTTATTTGTTCCAAATCATTTACCCGGTTACATCTTTCGCTACATTTTTTACGCAACTCAATAAAACAATTGGTGCTACAGAACGTATCGTGGCAATTTTAGAAATGGCGGATGAATCTGGCCAAGAAGGAATAGCGGAAAATATAACGGATAAACTATTGAGCCTTCACCAAGTGTCGTTCAGCTACCAAAAAGATGAACCGGTTTTAAAAGAAGTTTCTTTAGTAGCGAAACCAGGTGAAATGATTGCATTTTCTGGTCCGAGCGGTGGTGGTAAGACGACTATCTTTAGTTTGTTGGAGAGGTATTATGAGCCTGATTCTGGTGAAATAAAGGTTGGAGATATCCCAATTCAGCAGTTCTCATTAGCTTCATGGAGAAATCAGATTGGTTATGTATCGCAAGAGAGTGCTATGATGGCAGGGACTATTCGTGAGAACCTGACATATGGGTTGAAAAACGCAGAATCGATTTCGGATGATCGTCTATGGGAAGTAGCTAAGTTGGCTTATGCAGACCAGTTTATTAGGGAATTCAAGCAGGGTCTAGACACTTCTGTTGGTGAACGAGGAGTTATGTTGTCTGGAGGTCAAAGACAGCGTATCAACATTGCTCGTGCCTTCTTACGTGATCCTAAGATCTTATTAATGGATGAAGCTACTGCCAGTTTAGATAGTCAATCGGAACAAGTAGTTCAGCAAGCTTTAAGTCGCTTGATGAAAGGAAGAACGACGTTTGTGATTGCTCACCGTCTAGCCACGATCGTCAATGCAGATAAAATTATTTTTATTGAGCACGGAGAAATTACGGGGAGTGGGACTCATGAAGAATTAAAAGCTAGTCATTCTTTATACAGAGAGTTTGCTGAACAGCAATTATCCTAACTAAAAGGCAGTATGAATGGGACTTTATGCCTGTTTATGTTGCCTTTTTTTCGTTAGATAAGTAATCGTTTTTTTGGTTTTTTGATAAAGAGTATTATATGATGACAGAATAGAATGAAAAAAATTAAAGAAAAGAGGAAATGCATTGATACAAAATAATAAACATTCGAGATCTTTCATTAATTATTTAGTCATTCTGTTTTATGCGGCAATGGTAGGTGTGAATGCACTGGCTAATATTCTACCCATCAATGGAATAACTACGGGGGAAGTTTCAGATTCCTATCCTAACTTATTTGCTCCTGCTGGATTGACCTTCTCAATTTGGGGTGTCATCTATCTTTTGTTAGGGATATACGCTATTTATCAATTAATTGGATTTCGAAAAACGAGTAGTGCAATAAAGTTAGACTCTGTAAAGAAAATAAATCGTTACTTTATCCTTTCTTCAGTGGTCAATATTGCTTGGATTCTAACGTGGCATTATGATTTTATCGGACTTTCAACCCTCTTGATTTTTTCTTTGCTCATTTGTCTGATTTTGATCAACCATTTGACTCAGTCTGCTAATCTGTTATCGAAAAAAGATAAGCTTTTTATTCGACTTCCGTTCAGTATTTATTTTGGATGGATAACGGTAGCGTCGATAGCTAATGTAACGATATTACTGGTAGACATAGATTGGAATGGATGGGGGCTGACAGATCAAACTTGGACGATCATTATTTTGATAGTAGGATTGGTCATTGCATTAGCAACTATGATCAGCAACAAAGATATCGCTTATGGGTTAACTATTTTGTGGGCGTACTTTGGGATTGCCTATAAACATCTATCTGAAACAGGTTTTTCGGGTGACTATCCGTTGATTATTGCCACCGTCATTGGAGCAATGGCTGTTGTATTGATTACGTGCGGCTATTTATTGTATACACGTAAAAAAAGAGCAAAAAGTTTTTATTAACGAGAAATGGCCTCTAAAAGTTAGGTTTTTACTCTAACATGGGGTCATTTTCTTTTATCTAGTAGTCAGGTTATGGCTTTTTACAAGTTGTTCATAGGCGCAGTCCTTGAAAAAGAATAGAACCTTTCAAAATATGCTTTTATAAAAGGATATTAAAGAAACTAGACAAGGAACAGCCTTTTTCTTAAATTCTTTTTCATGTAGAAGTGTGGTAAACTTGTGTTACGAATCTAAAAGTAAGGATCAGGATATATGACTAAAAACACAAGGTTAATGTATATCGCTCTATTAGCTGCTCAGGGGGTAGTCATTTCGTTAGTTGAACGATCTATTCCGTTTCCTTTTGCATTTGCACCAGGAGCTAAATTAGGTTTATCTAACATGATCACAATACTGGCATTATTTACTTTATCGTACAAAGACAGCTTTAAAGTAGTATGGATGCGGCTGTTAGTGACTACATTGTTAGGTGGTACGCTGTCTACATTTTTGTACAGCTTTGCTGGGGCCTTTTTAAGTTACTTCGGTATGTTAGTCATTCGAATGTTGGGGCCGAAAAGGGTCAGTCTTATTGGCGTAAGTGCGGCAGGCGGAATTTTGCATAATGTTGGTCAATTAGTAGTGGCTAGTACGATTGCTCAATCCTTTAGCGTGATGCTGTATCTTCCAATATTGTCTTTTTCAGGAATATTTGCTGGAATAGCTGTGGGGATAGCCGCTAATTACTTAATGGAACACGTAGCTACCATAAAAAAAATACAGAATGAAGAAGCCAAACATAATCGTTTAACACGAGCATGGTACGAAGCTTCTTCAGAGAAAGAATAAAACAGCATGAAAGCCTCTTAAAAATCAACTAAATGGATTTTTAAGAGGCTTTTTGTATAAAAAGAGCTAGAGAATGAGTGTCATGTATTATTTCTAACTTGATAAACAACGTTATGTGAACTAGCGAGCTAAAAAGCATTTACAATTGACGGAAATAAGAACAAATCAATTAAAATCAATATTTTTGCTTGTTCAGTGTAGACATAACAAGAGAAATAAACTATAATAAATTCGTAATAATAAATAGTAAGTAAAGTTATAATACATTTGTTTGCTCAAAGAATAACAATTTTTTATAAATGAACATAGGATAAGGAGTTTTTCGAATGGCAACAAAAAATATTGTTGTAGTTGGTGCTGGTTATGCTGGTGTGGCTGCTACGAAAAAATTATCAAAACATTTTAAAAAAGATAAAGATGTGGTTATCACTTTAATTGACAAACACTCTTATCAAACTTACATGACTGAGTTACATGAAGTCGCTGCGGGCCGTGTAGAACCCGATGCAATCCAATATGATCTGCAACGTTTGTTCGCTCGCCAAAAAAATGTAGATATCGTAACAGATGAAGTACTTCATGTAGACCATGATGCAAAAACGGTTAAAACAGTAAAAACTGTCTTTAACTATGATTATTTGATTTTAGCTATGGGTGGAGAGCCTAATACGTTTAACGTACCTGGTGTTGAAGAAAATGGATTCACATTATGGTCATGGGAAGATGCGAATGCGATCCGTCGTCACATCAAAGATACAGTAGAAGCTGCATCAAATGAACATGACGTTCAAAAAAGAAAAGCAATGTTGACGGCTGTTGTCAGTGGAGCTGGGTTCACTGGTGTTGAAATGGTCGGAGAATTGATGGAATGGGGAGAACGTTTAGCTAAAGACAATAAATTAGATCCTGACGAATTTAGCTTATACTTAGTAGAAGCTGCTCCGAAAATTCTTGGAGTCGTTACTGAAAAAGAACAAACTAAGGCTGAAAAATACATGTCGAAAAAAGGGATTCAAATCATCAAAGGCAATGGGGTAGCAAATGTTGCTAAAGATTCAATTGAATTGACGGACGGTACTGTGATCCCAACTCATACATTAGTGTGGACTGCAGGAGTTAAAGCTAATTCAGATGCTGCTGAATATGGCATTGAAACGGCTCGTGCGGGGCGTTTGGTAGCGAACAAATACATGGAAGCTAAGGGCGTAAAAGATGTCTATTTAGCTGGAGACCTTGTGTACTACGAAGAACCAGAAAAAGACAACACACCAGTTCCACAAATCGTTCAAAGTGCAGAACAAACAGGTCACACGGCGGCTGCAAACATCATCGCTGCAATGGAAGGCAAAGAAAAAGTAGAACACAAAGGTAATTACCAAGGATTTATGGTTTCTATCGGTTCTCGTTACGGTGTAGCTTACTTAATGGATAAAATCCATTTAAGCGGCTTCCTGGCAATGTTTGTAAAACATATGGTGAACTTATTGTACTTCTTGACTATCGGATCTGCTTTCTACTTTGTTCAATATATCAGACACGAATTCTTCTTTATTAAAGACAAACGCAATATTTTCCGCGGACACTTATCACGATTAGGAAACATTTTATGGTCAGTACCATTGCGTGTTTTCTACGGAAGTATGTGGACTTGGGAAGGGATCAAAAAGACATTTGGTTTATTCGGGACAACATCTTGGTTTGGCAAAGAAATCGTCTTGCCATTTGAATGGCTGCAAGAACCAACCACAGGTGCTTCTCAAGTAGTTGAAGAAGTAGTCGCTAAACCGGTATTTGGTTTAAGCTATGTGTATGGTGAAGAACCAATGATGGTATTCAGCAAAGCTCCAGGCTGGTTCAACTCTATCATGGAATTCATGATTCCTAATACAGATGTCGCTTTATTCTTCCAAAAGTTCATGACAATCGTTGAGTTATTGATCGGATTAGCGATTATTGCAGGACTGTTTACATGGTTGGCAAATGCCGCTACTATTGCTTTAGTCGTTTCATTCTCACTTTCAGGTATGTTCTACTGGGCAAACGTTTGGTTCATCCCAGTCGCGATCTCATTGATGAACGGATCTGGTAGAGCATTTGGATTAGACTATTACGTGATACCATGGATTCAAAACAAGTTGAGTAAGTGGTGGTATGGAGATATTAAATCCATCTATGAAACTGGTATTAACAAGTAAAATGTGTTAAAAAGGGGATGGGACAAAAAGTCCCATCCTTTTATTTTTGTAAAACGTTCAACAGAGGTGAAGATAAATGAAAAAGCAGCTAAAGATGGTTCGTCGGTGGGATATTATGATTGTATTAGCTTTGATGGTGGCGTCTTTCCTTCCGCTGGTTTTTTTTACGTATGTGCAAGCTCAGACTGGAGATGCTGAATTGAAAGCAGTGATCAGCGCAGACGGAAAAATCGTTAAAGAGTTTATTTTAACGGATGATGGCCAGACCGAAGAATATGTCTATACAGATGACCATGGGCATAAAAACACCGTGATTCGTGATGGATTGAAAATTTATATGTCAGATGCAAGTTGTAATGATCAATTATGTGTTCGAAAAGGCGCAATAAATACATTTGGCGAGACGATTGTTTGTTTGCCGAATCATTTATTAGTTGAAATAGAACCCAGTCAGTCTGATGTTGAAATTGAAAATGAGCTGGACATTATTTCCTGAAATAAGCACTTTAAAAATAGAGGAGAACTGGTATGAAGATTCACCCAATGTGGAAAGACTATCCTTCGATACAAACTGAATTAAAAGCATGTATTTCTTTAATCGAACAAAACATCACTATTAAAAATAAAGATGTGCAACAAAAAATCGTTCAATTGCTTTCTTCCGGCGGTAAAACATTACGTCCTGCGTTTAGCTTAATGTTTTCACAGTATAAAAGCGAAACGGATCAGGAAAAAGCTCGAGCGATTGCAGCTGCTGTTGAAGTGCTGCATTTAGCAACTTTGGTGCACGATGACGTCATTGATGAATCTGATTTGCGTCGCGGGCAAGAGACGATTAATACGCAATATGACAATCGAGTAGCAGTATACACCGGCGATTACTTATTTACTGTCTGTTTTCGTCTGCTCACAGATTATGCAGCGGATGCTTCGGCGCTGCAATTAGATAAAAACGGCATGGAAAGCATCTTGGTTGGCGAACTGAACCAAATGAATATGAAGTACAATTCTAATATGACTATGCGCAATTATTTGAAACAAATACAAGGCAAGACAGCACAATTGTTTGCGCTGAGTTGTTATGCTGGGGCCTATGAAAAGGGCTCAGAAAAAATGGCCAATTCAGCTTATCAAATCGGCAATAATATAGGTATGGCTTTTCAAATTATTGATGATGTACTGGATTACACGCAAGATACTGTGATTGCAGGGAAACCGATGATGAGCGATTTGAAAAATGGTATTTATACCGCTCCTCTTTTATTTGCCATGCAAGAAAATCGGGAAGTATTCGAGCCTTATATTTTAAAAAAAGATCAGATCACAGAAGAAGAGATCAAAGAAGTATACAAGTTGGTGCAGTTGTATAAAGGTGAAGAACGCGCGAAAGAATTAGCCAATAAATATACTAAAAAAGCGTTAAAACGAATCAAACGACTGCCTGAAAATTCAATAAAAAGCACTCTATTGACCATTACTGAGCAAATGTTGTCTCGTGATATGTAAAAAAGAAACCTTATAAAATAAGGTTTCTTTTTTTAAAAGTGAAATGTTCATAAATTTTTCAGATAGTTAATGAAAAAATTATTAAATTGTGTGAAATAGATTGATTTGTTTTGCTGTCAATGCTACTATAAGTACGTAATAAAGAAAAGAAATATTTGTGAATACTTACACAAATAGAAGTGCATATACTAAAAAAGGGTGGGTATAAAATGAAAAAATTATTCTCAGTATCAACGTTAACTTTAGCTTCAGCTTTGGTATTAGCTGCATGCGGCAGTTCTGAAGAAGCAACAGAGTCATCTGAATCAGCAGCTTCAGAAGGCGGATTACAAGATGGAACATATACTTTAGTAGAGAAAAACTTGGATGAAAATGGCTGGAAAACAGACTTCTCTATTACTGTAAAAGGCGGAGAAATTACTGAATCAAATTATGAGAACGTAAATGAAGCTGGCGATAAAAAATCTGAAGACGAAGCTTATCAAGAAAGAATGTCAGAAGTTTCCGGCGTCGGTCCAGTAGAGTACTTCCCGCAATTAAATGAACAATTAGTTGAAACTCAAGATCCAGCAGCAGTTGAAGTAGTAACTGGAGCTACACACTCATCAGAATCTTTCAAAGAGTATGCGCAACAATTAGTAGACGCTGCTGAAGAAGGCAATACGGATACCATTGAAATCGATAATTAATAGTTTCTATTCTCATTAATTGATTTATAATAACAGGTAGGGGCAATGTATTTTGTTCCTGCCTGTTTTTGTATGAATTACGAGAAGTTAGGAGAAATAAAATGAAAAAAATATATCAACATAAAAAAATCTTAAGTGGACTAATGATGGGAGCTTTTTTTCTTTTACTGGCCGGCTGCGGCTCGAAAGAAGAGCAAGCCTTGCTCACCACGCCCTATGAACAAACAGAATTTCTAATGGGTACTTATGTAACATTGCGTGTGTATGATGAAGGGAAAGAGGAAGTTCTGGAAAATGCTTTTGCCCGAGTCGAGAAATTAGCGGATAAGGTAACTGTTAATGAACCTGGCTCAGAAATCGACAAAGTCAACGAAGCTGCGGGAGACGAAGCTGTCAAACTTTCAGATGATGTGTATCCTTTAATCGAAACTGCTGCAAAATACAGTGAAGTTTCTAATGGCGGATTTGATTATACTGTAGGACCTATAACAGATTTATGGAGAATCGGCTTTGATGATGCTAGAAAACCGGAGCAAGCTGAAATCGATGCAGCATTGCCGCTAGTGGATTACAGCAAAGTTGAGTTAGATGCAGAAAATCAAACCATCTTTTTAACCCAATCAGGAATGGCTTTAGATTTAGGAGCGATTGCTAAAGGCTATATTGCAGATGAGATCAAGGTATTATTCGAAGAATCAGGGGTCACCACGGCTATTATCGATTTAGGTGGAAATGTAGTCGTTATGGGAGGTTCGCCTACCAGAGAAGGAGAAGCTTGGAATATCGGGATACAAGATCCTTTATCTGAACGAGGAGAAACCGTTGGAAAGACCAAGCAAAAAGATCGGTCAATCGTTACTTCTGGAATCTATGAACGTTATCTTGAAGTGGATGGGGAAATTTATCATCATTTGATGAATCCTGAGACTGGTTACCCTTTTGATAATGAAATTGCTGGCGTGTCGATTATTTCCAATCGTTCTGTTGATGGGGATGCTCTTTCAACAGTTGTATTTGGATTAGGGTTAGAAGATGGATTGGAATACGTGAACAATCGAGATGATATAGAAGCTGTTTTTATTACCAAAGAAAAAGAAATTTATACGTCAGATGGGTTGATGGATAACTTTGAATTGACTAATGAGGAATACACTTGGGTGAATAAATAAGTTTAAGCTGGAGTGCATCAAAAAAACCTTTAAAGGAAGTGTATGAATGAGTGTACCTGTTTTTTTAGAATTGGTTGAGATAAAAACCAAATTAGCTAGTTTATTTCCTTTTACATTAGGTGTTTTATTTTCTTTGTATTATTTCTCGGAGCTGAATGGAGTAAACACCTTGCTGTTTTTTCTTGCAATGGTGGTTTTTGATATGGCCACTACTGCAATCAACAATACGATGGACTATGTCAAAGCAAAAAACATGGACTACAAAGACCAGGAAAATATTTTAGGAAAAGCTGGGTTGTCAATGAAGCAAGTAACCTATTTGATTGTGGCAATGGTAACTTTTTCTGCTGTCATTGGTCTGTTATTGGTTTATCGAACGAACCTTTTGCTGCTGGTCATAGGTGCTATTTGTTTTGCGGTAGGAATATTATATACTTTTGGACCATTCCCGATCTCTAGAATGCCTTTAGGTGAAGTGATGTCTGGTTTGACAATGGGATTTGGTATTTTCTTTATTGCCGTTTTTATCAATGTTCCTTCTACCTTTATCACAGCCTTGACAATAGAATGGCCTAATTTCGCGCTGACAGGAAGCATCCAAAATGTAGCAGCCATCTTTTTAGCTTCTCTGCCGTTAGTGTTTACGATTGCCAACATTATGTTGTCCAATAACATTTGCGATTACGAGACAGACATTACCAACCATCGCTATACATTAACTTTTTATATTGGCAAACCAATTGCTGTGCGTTTATACCGTTGGTTGTACTATGGGGCTTTTGCTGCCAGCACATTAGCCGTTTTACTAGGAGTCAACTCTGTTTTTATGTTAGGTATCTGGATCATTTTCCCTATTGTTCAAAAAAATATTCATGTTTTTACCAATAAGCAAGATAAAGCCACTACATTTGGCTTAGCCATAAAAAATCTAATTGTTTACCACGGGATGCAAATTATTCTATACAGTTTAGCCATTATTTTTCAATGATGAAACAGGGCGGCAGTTGATTTAAAAACTAAAATATTCTGGAAGAAGGCTAGTAGAAATGGGTTTTAGCACATTATGTTACCATGAATTCCGTAAACGAGAAGAAATTACTGAACAAGGACCGTCTCCGATCAAAGTGACGCAAGATTATGATGATGCACTGCCGCGTGAACTCTTTACCTATGTAGAAGACTTTGAAGCGCAAATGAACTACTTAAAAGCGGAGCAGTATCATGTCTTGACGTTAGAAGAAGTTCGGGCTTATTTGAACGGAGCAGAGATTCGGGAAAAATCGGTTTTACTGACAGCGGATGATACTTATCAATCGTTTAAAAAGTACGCTTATCCGATCTTGAAAAAATTGGATTTTCCTGTTGTTTCATTTGTAGTGTTAGGTTGGTTGAGCGAGCAGGAAGAACCATTTCTGGCTAGTCGTTCTGTGTCTATGAGCAAGGAGGAGCTGGAAGCTATGAAAGGTCTAGTGACAACAGCCAATCACACTACTCTGCTGCATCAACGATTTGCGGACGGCAGCTCCGCAATCCAAACGGTTACTGACGAAGCATTGAAAGCAGATTTGGCGACATGTGGAACTTATGTAGAAGAGCCTGATGTTTTTGCCTATCCTTTTGGAATCTACAATGAACGAGATCTTTTACGCTTAACAGCAATAGGGATGAACTTGGCATTTACTTGCAAGTCAGGTAAAAATACGCAAGATACGCCGCCGTTAGAGTTGCACCGTGATGTGGTTCCGCTGGGTATCTCATTAGAAGAATTTAAAGCAATCGTTTCATAAAAACAATGGCCTGAAAAGTCCTGTGTCGGAACTTTTCAGGCTGTTGTTTTGTGATTTATTGGAGTATCGGTCTGTATAAGGAACTTTATTTAGTTCACCCTTAATCACACGACTGTCGACTGGGGTACTGTCTTTTGGAACAACAAAAACCCCTTCTACTTTTTAAGTAAAAGGGGAGAAAAGGGCTTGGGTTGGTGTTATGCTTTAATGGTTACTGGCTCTCTGCGAATAACTTCTTGTGTTTCGATATCAAAGAAGTGTCCTTTGTTCATGTCGAAAGCTAATTCAATCATTTCGCCAGGATTGTGGAAGTCGCGTGCATCTACTTTAGCTATGAATTCTGTATTGCCGACTTTTGAATACAGCATAGTTTCAGCACCCAATAGTTCTGATACTACAACTTCAGAATTAACGACAGTATTTGGAGAAGAATCGATAGCGATTTGTTCGCTGTGGATGTCTTCAGGACGAATACCGAAAATCAGTTTTTTGCCATCATAACCACGTTCTTTTAACAAACTCAACTTGCCGGCTGGAACTTCGATTTGTAAATCTGTTCCATTAGAAATCGTATTGTCTTCCAATGTTACTTCAAATAAGTTCATGGCTGGAGAACCGATAAATCCGGCAACAAAAACGTTATTTGGTGTATCGTAAACTTCTTTTGGAGAACCGATTTGTTGGATGAATCCGTCTTTCATGATAACGATACGATCTGCCATTGTCATCGCTTCCGTTTGGTCATGGGTTACGTAAATAGTTGTTGTTTCTAAGCGGCGGTGCAATTTAGCAATCTCTGCACGCATTGCTACACGCAATTTCGCATCTAAGTTGGATAAAGGCTCATCCATTAAGAAGACTTTTGCGTCACGAACGATTGCACGTCCTAAAGCTACACGTTGGCGTTGTCCACCAGAAAGAGCTGCTGGTTTACGTTTCAAGTATTCTGTTAAGCCTAGGATATCAGCGGCTTCTTCTACACGGCGTTTGATTTCTTCTTTTTTGTATTTGCGTAATTTCAATCCAAAGGCCATGTTATCGTATACAGTCATGTGAGGATATAGGGCGTAATTTTGGAAAACCATTGCGATATCCCGGTCTTTTGGAGCTACATCGTTCATCAACGTGTCGCCGATCCATAATTCGCCTTCAGTGATTTCTTCTAATCCAGCAACCATCCGTAAAGTTGTGGATTTCCCACAACCTGATGGGCCAACAAACACAATAAACTCGCGGTCTTTAATATCTAAATTAAAATCTGTTACAGAATAAGTATCATTATTGTCGTAACGTTTATGAATTTGTTTTAAAGCTAATTCTACCATATGATTCGTCCCCTTTGAGTAATTGTTTAGTTGATAGTACCAGTATATTGTAAACGCTATCTTTTTAAAATGTTGAACTGCACAAAAATCAAAAGATTTATTTGTGCAGATTGCTCAGAGCAGAAAAATTGCTGATTCTAAACAATTTTCTCCAAGAGTTCTTTTTCTTATGCTAAACTAGTAAAATGAAAACCGCAAAACAAAAGCTTTTTTTATAAAGAAAGGGACTGACAAATGAACAAAGTAAGAGGTTTTGAAATTGTATCAAGTTACGAAGGAAAAGAGATCACATTGCCAGAGAGAGCTACACAGCAAGCAGCAGGCTATGACTTTCAAGCAGCAGAAGATATTGTAGTGCCCACTATTTGGAATGTGTTATTAAAAAATCAAGCTTTACAGCAAAATGAAACTTCTGGTTTACCTGAAGCCAATAAAGAATATCTAGCATCGACACTGGTTCCAACAGGGGTCAAAGCGTATATGCAGGAAGATGAGTACTTGCAATTAGCCAATCGTTCCAGCAACCCGATCAAAAACCAATTGTCTATGCCAAATGGGGTAGGAATCGTGGACGCTGATTATTATGGGAATGAAAAAAATGAAGGGCACATTTATTTTCAATTTATCAACTACGGACTGACAGATTACGTCATCAAAAAAGGAGACCGTATCGGTCAAGGAATCTTTATGCCTTATTTGAAGGCAGACAAAGATACAAATAGCGGCATTCTTCGCACTGGCGGTTTTGGGTCTTCAGGAAAATAACGGTTCAAAAGTGCACAAAAACTTATTTTTCAGTTTCTTGCGTATCATTATTTAACAAGAGACAATAAACTTAACGGTTATTTAAACTTATTGTGCATTCTAGAAGCCCCAGAAGGCTTAAGATGTGGTAAAATAAGAATAGTCATAAAACATCAAAAAGAAAGAGAGGTTCAGCTTTTGGCCAAAAAGAAATCGACTAAATTTGTCTGTCAATCTTGTGGTTATGAATCTCCTAAGTGGATGGGACGTTGTCCAAATTGTGGCAGTTGGAATGAAATGATGGAAGAATTGGAAGTAGACAAAACAGATCGCCGCAGTCGCGTTAGTATGACCGGTGCAACGGCTAAGGCGCAACTCGTCAAAGATGTCACGGTTTCTACCGAAACGCGGGTCAAAACGCAATTAGGCGAATTGAATCGTGTGTTGGGCGGTGGAGTTGTTCCGGGTTCTTTAGTGTTGATCGGGGGAGACCCTGGTATTGGTAAATCTACTTTACTGTTGCAAGTTTCAGCTCAACTCAATATGACAGGCGGAAAAGTCCTTTATGTGACTGGAGAAGAGAGTGCGACGCAAATCAAATTGCGGGCAACTCGCTTAGGCGTTGACGGAGGGAAATTCTATATTTACCCAGAAACCGATATGAGCGCTATTCGGCAGACCATTGAAGAGATCAAACCAGAATATGTAATCATTGATTCGATCCAGACGATGAATCAACCAGATATCACGAGTGCTGCTGGGAGTGTTTCGCAAGTACGTGAAAACACAGCGGAATTAATGAAAATCGCTAAAACAAATAATATTGCTATCTTTATTGTTGGTCATGTGACCAAGGAAGGGGCAATTGCTGGACCGCGTATGTTAGAACACATGGTGGATACAGTGCTGTATTTTGAAGGAGACCGTCACCAATCTTTTAGAATTTTACGAGCTGTAAAAAACCGGTTTGGCTCTACTAATGAAATAGGTATTTTCGAAATGCGGGAAGATGGATTAAAAGAAGTATTAAATCCTTCAGAAATGTTTTTAGAAGAACGTCTGGCGGGAGCAAATGGGTCGTCCGTAGTGGCAGCTATGGAAGGAACACGTCCGATACTTGTAGAAATCCAAGCTTTATTGACTCCTACTGCGTTTGGGAATGCCAGAAGAACTGCCAGCGGGTTAGACCATAATCGAGTCTCATTGATTATGGCAGTATTGGAAAAAAGAGCGAATTTATTGCTGCAAAATCAAGATGCTTATTTGAAAGCAGCGGGTGGCGTAAGATTAGACGAACCGTCTGTCGACTTAGCCATAGCGATCAGTATCGCTTCCAGCTACCAAGAAAAAGGTACACGAGCTACGGATTGCTTTATAGGGGAAATCGGCTTGACTGGCGAGATCAGACGTGTCAGTCAAATTGAACAACGCGTTAAAGAAGCGGCTAAATTAGGATTTGAACGCATTTTTATTCCTAAGAATAATATCGGAGGCTGGACTTTTCCGAAAGACATTGAAGTCATCGGTGTCGCGACCATTAGTGAAGCCGTCAAAAAAGGGATCAAAGGATAAATTTTAAGGAACGTCCAATAGTCATTCAGGCAGCTTTGCACAGCAAGTGTAAAGCTCCTCAATGATGATAAACTAATTAATATAGTACAGCTTTTATAAAGGAGGAACATATTTGAAGAAAAAAATTATTTCGCTTGTTTTTGTCTTGATTGGTGGAAGTATCGGAGCAACATTCTTGCCATTATTTTGGGAAATTATTGGCGTCAACAGTAATTTAGTCAACAATGTATTCACGAATATTTTGATTGGTGCACTTATTTTTTATCTTTTATCTTTACCTTCCGTGAAATATGTTGAACGAGCTATTGGAAAAGCAGAAGAATTTATTAGTCAGTTAAGCTTATCGTATTTGATTGCTGGCAGTATCGGAACAATTATAGGATTGCTGTTGGCATGGCTTATTACGATCCCGCTAAGTACTTTTGGATTGCCGTTATTAAGCAATGTAGTGCCTTTATTAGTGACGATATTTTTGGCTTACCTCGGTTTTCGAGTAGGGACTACACGTCGCCAAGAAATCCGCACGTTATTCCAAACGAAACCCAAACCAGAGACTGAGGAATCCGAGAACCAAGTTTTAGAGCGTAATGCAGACGACAATTTCCGCAAATACAAGATCTTAGACACAAGCGTGATCATAGATGGACGAGTGTATGATATTGTCATGACAGGTTTTCTAGAAGGAACGATTTTGATTCCAAACTTTGTATTGCATGAATTGCAGCACATTGCTGACTCTTCCGATAGCTTGAAACGCGTACGTGGAAGAAGAGGGTTGGACATCTTAAATGCGTTACAAAAAGAAGAAGGCTTAAAAGTAGAAAATTACGATGGAGATTTTAAAGAAATCGAAGAAGTCGATGCTAAGCTGGTGAAGCTGGCTAAATTATTGGATGGAGTAGTAGTGACCAATGATTACAATTTGAATAAAGTATGTGAATTCCAGAATGTTCCTGTTTTAAACATCAATGAACTGGCTAACGCAGTAAAACCAGTCGTTATCCCAGGTGAAAGTATGGTAGTGACGATGGTCAAAGCTGGTACAGAGCGGACGCAAGGAGTCGCTTATTTAGATGATGGCACAATGGTCGTTGTAGAAGAAGGACAACACTACATGAACAAAACGATTGAAGTAGTGGTGACAAGTGCACTTCAAACGGCTGCTGGTCGAATGATTTTTGCAAAACCGGCTAATACACAAAAGAAACTGAACGATAAAGAATAGGAGCGATTGGATTTGGCAAAAACAACTTATGAGCTGATTTTATTAGCAGCTGGCCAAGGCAAACGCATGAAGAAGGATCGAAATAAAGTCTGGTTGTCTTTGATGGGAAAACCGTTGATTGAACGTGCTTTGGAAACATTTTTAAAAGATCCTTGTTGCGTTCACATCATTGTGACGGTCAACCCAGATGAAGTTGAGATGCTGGAAGAATTGATTGAAGCAGAATTTCCGAATACAGATAAACCTATCTCGCTGGTTATCGGCGGTTCTGAACGACAATATAGTTCATACAATGGCTTACAGTGTTTAAAAGATCCTGAAAACGGGTATGTGATGATTCATGAAGCTGCCCGTCCCTTTCTTGAGCAGGATTTTATCGATCAGTTAAATGAAGGTATGCAGCAAACAGGAGGAGCTATTTTAGCTGTCCCTCCAAAGGATACAATCAAACAGGTTTCAAATGGGATCATTGAAAAAACGATTTTACGAGAAAGTGTTTGGCAAGCTCAAACGCCGCAAGCTTTTCGCAGTTCTCTAGTGTTGGAGGCTCACGAAAAAGCAACTAGCGACAACTTTTTCGGAACAGATGACGCGTCTGTTGTGGAACGGATTTTTTCACAGATCAAGATCGTACCGGGAAACTATTACAATATAAAAATGACTACTCCAGAAGATTGGGTAACAGGCGAAGCTATTTTGCATCATCAGTTATCCAACTAACTCCTGCAACAGAAAAATCAATCTAGATAGCGAGTATCTTAGAGTTAACAATTGTCAAAGTCACATTTGCGTGGTAACTTTAAGTGGATAAGACAACAAGGTTTTAATTTAAATTGAAGGCATTCTATTTTTAGAAAAGAGGACATACATTATGACAAAAAAAGTTCGTGTACGTTACGCACCAAGCCCAACAGGACATTTACACATTGGGAATGCTCGTACGGCTTTATTTAATTACTTATTTGCCCGTCATCATGATGGAAAATTTATTATTCGTATTGAAGATACAGACCAAAAACGAAACATCGAAGGCGGCGAAGAAAGCCAACTGGAAAATTTAAAATGGTTGGGTATCGAATGGGATGAAAGTCCAGAAAAACCTGGCAAATATGGTCCATATCGTCAATCGGAACGTAAAGAGATTTACGATCCGTTAATTGACCAATTATTGATGAGCAACCGTGCTTACAAGTGTTACTGTACAGAAGAAGAGTTAGAAGAAGAACGCGAAGCACAACGCGCTCGCGGCGAAATGCCTCACTATGGCGGCAAATGTGCAAACTTATCTGCAGCTGAACAAAAAGCTAAAGAAGCAGAAGGTATCGTACCGGTTATTCGCTTCCGTGTACCAAAAGAAAACACATATGCATTTGATGATTTAGTAAAAGGACACATCTCTTTTGAAGCAGAAAGTGTTGGAGGAGACTTTGTTATCCGTAAACGTGACGGTTTCCCAACGTACAACTTTGCAGTAGCCGTAGATGACCATTACATGAAAATCACGCACATTTTACGTGGAGACGACCATATTGCCAACACTCCAAAACAAATGATGATTTATGAAGCGTTTGACTGGGAAGCACCGACTTTTGGTCACATGACGTTGATCATCAACAGTGAAACAGGTAAAAAACTGAGCAAACGTGATGAAAGTATTCTTCAATTTATCGAACAATACCGCGAATTAGGCTACTTGCCGCAAGCGATGTTCAACTTTATTGCTTTACTAGGCTGGTCACCTGTTGGAGAAGATGAAATCTTTGATCAAGAAACACTGATTAAGATCTTTGACTCAGCACGCTTAAGTAAATCGCCTGCCGCATTTGATGCGAAAAAACTGGAATGGATCAACAATCACTACATGAAAGATGTAGACTTGGATACTGTTACGGAATTAGCAAAACCGCACTTGGTAAAAGCTGGACGTATCGAAGAAAACTTATCTGAAGAACAAGAACAATGGGTGAAAAACCTTGTCAGCTTGTATCATGAGCAAATGAGTTATGGAGCAGAAATTGTTGAATTATCTGAATTGTTCTTTACTGAAGCGCCAACTTTAGGAAACGAAGCGCGTGAAATCTTAGCTGGCGAAACAGTTCCAGAAGTCTTAGCAGCATTTGACAAAGTATTGAGTGAAATTGAGCCATTTGATGCGGATAATGTTAAAAAAGGAATCAAAACCGTTCAAAAAGAAACCGGCATTAAAGGGAAAAACTTATTTATGCCGATCCGCATCGCTGTGACCGGACAAATGCACGGTCCGCAATTAAACGAAACGATTGAATTATTAGGACGCGATAAAACGAAGAAACATTTAGAAGAAGTTCTAAATACATTAGCGTAAAACTATACATTAAAGACAATGATAAGAAAGAGTAACTGAATAAGCGCCTTCAGAGAGTCTGTATGGGTGGAAGCAGATGACGCGAATTCAGTGAAGTGCCTCTTGGAGTTGTGGTGTCGAATCAAGTAGACACCTACCGGCTAACACCCGTTACCCTGTCCGAGATTAGTGGCTTTTTGAGCGACTAATGAAAAAAAGTGGAACCACGCCAAAGCGTCTTTTTTGTGAAAGCAAAAAAGACGCTATTTTTATATCAGGATGTGGAGGACGCTTGGTAGACGCGACAAGAAAATAGGAAATGCAATAGAGGATGCCCTTTATCCTCAATTGCATTTATCTTTTTCTCGAGTGTCTAGCGACCGCAACTCGCCTAGACTGATGCGAAGTGGCCCGTTTAGCTCCGATAGAAAAAATCTAGTTTAATAAATTTCCCCAAAAATAAATCATAAAAAAGAAAAAAAGGTGGCCAATATGCGTACTATAAGTGAAACGGTTCAAACGATAAAACAGAATGATCCCTCAGTCCGCAGTACGCTGGAGATATTCTTGACTTATCCGGGGTTTCATGCGATATTGTGGCATCGAGCAGCGTATTTTTTCTATCGGCACCAATGGTATTTGGTGGGGAAAATAATCGCGACTATTTCTAGATTTTTTACAGGAATCGAGATTCATCCAGGAGCCGTCATTGGAAAAAGATTGTTTATTGATCATGGGATGGGACTGGTTATTGGAGAAACGGCCATCATTGGAGACGATGTGGTGCTGTTTCATGGGGTAACTTTAGGCGGAACCGGAAAAGAAAGAGGAAAACGGCACCCTACGATTGGGAATAATGTCTTAATATCCGCACATACTCAGGTTTTAGGACCGATCACTATAGGAGATAACTCTAAAATCGGCGCTTCAGCAGTGGTGCTGGAAGACATCCCAAGTAATGCTACAGCTGTAGGGATACCTGCAAAAGTCGTCAAATTGAATGGTCAACGAGTAGCACACTAAACTAAACGAATTAAAATCTCACCTAAAAAGGAAGTGGTAATCCATGCTAAAAATCTATAACACGCTGACTCGCCAAAAAGAAGCATTTGTCCCTTTAGAAGAAGGCAAAGTAAAAATGTATGTTTGCGGTCCTACGGTATACAATTACATCCATATTGGAAACGCGCGCAGTACTGTAGCTTTTGATACGGTTCGCAGGTATTTGGAATATCGCGGGTATGATGTCAATTTTGTTTCTAATTTTACCGATGTAGACGATAAAATCATTCGTACAGCTCAGGAAATGAACATCACTGCTCCCGCAGTTGCTCAGAGATTTATTGATGCTTATTACGAAGACACCGCTGCTCTAGGCGTTGAAAAAGCTACAAGCAATCCTCGAGTTATGGATAATATGCCTGATATCATTGAATTTATCAACGCGTTGGTCGAAAAAGAGTATGCCTACGAAGCAAGCGGTGATGTCTATTTCCGTACGCGTAAATTTAAAGAGTATGGCAAACTTAGTGATATGTCGATTGATGATTTAGAAGTGGGTGCAAGCAATCGTCTAAATGACGAAGAAAATACCAAAAAAGAGGATCCGTTAGATTTTGCTTTATGGAAGGCTGCCAAAGCGGAAGAAATCAATTGGGACTCTCCTTGGGGAAAGGGTCGTCCAGGCTGGCATATTGAATGCTCGGTCATGGCTACTAAATACCTTGGAGATACGATCGATATCCATGCAGGCGGTCAAGACTTGGCTTTTCCGCATCACGAAAACGAAATCGCTCAAAGCGAAGCCAAAACAGGGCACCCATTTGCCAACTATTGGATGCACAATGGTTTTGTGACGATGGATAACGAGAAAATGAGCAAATCGCTTGGGAATTTTGTGTTGGTACACGATATCGTCAAACAAGTCGATCCGCAGATTTTGCGCTTTTTCATGGCTACTACTCAATATCGACGTCCAATCAGTTATAGTATGGCAACGATTGATGAAGCGAAAAATAATTTAGCTAAATTGCGTCATGCTTACGAAAATGTTGGTTATCGTTTGAAAGATGCTGTAGAATCAGTAGCAACAGATGCTGAACAAATCGCTCAATTGGATGAATTCAAGCAAACGTTTATCCGCGAGATGGATGACGACTTTAATGCCGCTAATGGGATAACCGTCGTTTACGATTTGTCTAAAACGATGAATATTTATAGTGAACAAGCAGAAGTGTCTAAAACTGTCCTAGAAGCGATGCAGAAATTGATGAGTGAATTGATGCTGATCTTCGGAATTGCCTTTGAAGAAGAAACATTGTTGGATGAAAAAGTGGAACAATTGATCGTCGAGCGCAATGAGGCTCGCGCGGCTAAAAACTTCCAACGAAGCGATGAGATTCGTGATTTATTGAAAGCAGAAGGCATTATTTTAGACGATACACCACAAGGTACTAGATGGAGAAGAGGATAACATGACTGAAAAAAATTGGGCATTATTGAACGGGTTAGCATTAGCTTATGTGGGTGATGCCATTTACGAAACGTATATCAGAGATTATTTAGTGAATCAAGGGCAAACGAGACCCAACCAATTGCATCGCATGGCGACGCATTTCGTGTCCGCCAAAGCACAAGCTTTTTTGATGCATGAGATGATGTCGGCAGAATTACTTTCTGAAGAAGAAACAACGATGTTCAAGCGAGGCAGAAATGCCAAGAGCCATACATCAGCTAAAAATGCAGACATTACAACTTACCGTATTTCTACAGGTTTTGAAGCGTTGATGGGGTACTTGCATTTGTCAGGCGAAAAAGAACGGATGGAAGAATTGATCAACTGGTGTATCCAGAAGGTGGAGGAGACAAACGATGCCAAGAAATGATAAACGATCGTCAAATAGAGATCGAGATAGAAAAAAAACGACTAACCGTCGTCCTCAGCACAAACGTCCGCAACAAATTGATTCCGTAGAAGCGGTAGAGAATGAAGAGGATCGCGATTTTGTCATGGGAAGAATCCCAGCGATCGAAGTATTGAAATCAGAACGAGATATCAATAAAGTCTTTTTACAAGAAGGTCTTTCTGGCGCTAAAATGGAAGAAATCCATGGACTAGCTAAAAAACGCAAAGTACAAATTTCGATCGTGCCAAAATCAAAACTAGATTTACTAGTAGATGGACAAAACCATCAAGGTGTTGTGGTTGGAACAGCAGCTTTTGCTTACTCAACGATTGATGATTTATTTGAAGCAGCGGCTATAAAGAATGAAGACCCGTTCTTTATTTTATTGGATGGTGTGGAAGATCCGCATAATTTGGGATCAATCATGCGTACGGCAGATGCCAGCGGAGCTCACGGAATTATTATTCCTAAACGCCGTGCAGTTGGACTGACGGCAACCGTTGCTAAAGCTTCAACAGGCGCCATTGAGCACGTTCCAGTCGTTCGTGTGACCAATCTGGTACAAACCATCAAAGACTTGAAAGAACGCGGTATTTGGTTCTATGGCACAGATATGGAAGGCCAAGACTACCGCAAATGGGATGCAACATTGCCAGTGGGACTTGTTATTGGAAATGAAGGCAAAGGTGTCTCAAGGCTCGTGAAAGAACAAATGGATGGGACTATTACCATTCCTATGACTGGTCATGTGCAAAGTTTAAACGCAAGTGTCGCAGCTGGTTTATTGATGTACGAAGTTTACCGAGGACGCAATAAACTGTAAAACAAACTAAAAGGGAAAAGAAGGGAGGTCGAGGCTATGAAGAAAGAAGTTCTGATCGTAGATGGATACAATATGATAGGCGCTTGGCCAATGTTGGAAAAATTGAAAAACCAAGATGAGATGGAAGAAGCCAGAGATTTATTGCTACATGAACTATCCAATTATGCAAAATATGAGGACATCGAAGTACGCATAGTTTTCGATGCCCAATTTGTTCCCGGAATCCAAAAAAGCTATGCAAAATATCAACTAAGTGTTATATTTACTAAGGAAGGTGAAACCGCTGACAGTTACATTGAACGGGTAGTTGGTGAAGAAAATTTGCTCATTACACAAGTCACCGTAGCGACCAGTGATCTAGCCGAACAATGGATCATTTTTCAAAAAGGTGCGTTGCGTAAATCTGCCAACGAGCTGTACAAAGATTTGCAGCACTCAAAAAAATCCATCGAAAATGATGCAAAAACCTTACATAGTCAAAGTTACCGCCGAAATTCACCATGGAACCACCATCAATTAGATACGTTAGAGAAATATCGAGATCATTTAGCAGAGAAAAAGTAGGATTTTGAGAATCCCAAAAAAGAGCAGACTAAAAATGAGCTAAATAAAAATAGACGATCTAGAGCTGGAGGAAAAATAGTGAACGAAGCAGATGATTTATATAAACATTTAAGTAATGAAGAATTGATTTCTATCATAAAAGAAGGGGACTATGGTCCATTTGAAGCTTTATTTCAGCGTCATGCAGGAATGGTCCAAATTATAATCAATGATTTCTATATTAAGAGTTACGAAAAAGAGGACTTTAATCAAGAAGCAAGAATTGTTTTAAATACGACTATTCATGCCTACGATAAAGATAGATTCTGCACCTTTGGAAATTTTTTCAAATCAAATTTACGGCATTACTATATCAACTTGTTACGCAAAGACATGGCTAAAAAAAGAAGAATTGAAAAAGTTTCAGAATCATTAGACAGCTTGTTAGAAAATGGTTTTTCACCGACTTACATAAAAAATTTTTCAGGTGAAATGAACTTTCAACAAGCGTTAGAAGTAAAAGAGAATATTCCTTATTTCTATGATTCTTTATCAAAATTTGAATACAAAGTTTTTCTAAGATACATGAAAAATATGGATAAAGAAGAGATAGCACAAGAACTTCAATGTGAGGTTGCACGAGTAGTCAATGCACTAGATAGATGCAAAAGGAAATTAATAATGAATATAAAATAATTTAGTAAGCGCTTACTAATAGAGGTCTGCTCTTTTTAGTACTCTTAAATACTAAGTTAATTAAAGGCCTGTGCTACGATAGAAAAATCGTAGTACAGGCCTTTTCTATAACGGATTAATAACAGCAGGACTCATTAATTAAAGGATTGTCTTTTTTAATTAAGCGATTCATCCCATTCAACATCATCCCATTCACTGTCTTCAATAGAAGGACTGCCAACTAAATCGTTGTAAAAGGCTGCGTTGGTAGCGATCATGTATGGAGAAATCCATAAAAAGCCAATGCCTAATGTAAGAACACCAAGTAAGATCCAACCTAGAAAGCTTAGTTCCAAAAGAAAGAACCGCGCTTTGTGTCCTTGCATCAATTCCTTACTCTCCGTAATACAATCCAATGCTGAGATTTTTTCCAAATCTGGACGGTCAACGTGGTCTTTGTAAATCAAGTAAGCTTGTGAGTAAGCATATGATTTAATGATCCCAGGAATAATAAATAGTAATGCCCATAGGAAAGTAAAAAGACTTGAAATAATATAAATCAGCAATACTCCTAAAAAATACTTTTTAGAAAATACTTGGAATGCATCTTTTAATGGACGAATCTTGTAACTAGCATCGCGAAAAACATTTAAGAAAGCAAATGTAATTCCGGTAGAAATAAATGTTGTAAAAATGCCGCTGATAGTACTGCTTCCACCGCCGCTTCCGCCATCATCACCATAATATGTCCCTATTTCGGGAGAATAACCGATCGTTTCAATGGCTATCACAATGGCAACTACTACAATTACCATAGCAACAATCATAAGTAAAGTGGGAATAAGGTTCATCAATACAGCGTCTTTCCATCTTCCACTTAACATATCACGAGCGTCTTGTTTCAATTCTGCTCTTGTTTTATACTCATTCATTATGTATAACTCCTCTTAATTGTGTTTTATTTCTCAAGACATAATATACCATAAATAACCATAAAAAACGTGTTAAATATACCGTTTCTTATACTTGATGTCTTACAGTGATTCCCTAAATGTAAACTGCCTCAGAATGAAGTAGCACCCTATAAATTTAGCATAGCCAAAATGAGAACGGAATAATGGATAGAAAAGACTTCATAAATAAGATTAAAAAAAATAAGTTTTTCCTGCCCTCCTTAACTTAGTCCTTTCATTATCTCAATATTTCCCGGGAAAGTAACGCATCTGCTGGTTTACATTTAGCAACCATTAGTTGACATCTGTATAAATAAACCAAATGCCTTTAAAAAAACCATCAATAACTGATTTCTACTCAAAGGGATTAAAAGTACAGCCTTTCTAGTTGTAAAAGAAAGTCACTTTTTTGAGAGAGTCGTAAATTCTAATGAAAATAGAAGGTTGTATTAAAATAAAAAAGCCATAAAGAGGAGGAGTAACAAATGAAATATACAGTGACAGGTGCAACCGGGCATTTAGGCAGCGGAGTCGTGGAAGAGCTGTTGAAGCAAGTGGCACCTCATGAAGTACGAGCAGCGGTTCACACCCTTACAAAAGCGGAAAATCTCAAAAAACAAGGGGTTGAAGTAACCGCTATTGAGTATTTAGATGCTGCAACCATAGTAAAGGCCATTAAAGAGACGGATGTGCTCGTTTATATCCCGAGTAAAACTTATAATGTGCTGCAGCGCATTACGGAATTTGAAAATACGTTGCAAGCAGTGGAAGAGAGCGGTATCAAAAATATCGTTTTTGTCGGCTTCATCGCGGATCAAGAAAACAATCCGTTTCAAATGTCGTCTTACTATGCGTACGCACCGAGACGCTTGGCGGGATTAGACATCCAGTATGCTGTTGTAAAAAATGCTTTGTATGCAGATCCATTGGTACCTTATTTGTCGGAATTGATTGAACGTGAAAATATTATTTATCCGGTGAAAGACCAAGCGTTGTCCTTTATTACCATACAAGACAGTGCCGAAGCGATTGCTAAAGTAGCTCTAAACACTCATTTGCGGAATAACGGGCAAGTTACTTGCTGACTCAATCGCGTAACTACGATATGGTGGCATTAAGTCAGGTGTTGAGTGAGGTGACGGGAGAAAAAATCGGTTATGAGCCAGTTTCCTTGAAAGAATTTGCGGAAATGTACAATGAAGATGGCATGGGAAGAGAGTTGGCTTCGATGTACAAAGCAGGCGGAATGGGCTTGTTGGATACCGTCACGGAAGACTTCAAATTCATTACCGGTCACGACCCGCAAGCAATGGAGTGGTTTATTCAAGAAGGCATTAAGAAGGAAAACTAAAACAGCCTCGTATTGAAGAAGTGATCTTTGGTGCGAGGCTGTTTATTACATTTTCTCAAAATTTTAAAGAATGCTTTGTGCTATTTATGGTAAATATTTTTGTGATGATCTACTTGAATAGCCGACACAATCATTTTGTCATCTTGGATGTCTAAAAGTACTCTATAGTTACCAATTCGATAACGCCAATAACCAGAGCGATTGGCGGTCAGTCCTTTACCTAGCTTTCTCGGATCATCTATTCCATCGATGTGTTGATATAGCCAACTCGTGATGAGACAAGATTGAAACTGATCCATTTTTCTGAGTTGTTTTTGGACATTTTTTGTAAAAAGCAGTTTATACGGCATCAGAGTTCTCCAAATTCATCTAAAATCTCAGACATCGAAACTGTTTCTCTACCGGATTCTATCCATCTTTTGCGGGAAATTTCGGCAATCTGCTTGTCGTATTCATCTTCTAATAGTTCCATAGAGTATTTTTTCATTAAATCAGATAAGGTTATTCCATAAAACTCTGCCATGTATTCCAACCATTCTTTTTCTTCATCTTTTACACGGATAGTGATCATTGCCATCGAAAACACCTCTTTTTTTTTACTGTATTACAAAGCAATACAGGAGTAAAGAGGACGGCCTTCAATATGTTCTATTAAGACCAGTAAGTGAATTTATAGTCCACTTGTGTCATAAAAGATAGATTCTCCCAATGTTTGAATTCTACTCCCACATGGTTATATCGCCAGCTCCCAACTTGGTCACAGTCGCTAAAAGAAGCATAATCGCCACCTGAAATAGTGTCACTATTGGATAGTAAGAGCGGAACCGGGCAAATCTGCCTTGTAGGAGTAGCAGGACAACAGTCGATGGTACAATAAATATTTTGATCATAATTAACAAATACATACTGCTGAATGAAGGTCTCCCACCTAGCAGGTAATTGTTTAGCAGAATCTTTAGTCAGTACTCTAAAACTGCCATCGCATTCATCTTTATAGTTGAGTATACTATCGTTATAGCGTTGATATCTATGATTGTATTTTTCAGGGAAATCGGTCGCATAATCCCCACTATTAAATACGCAATCCCCTTTCCACTCATTTGCTAGTAAATGGAGCAATTCATACAAATAACTTTTTCCCATAAAACAGTGTTCAAATATTTTTCCTCCTGCATCATATTGAAGCGGATCGAGCATCAATTTTTTGTCTGCATTTAATATCCAATAATCTTGTCCCATATTATCACCTCAAATTTTGTCTTTCTCTATAACTGTACGCATTTTTTATCTGTTTTATTTTTCTGCACAAAAAAAGATGTTCATGAATTTTAACTCATGAACATCAAAAGCATCATTTAGTTTTAAACAGTCACCGTCCCAGAAAGTTCTTCCACAGCTCTCATCGCATTAAACACCATTTCTTTCGTAACATCTGGAACAGCCAAGTTAAAGGTTTTAGCATCTGAAGCCGCAAATTCGGCGATTCTTTCTGCTTTCTCCAATAAATAGTCTTCCACTCCGAAGTCAGCTAAACGGTGAGGGAAGTGGTTTTCTTTATAGAAAGGCAGTAATCTCAGAGCTTCTTCTGCATCTCCGGAAGCCCATAATTGCACCAGTACTCCATAAGCTACCTTGACCCCGTGTTCGTAAGCATGAGTTTCGGGAACCAGAGACATTCCGTTATGAACTGCATGAGCCCCCGCCATGCGGCCGTATTCTCCAGCAAATCCGCCGACTGTTCCGGCAATAGCTACAACAGCTTCGGCAACACGCTTAAACGCAGCGGTCACTTCACCGTGTTCCATGCTGGCTAAAGCTTCTTGACTGTCGGCAAGCAACAGTTCTTGTGTCACTTTAGCGGTTTTCAGCCCAACTTCCACCATTGCTGGCAGATCTCCTTCGACGTGACGAGTGATGCCTTCTGCTTCGTACCATTTTGCCAATGTATCTCCAATTCCGCCCATGAAGTATTTTTGAGGCGATTCGATCAGCAAATCTAGGTCCATCAAACAAAGCAAAGCGGCTTTTTCATAATAATCGACCACATTAAAAGAATGATCCGGATGATACACAGCGGAAAGCGGGGTATAAGCTGCACAAGTTCCTAAGACTGTCGGAATGGTCATGTATTCGACCTGCAGCAGTTCAGCTGTGCCTTTTGCGGTATCCAATGCTCGGCCGCCGCCGATTCCGACTACACAATCCGTTCCTTGGATTAATTTGGACAGACGTTCCATATCTTCATGGGAAGCTGTGCCGTCGTAGCGATATACCGGCAAATCCAGCGAACCAGGATAGTGCTTTTGAAAAGCTGCATAAGACAACTCTCCCGTAATCACAACGGGCTTTTGAAAAGCCGTCAGCTTCCCGTCTAAATACTTTAAAGCTCCTGATTCACTCAAAAATTGACCTGGGCCTGGACGAACAACTTGACTCAAACGCATGTAACATTCCTTCTTTCTATTTTTTAAGATTCCGCAACGATTGTTGCAACTGGTTCTTCAGTGTGTGTTTCTGCTTGATCTTTATGGCTCATAAATGAGGCATATAAAGTCCCAAATAAGGTATGGACAATGGTTCCTGCTGCACCAGCTAAAGCGGCAGCAGGACTAAAGTGAGCTAAACCTAAACTCCCAGCAAGACCAGTATTTTGCAACCCAACTTCAACGGCGACCGCTCTCGTAGCAGGGCGATTGAATTTGAATAATTTTGAAACAGCATAACCAATAGCGTAGCCAGATAAATTGTGCAACCAAACAATCAAGAACATAATCATCCCGGTTCCTAATAAGGTTTCTGAATTGACCGAAACGGTTCCGCCTAAGACGACTAAAACAGCGGTAGCAGATAAGGAAGGTAAGGCGGTTTCTACTTTAGCGACGTGCTGGGCGAAGAAGTAGCTGAGCACCAATCCGGCAATGATAGGGACTAGAACGACTTGGATGATGGATAAAAACATAGTCCAAAAGCTGATTTCTAAATATGCTCCGCCATAGAAAGATAAGAACAAGGGGGTAAGTAAAGGAGCTAAGAGAGTAGATACAGAAGTAGCAGCTACAGACAACGGTACATCACCTTTTGCTAAATAAGTAATCACGTTAGAAGAGGTTCCCCCAGGCACACACCCCAATAAAATCAGCCCTAATGCCATTTCAGCCGGAAGCTGGAAAAATTTAGCCAATAAATAAGCGGACAGCGGCATAAAGGTGAATTGCAAAAAAGTAACCAGCAGCATCATCCATGGTTTTTTAAAAACTGCTGCGAAATCAGCTGGTTTCATTGTTAATCCCATGGTAAACATGACGATTTGCAAAAATAATGTCGTATAAGAACTGGCCCATAAAAAAGAGTGCGGTAAGAATAACGCTAGTGCGGCCACAGCAACAACGATTAAAGCCAAATATTTATTGTAAAGATGATTGAATGTGTTAAAGAACTTCATATGAATTCCTCCTAGGGTATGTTATCTGGTGGTTTTTTTCGATAAGTTAAAATATCAATGTCACTTTCCATAGTGCTCACTCCTTTCGAGAAAATAAAAAGGCCACCCATTCAATTAAAATGAATGGGTGGCCTAAGTCCCATTCAGCTAAGTAGCATGAAGAGGACTTAAACGACTGTAAAAAAACTCTCTTACAGTGTCTAAATCCTCTTCTTAATAATAATAGCTGCTTGGCTGAACATTGGTTTCATGGACGATGTTCCTCTCATAAGTTGGTGATGAAAGAATAACATTGAAAAATGAAAGAGTCAACACTTTAATCTCATTTATTTATCATTTATGTTTCGAGCGTAAAGGAAAAGTAGATAGTATTTAGTGAGATTCTATTAAAAAAAACCACTTTATTTAGAAATATTTCAATATAGACTACTTTTTTACTTCATATAATGAATAAAAGACGAGCAGCAAATATTTATCTAACCTGCCAATCTTATTTTAGGCCTCACAGGTAAGGTTAAATCCATTTACCTGACTTATCGATCTTATTTTAGACCTCACAAGTCAGATAAAGTCGATTTATCTGACTTGTGAGGTTTATTTTTCTTCTTGCAAGTCAGATTTATCTTTCAATAGTTTTATTATCAGGTATTTAAAGAACACAACTAAGTTGAAAAAAGTTCTTTGCCAACGGTATAAGATAAAGTATTTGATTTTTATTCATATCAATTGACAGTACAAAGAAAAAGACTACTATTTGAGATGTAAAGCAAGTAGAAAATTGTTCAATGCACTCTGATTTAAAGCCGAACTCTGTTAACGACACGTTGGTGAAAAGTAAGGAGGTCAAAGAAATGAAAGTTGTCAAATTGTTATTGTTTTTTACCCATATAGTTGTCGGGATTTTTGCTGTATTGGGTGGTTGGACAGCTGTTTCAATTCCGGAAAGTCCATTTGGCATCTCAACAGACCTGTTGGCTAACTCGCCATTTGATAATTTCTTTGTTCCAGGAATTTTATTATTGGTGGCAATTGGTTTGGGTCAACTATTCAGCGCAACTTTCTTTTTCTTTCGTTCGCGTTACCAAGGTTACATCAGCGGATTTTTTGGCGGTGTGCTGGTTATATGGTTGGTGGTACAAGTCATCATGTTACAAATTATAGAGCCTGTGCATCTCATTACTTTCGGGTTTGCCATCGTGCAATTGATTTTGTCAGCGGTGCTTGTGACTAAAAGAAGACTTTTATCTGCAAATAAGGGAAGGAAACTGGTAGAGTAGAGAGTAGAGGTGTAATAAACCATTTAGATAAAAAATCAGATGAAAAAAGAAAGTATCGGTCAACATAGAACGTAAACAAACCGAAGATTTTACAATTGTCATGGAGAACGTACACTATTCTTCTCCGCAACAGTTTTTTGAAACCAAAATTTTATTTGCAGTGAAAGGTACTGCAGAAGTATCTTATGAAGGAAATAAAGTAAGGATAACATCAGGAGATACGGTATTCGTCAATCGGAATAAACGTTAGGTTGTGACGGGCGATGAAGACTGTATGTTGATTACACTAAGTATTACAAGTCACTTTTTTGCGTTGTATTACAAAAAATATTTTCAAAGTGCATTCCAGTTTTTTTCTGACGAGCACAATAGCGGGAGAGACAGAACGAGTCGGCAACTATACCATGTCTTATCCGAAATGATTATTGAAATTTACCGTGATGAGGAAAACAGTGATTTAGTTTTGCAAAGCAATATATATCAGATCATGCTGATCATGACTCGTTTCTTCAGAAAAGGTATCGCCGAATGGAGCGGAACGGAAGCCGGTGATGAGAGAGTCACTCGTATCATTCAAAAGATTGAAGAACGCTACCGCGATTCGTTGACATTGTCGGATGTAGCAGAGGAAAAATTTCTCTCAATTTCTTATTTATCACGTTACTTTAAGCAAATGACAGAAAACGAAGATGCGTACCAAATCATTCTATTTAATGAGCGCCGCTTTAACCCGCAATATTCTACAGATTAATTATTTGTATAGTCCCGTAATAAAGAACTGCATTTTCACTTAACCGGTTTGCACAAAGGAAATTACCAAATTCGTATGTTCCGCTTTGATAATGAAAATGGCGGATTATATAGAAATTGGAGAAAACTGAGTAGTTATTATGGCATTGATAATGAGATTATTGATTACATTCTGCATTTGTCTCGTCCGGCAATTGAAATGGTAGACGAATACATCGAGGATGAGTGATCATTTTCAGCTTAACTATCTAGAAACGCCATTCATTTTGTAGAAATGCGGAAAGTTATTGAGTAAAAAGAAGGGATGTAAAAATTATGACCTTTATTTTTTACATTCAATCGCTTATCCCTAAGACAGAGGTAAAAAACTAATTCGAAAATGATAAGAAGAAGCATAGTAATAAATTGCAAAAGTCCTATAATGGGTACTGTTGAAGCGAACAAGTCCTTCACAGCAATAAAATGTAACTAACACATAAGTAAAAAAACAGGAGGTAATGAATTATGGCAGAACAATCCGTAAAAACAGAATTGATGCAACGCTTAGATGAGAAAAAAGACCGTATGTTCGGAATTCGTCGTTATTTACATGCTCATCCAGAACTATCTTTTAAAGAAGATAAGACGGCTAAATACATTCAAGATTTTTATCAAGGTAAAGATTGCGTCATTCGTACAAATGTCGGCGGGAATGGAATCGTTGTAACCGTTGATAGTGGGAAACCTGGTAAAACGATCGGTATTCGTGCGGATTTTGATGCACTTCCAATTACTGAAGAGACAAACTTACCATTTGCTTCACAAAATCCTGGTGTGATGCATGCTTGCGGTCATGATGGACATACAGCTTACATGATGATCCTTGGAGAAACATTGATCGAAATGAAAGACAAACTAGAAGGTAAAGTCGTTATTCTTCACCAACACGCAGAAGAAGTGCCGCTAGGTGGAGCTGTCAGTATGATTGCAGATGGAGCATTGGATGGAGTGGATAATGTATTTGGTATCCATGTCATGTCTGAAATGGAAACAGGCAAAATTTTCTACCGACCTGGTAACGTTCAAACTGGATGTTCTTACTTTAAAATAACCATCAATGGAGTTGGAGGACATGGCTCTTCGCCTCATAAAACAAAAGACGCTATTGTTGCAGCAAGCCACTTTGTAGTTGCTTTGCAAACCATAGTCAGTCGTGCATTGAGTCCATTTGATGTGGGTTCGATCACTATCGGAAACTTTGATGGCAAAGGTTCATCCAATGTTATCAAAGATAAAGTAATTCTTGAAGGCGACGTTCGTTCTATATCTGATGAAGCACAAGAGACTATTGAAAGAGAGATTCGTGCGAAGTTAAATGGAATCAGCACTATGTTCGGTGTAACATATGATCTAGATTACAAAAACGACTGCCCAGTTTTGTACAATGATCCTGAAACGACAGAATTTGGTATCAAGGTGTTGAATAACACAGATATTCCTGAACTAACAGGTGTAGAAATGTGTGAACCACAGCCACCTTCAGAAGATTTTGCTTACTATGCGAAAGAACGTCCAAGTATGTTCTTCTACGTTGGAGCAACTCCTGAAAATGGAAAAGCATATCCTCACCACAATCCAAAATTTGATATTGATGAAAAATCACTCATGATCTCAGCAAAAGCAATGGGATCTATTGTAGTCGATTATTTGATAGGGAAGTAACATGTATGATGGAACAAGAGTTTAAAGGTGATAATAAATTAATCGCAGGTATTGTAAGGGGCATTTTGACCTTTTGGTTGTTCACACAAACGATGTTAAATATTTGACCAGACGTTCAAAATGATTTAGCCATTTCAGCTGGTGTATTGATTATTTCAGTTAGTATAACACCATTGTTCTCAGGTATGTTTATGGTTGGAGCAAGAAATCTTGCTGATCGTATCGGTCGTGTAAAAATGACCAATATAAAATGAGCTGAAATAACGCTAGCGAATTTTCATTTACCAACGTCAAATAATTTACAGCCGCCATAGTGCAATACATTGAGCTACTTTAAACGTCCTTTTACAAATAGATAAGAAAAAACTTGTTTTTATAAAATAAGTTGTGTACAATATAATTGTGCACAACCGAATTAGGAGGAAAAGAACATGGAAGGAAATCATTTTTTATTGGAAGAGCAGCTTTGTTTTTCAACTTATGCTTTATCAAAACAGTTTACCAAGTTTTATCGTCCGGTTTTAGATCCTTATTTTCTTACATATCCTCAATATGTAGCCTTACTTGCGCTTTGGGAAGAATCAAACCAAAGTGTTCAAGACTTAGGATTACGGTTGGGATTGGACAGTGGTACTTTAACACCGATGCTCAAACGAATGGAAGCAGCTGGTTACATTACTCGAAATCGTAATCCGGAAGACGAAAGAAAAGTAATGGTCTCCTTGACAGATAAAGCACGTGAGATAAAAGATGAGTTAACAAATAAGGTTTCCGACTGTTTAGATCTTCTGAATTTGGAAGAAAAAGAGTACTTTGATTTATTGGAACGCATCAATGCTTTGACTAAAACATTAGGAGGAATAAATAATGACTGAATCAAAAGTAATGTACCAAGCAAAGGCAATCAACACAGGTGGACGTGAAGGAGAAAGTCACTTACCAGATGGATCTTTCTCAGTTAAAGTGTCTACACCGAAAAAAATGGGTGGACCAGGCCAAGGCAGCAATCCAGAACAATTATTTGCTTTAGGATACAGCGCATGTTTCCATTCCGCATTAGAAGTTAAAATGAAAGAAGCAAACGTTGAAGCTAAATCGGAAGTAGCCACAGAGGTTACGTTAAACAGCGACCCAACAGATAATGGTTTTAAATTGTCTGTTGTCATGGAAGTGGCGATTGAAGGAAAGAGTCTTGAAGAAACAAAAGAGTTAGCTGAAAAAGCTCATGCATTTTGTCCTTACTCAAAAGCCGTTCAAAATAATATTGAAGTAGAAGTAAAAGCAGTAGAATTTAAATAAAAATAAAAATAAATATGCAACAGGCACCCAGCAGTTAAACAAACTGTCGGGTGCCTGTTTTTATGTGCTGTAAGTTAATTTACAATATCAAAGCCAAAGCTCCTGTCATAAGAATCAACGAAATCAAGATACTACTGGAAGATAAAAAACCAGAAAGAGAGGGTTTATTACCGTAAACGACCATGTTGATGGTGGAAACAGTCCCGATTGGTGCTAGTGCCAATAAAACTAAAGATAACCGAACAATGTCTGGTAACGGCAACACAAAGTAAAAGACTAACGCTAGTAAAATCCCTAAAGTATAGCGGGTAAACAGCAATTGAATCACTTTTCTCAAATCTATCCGAGGAATATTAAAATCCAAATAGAGCCCAATCATAAACATCGACAAGAAAGCATTTCCGCTGGCAAAAAGATCAATAACTGAGAGGACATTTTCAGGAATGGTGAAGTTGATCAGTGCTAATAGAATCATAATGATATAAGTCGAAAAAGAAGGAGAGCGGAAAAGACGGAAAATAACTTCTTTAGGACCTCTTTTTCCGCGATGTTGCCCCAACATTTTATCTGCCAACAAGGGAGTCCCGCCAAACAGCATTAAAGCATTCCCAGAATCAAAACTGCCGATAAACGGAATAGCTTCGGGAAAGAACCCTTGTACAAAAGGGATCGTGAAATTTCCGATATTATAACCAGCCTGACTAAACATCATCAAGGCCTGATCTGCTGTTTGTCTTTTTCGCCAAATCAATCCTCCAATAGTAACCAGCCCTATATTTGTTAATAACCCTAAAGCAATCATCATTATCAAGGTGCTGGTTATTTGCACCCCGTTAAAACCTAATATAATAGTGGCTGGCAATGTTAAATTTAAAATAATTTTAGAAATTGTGTGCCCATCTTTTTCTTCTAACAATCCTTTTGTTTTAAAAAGATAAGCAACTAAAATCACACTTAAGAAACTGATTGCTTGCGTAAGTACAGCACCCACTAATATTTCAACTCCTTTTTCCAGTAATAAAAACCTTTTAGAGTCATCTTACAGGAAGAAAAAGAAAATTCCTATTAGAACTTTTTGTACAATAGTTATTAAGTACAATGTTGTCTTTTGTTGGAAATCAATCGTTAGTGAAAAATAAAAAATGCACTTACTATTTGTTACTTTAACTGTTTGTTTTTTCTGGTCCAAAAAATGTATGTAAAAATATTGAAAACATTGAACTGAATGAGCTCTCTGAAAAAATTAACTATTTTTATAATATTCGTTATGTTTATTGTGATTTTTTTATTTTAAAAGACTATTTCTCCTTTATGCTTTTTCCTGTGAGCATTTTTGTTTTGGAAAAAAACACTTGTGTTACTTTTTATTTAGAAAGCGGTTTTTTTTATATTCAATTTTCTTGAATGATTACCGCCTAAGTTTGCAGGTTGTTGTTTGGGGCAAAAACTGGTCGCTATAGGTGAAAAAATAGAAGGAATAAGAATATGAGAAGAAAGTCGTACGATTACAGAAAGAAAATGGACAATAATAGAAAGATACATAGACAAAAAATTAAAAGAATGGTTGCATCTTCAGCAGTAGCGTCTGCGCTAGTTTTCCAGCCATTCGTTCCTGTTATTCAAAATGGACAGTTGATAGGATTTGCAGAAGATACAGCTTCAGCTGCGACTTTGGCGGAAGTTGGGTTGTTAAGAGATGTGGCTGTTAGTGGGAGTCTAGGAAATCTAGAAGGAACTGGTCCTTATAATTTGAATTTATCGTTAACAGGAACTGGATTAGCAGATGTTGAGTTAGTTAATCCACAAACAGTAGCGGTGTTTCACGCACCAGAATTAGCAGGAGATTTAATAGAAAACAATCCAACCGCACAAGTTAACGTAGAACTATTGCCTATTAATGCTTCTTCTATTCCAGGACTAGGAAATGCTTTAGACGGGATAACTGGCAACTTAAATTCAGTTGTTGGTGATTTAGTATCTGCAGTAGATGTCATATTAAGTAATCCCCTTACTTCGCCTCTAATAGATGTTCAAGGACTAGATGAACTTGAGGGAGCTTTAGCTGCATTAAATAATTTAGATAGTACGGTTTTTAATATTCTTGAGTACAATGCCACTGCTCCTGCTGTTGTGAATACGGAGGATGGAATTGTTACTGTCGATTTTTCTGAAGGTCTAGGAAATCATTTAAATTCAGCGGTTAATGATGTTGTAGAACCCTTACTGCAAGATGTAGCAGATGCTATTGAGAATTTAGACATTGAGTTGTTGAGTGGAACAATAAGCGTTCCGTTAGCTCCAGTTCAAGCTTTGTTACAGCCAGTGTTAGATCTAGTTAATAATATAGCAGATGGTACAACAAACTTAACTAGTGGCTTAGTTTCTGCACAAGTTATAGGTAGAACTACTGTCTCAGTAGATGTTGCAGTAGAACGAGATACTGATGCTACTGGCTTAGTTTCTATTTCCGGTTCAGCGATTAACGCGGGTACTAATGTGATTGATGCTGAGTTATTAAGCGATCTAGATGGTGTAACCCAAGTTGCATTTCCAGCAGATACGACCGCACCCGAAGTGCCAATTGTAAACGAAGTAACCAGTGAAGCAACAGAAGTCACCGGGACAGCAGAACCAGGTTCGACAGTTACAGTGAATTTGCCAGGCGGTGTAACAACGATAGGCACTACAAATGAGGAAGGCGCATTTTCTGCCCCAATTCCAGAAGGCGTGGATTTAGTTGGTGGGGAAACATTGACTGTTATAGCAACAGACGAAGCGGGAAATCCGTCAGATCCAGCAACTGTTAACGTAGTAGATACAACTGCACCAGAAACACCAACTATTGACCGAGTGACCACAGATTCGACAGTAATTACAGGGACAGCAGAACCTAATTCGAATATCACAGTGACTTTACCAAACGGTCAGAAGATAGTGGGAACGACGAATGCAGAAGGTGTGTATTCTGCTTTCATTCCAGAAGATGTGGATTTAATGGGTAATGAGACAATAACTGTTGTAGCGGCAGACGCAGCAGGTAATGGATCTGATCCAGCAACAACCGTAGTAGTAGACCTTTTAGATGAAACACCACCAGCAACTCCGGACGTAAATGAAGTAACCAGTGAAGATACCGTAATCACTGGAACAGCAGAACCGAATTCAACGATAACAGTTACGTTCCCAACTGGGGAAACATCAGAAGGAGTGACAAACGCAGGAGGAGCATTTACCGTAGCTATACCAGAAGAGGTAGATTTGGTAGGTGGCGAAGAACTTCTATTAGTAGCGACTGACGTTGCAGATAATGATTCCGACCCAACGGCAGTTACAGTCACAGATGCCACAGCACCCGCAGCACCAATAATTGATCCAGTAGGTGATGATGTGACAGAAATTACTGGAGAAACCGAACCAGGATCAGCTGTCACTGTTACCTTGCCTGATGGTGAAGAAGTTACAGGAACAACTGATGAGGATGGTAACTTTGTAGTAACACTGCCAGAAGGTACAGAACTAGAAGTAGGCGATATTCTGACAGTGATTGCGACAGATGAAGCTGGGAATGCTTCCGATGCTGTGGAAGTAACGGTAGAAGATTTATCTCTTCCAGTTATTTCAGAAATTGAAGATTTAAGTGCCTTAGAAAAACAACCTATCACAGATATTGTAGTGGAAGTTAACGAAGAGAGTGAAGTTACAACAGCTGGCTTGCCATCAGGCTTGAGTTATGATGAAGCGAGTGGGTTAATCACAGGCACACCAGTCATTGAAGAGTGGGGTACAGAAGAAGAGGAACGTCCATTTACAGTTACCGTTACAGCAATCGATCCAGCAGATAATGCAGGCACTGAGGAGTTTGTCTTAACCATTCAACGTGATACCGATGGAGACGGGATTCCTGATATAGAAGATACAGACGATGACAATGATGGTGTAAGTGACGGCGACGAAGAAGATGCAGGAACAGAACCAAAAGATGAAACAGATTTCCCGGAAGATATTGATCCAGATACCACAGCACCAATTGTTACAGCAATTGATGATATTACAGTTATAGAAGGGCTGGATATTGAAGACATTGGGGTAGAAACGGATGATGAAACTAGTGTAGTCACAGTAGATGGCTTACCAGCAGGTTTAGACTTTGATGCAGAAACGGATAGAATTTTTGGAGCTCCTGTAATTGAAGATTGGGAAGCAGATGAAGAAGAACGGACAGTCGATGTTAGTGTTGCCGCTATGGATCATTCTGGAAACGAGTCAGAAGCTGAAGAGTTTGCCATTACGATCCAACGTGACACAGATCGCGATGGGATTCCAGACAGTGAAGATGAAGATGATGATGGAGACGGATTTACTGATGAGGAAGAAATCGAAAATGGAACAGATCCAAAAGATGAAACAGACTTCCCAGATGTTATTGCACCAGATGCACCAGTTATTGAAGGTGTAACTAGTGAAGATACTGAAGTAGCAGGATCGGCAGAACCAAATTCAGAAGTCATTGTTACTTTACCAAATGGAGATACAGTGACTGGTATAACAGATGAGAATGGTAATTTTGTAGTAGTATTACCTGAAGACCTAGATTTAACGGGCGGAGAAGTATTAGAAGTAGTGGTAGTTGATGAAGCTGGCAACACTTCTGAGGTAACACCAATTACAGTCAGTGACATGACTGCTCCAATTATTGTAGAAGTCGAAGATCAAACAGTTGTGGAAGGTTTACCAATTGAAGACATCGAAGTCGTCGTAGAAAATCCAGGTGAAGAAGAAACACCATCTGTAGTCTCAGAATTACAGGCCTTCAGTTTGATTCAACCATTTGCAGCACCTATACAATCAGTAGGAGTTGTTGACTTGCCAGATGGAGTTTCATTTGACCCAGAAACTATGGTGATTAGTGGTACTCCGGTTGTGAGTGACTGGGCAGCTGATGAGGAAGAGCGTGACTTTGTAGCAACAGTTGTTGCTAGAGATGCAGCGGGGAATGAAGCTGCAGATACGTTTACGATCACTGTCCAACGCGATACGGATGGAGATGGAGATCCGGATGTGACGGATCCAGATGACGACAATGATGGAGCAACTGATGAAGAAGAAATCGAAGCAGGAACAGATCCAAAAGATGAGACAGATGTTCCAGAAGATGTAGATATGGTAGCTCCAGTAATTTCAATTATTGAAGATCTGACAGCTATAGAAAATCAACCTATTGAAGATATTTTGGTAGAAGTTAATGAACCAAGTGCAGTAGTCGTAGATGGTTTGCCTTCAGGAGTTTCATTTGATGAAGAAACAGGGCTTATCAGTGGGGCTCCCGCGATTGGAGATTGGGCTGCAGGAGAAGAAGAGCGTGGATTTGAAGTAACAGTCACAGCAACGGATGCAGCAGGTAATGAATCGTCTGAAACGTTCGCATTTGTGGTGCAACGCGATACAGATGAAGATGGTGATCCAGATGTAACGGATCCAGACGATGACAATGATGGAGCAATCGATGAGGAAGAAGAGCAAGCCGGAACGGATCCGAGAGATGATAATGATACTTCAGATAATACAAATGGTGGTATCAATGATCCATCTGATGGCAATAATCAAGGTGGAGACAATGGTTCTTTCAGTGGAGATGGTCAAGACCAAGCTACACTTCCACAAACAGGGGAATCTCAAAACATCTTCACTATGATCAGCGGATTTGTAATGGCCTCTCTTGGTGCAGTAATGCTAGCATTGAAAAAGAAAAAAGGGTTGAACAAAAAGAAATAAAGTCAGTAGATAGTATGATAACTTAATGCAAATACAATCAGGAGGCAAAACTCAGGAATTAAACCACCTTGTTTTGTCTCCAAATTGTTATTTTATGGCAGAAGTGAAAGTAAGTGAGCGTGAATATGAAAAAGAGGACAGAGAAGAAAAAAAATAAGAAGCAGTGGCTCAATGGAGTATGGATTATTTTACTAATTGTCGGACTATTGTTGATATTTAGCGGCCCTATTAAGAATTGGATGATCTCTAATGGTTCGCAATCATTAACGGTTGACTCGATCGATGCTAGTACTATAGAAGAAAATTATCAAAAAGATGCAGATTTTGAGTTTGATGAGGTCCAAATGCTGGATTTAGAAACAGCAGCTCTAGCCCAATTCAATAGCGACCAAATCAATGTCCTTGGCGGGATTAGTATACCTAGTGTAGGACTCAATTTGCCTATTGGAAAAGGAACTTCTTCCTACACCTTAGCTTTGACAGCGGGGACGATGAAAGAGGAGCAAGTCATGGGTGAAGGAAACTATGCTTTAGCAGGACACTATATGGAGCGTTCTGATCTACTGTTTAAGCCGTTATATAGAGTGGAGTTAGGAGACGCGGTATATTTGACCGATCTTAGTTTCATCTATGAATACGAAGTAGCAGAACAACGTATGATTGAAGCGACTGAAGTCAGTGTGTTGAATGATGTTTCAGGTGAAACAACGCTCACATTGATTACGTGTGATGAAGATGGTGTAGCTCGATTATTAACGGTAGCTGATTTTGTTCAAAAAGTTCCCGTGGAAGAGGCTTCTGCTGAAATGATAGCGGCTTTTGATTTAGACTTGAGCATTCGTTCTCGCTAATAGGGAAAAAATCCTACTAACTGAAATATACTAATACAAAAAGCTTCTCGAAAATGTACACTCCCGAAACTATGAATGATTTGATTCAATAGTGGGAGTGTATTTTTTTCTATTTATTTGGCAACCCTGCTGTCATCTAAGCCTCCACTCATACTTACTAAGGTCTGTGTAATCTGTTGCCTTACTTATGGAACTCAAAATCAGTACGACAAGTCAGGTAACTCTTCGTTACCTGACTTGTGGAGGTGAAAATTTAGAGTATAAGTCAGGTTTCTCTCTTTTACCTGACTTATGAGCACCAGAATATTTCCGACAAGTCAGGTAAAGACCCTGCATCTTGTATCTTGCTGTTGCTCTGAATTTCAGATCTGCGCTAATCTTAGATGTTGACAATAAGAAAAGGCAAAAGCAACAGTTTACCAATAAAAAAGAATGTCACGCTTTCGCTCCTTTAAGAAAGCGTAATATTCTTTTTTATTTAGGCTGGTAAAAATCATTTGTTGTTCTAGTGTCATTTGTGCGCATATAGTCTAGCCCATGATAGTAAAAAAGATTTTCTTGTATTTAAAGGAATGGAAGGGGAATCATTGATTTGTTGGGTTATTTATATGAAAAAAGACTTGCATCAGGAAATAAAAAGGTGCATAATATTTGTTAGTGACCTAACAGTTCGGAACCTAACAGTTCGGAACCTAACAGTTCGGAACCTAACTAGATAAAATGAACTATTTTTGATGATTAAAGGGAATATAAATGAATTTAGTGGAGGGGGGAGGAAAGTGAGAGAATTTCAAAATTTCGTTAGTTTCTCACTGCAAGCTACCAGTCATCAAGTCAAATGGCTAATGGCTGCGAGGATGTCAGCTATTTTAGATGATAACAGTAATATGATGCAATCTAGGATTGTTGGTTATATATACAATAACAAGGAAGAAGACATTTTCCAAAAAGATATAGAAGAGTTGCTGAAAATTCGACGTTCTACTGCGACAGGTATCTTGAATACGTTAGAAAAAAAGGGACTGATTCATCGGGTTCCTGTTAACTATGATGCTCGTCTAAAAAAATTGGTGATCACTCCAGCTGGGATTATATTTTCAGAAAAAGCTGTAAAATGTATTCATGATGTTGAAAGCCAAGTACGTTCTGGTTTAACTGAAGAAGAAATAGAAGCTTTTTTTAATACATTGAATAAAATAAAAAAAAATATCGAGGATATTGAATAAGAAGTAAGGGAGTTTATATATGATACAGTTGTTAAAATACTTAAAAGCTAAAGATTGGGGAATCGTCTTTATGATTTTCCTGTTTATTGTTGGTCAAGTCTTTTTGGATTTGAAATTACCAGATTATATGTCTGAAATCACTGTTATGGTTCAAACACCAGGTAGTGAAACCAGCGATATTATCCAAACAGGTGGCTACATGATGTTATGTGCCCTAGGAAGTTTGATCGCTGCTATTATTGTGAGCTTTTTTGCCACTAGACTAGCTGCTTCTTTTGCAAAAAATTTAAGAGAAAGATTGTTTGATCAAGTAGAAGGTTTTTCAATGGAAGAAATTAATGGATTTTCAACTTCCAGCTTAATTACTCGTTCAACAAACGATATCACCCAAGTTCAAATGTTTATTGCAATGGGAATGCAAATTCTGTTCAAAGCTCCTATTATGGCTATTTGGGCACTCACTAAGATTTCCAATAAAAACTGGCAATGGACAGCTGCAACAGGAATTACAGTAGTGGCTTTGCTAGCTGTTATTGGAGTTGTAATTGCGTTGGCTCTTCCACGCTTCAAACGTATCCAAACATTAACGGATAATTTGACAGCAGTAACGCGTGAAAACTTGACGGGTATTCGTGTTGTCCGTGCCTATAATGCTGAAGACCATGAAGAAAGTAAATTTGAGACAGCGAATACGGCCTTGAATAAAAATTACTTATTTACGACTCGTACAATGGCTTTAATGGCACCAAGTATGACAGCTGCAATGAATGGATTAAGTTTGGCAATTTATTGGATTGGTGCGTATTTGATTAATGATACGCTGGATATGATGGCGCGCATCACAATTTTTAGTGATATGGTCGTCTTTTCATCTTATGCGATTCAAGTAGTCATGTCATTTGTGATGTTGACTTTTATTTTTATTCTTTTACCAAGAGCGCAAGTTTCTGCTAACCGGATCAATGAAGTATTGACTACCGCTTCATCAATCAATGATGGAACAGTTACAGAAGGAAAAGCGCATTTAGAAGGTGAAGTTGAATTCCGCGGGGTAAGTTTTAAATACCCTGATGCTTCTGAATATGTAATTAAAGATATCAACTTTGTAGCGCATAAAGGAGATACAGTTGCCTTTATTGGATCAACAGGTAGCGGAAAGAGTACGATTTTGAATCTTATACCTCGTTTTTATGATTCAACAGAAGGAGAAATTTTGGTGGATGGCGTAAACGTTAAAGAGTATACGCAAGAAGCTTTACGCAATAAAATCGGATATGTTCCGCAAAAATCTGTCTTGTTCAGCGGCACAATTACATCGAATGTGGCATTTGGAGACAATGGTAAAGGTTCTATCTCAAAAGAGGCTGTTAAGCATGCAATCAATGTAGCCAAAGGGACTGATTTTGTTGAAAAAACAACCGATACGTATGAAGGTCATGTGGCTCAAGGTGGAAACAACTTCTCAGGTGGTCAAAAACAACGTTTGGCCATTGCTAGAGCGATTGCTCGTGATCCAGAGATTTTTATTTTCGATGATTCATTCTCTGCTTTGGACTACAAAACAGACCGCGAATTGCGTTCTCAATTGAAAGAAGAAGCAGGACATGTAACGAACTTGATGGTTGGTCAACGAATCGGAACCATTAAAGATGCTGACACGATCATTGTATTAGATGAAGGTCGCGTTGTTGGAAAAGGAACACATCAAGAATTGCTGGCTACATGCGAAGTCTACCGCGAAATCGCTTATTCTCAGCTATCAGAGGAGGAACTTGCAAATGAGTAAACATGCTGGCAAAGTATCAGGTATGAAACCTAAAAACACAAAACAAACGTACAAAAAACTCCTTGCTTATATCCGTGCATATTTACCCGTAGTGGTATTTGCGCTAGTATTGGCTATGGGGGCAGCGATCATTTCATTAGTTGGTCCGCACAAGATCAGTGAAATTACAGACTTGATCACAGCTGGACTAGCCGGCGAATTGGATATTGCTGCCATCGAAAAAATCGGATTTCTATTAGTAACGCTGTATGTAATTAGTTTTGTCATCAATTATGTTCAAGGGTTTATTATGGCCACGATCACACAACGGGTATCTAAAAAGCTCAGAACAGATATTTCTGAAAAAATCAATCGTCTGCCGTTAAGCTATTTTGACGGACACAGCATTGGTGATGTCTTGAGTCGTGTGACGAATGACGTCGATATGATCAGCCAAACGATGAACCAAAGTATCAGTTCATTGGTAACAGCTTCAACAATGTTTGTTGGTTCATTGGTTATGATGCTCATCACAAATGTACCAATGGCATTAGCTGCTGTTGTTTCAACTTTGATTGGGTTCGGTTTAATGATTTTGATCGTTAGACATTCTCAACAATTTTTTGGAGCTCAACAAAAAGCTCTAGGTGCCGTTAATGGTCATGTAGAAGAAATTTATTCTGGACACAATGTCGTTAAAGCTTACAATGCTGAACGCGGAGCTAAAGAAACATTTGATCAAATCAACGACGACTTGTATCAAAGTGCTTGGAAATCTCAATTCTTTTCAGGTATCATGATGCCGTTGATGAACTTTATCGGGAACTTCGGTTATGTAGTAGTGAGTATCTTAGGAGCAAGTTTGGCATTGAATGGTCACATTACTTTTGGTGTCATCGTAGCCTTTATGATGTACATTCGTTTATTTACGCAACCTCTATCTCAATTTGCACAAGCGGCTACTAGTCTTCAATCAACAGCTGCAGCTAGTGAACGTGTTTTTGATTTTCTAGGTGAAGATGAATTAGGAGAAGAAACCAACAGTACAGCTCAATTGACAAATGTTCGTGGAGATGTTGAATTTGACCATGTTCACTTTGGTTATACATCGGATAAAACCATCATCAATGACTTCTCAGTAGACATCAAAGCTGGACAAAAAGTGGCTATTGTTGGACCGACCGGAGCTGGGAAAACAACAGTTGTCAACTTATTGATGCGTTTCTACGAAGTGAATAGCGGAGCCATCAAAATAGATGGTATCCCTACTACGCAGATGACCCGCGAAATGGTTCATGATCAATTCTGTATGGTTCTGCAAGATACATGGATCTTTGAAGGAACAGTACGCGACAATATCGTTTATAACGTAAAAGGGGTAACCGATGAACAAGTGGAAGCTGCTTGTAAAGCAGTAGGAATTGATCACTTTATCCATACTCTTCCACATGGTTACGATACTGTATTGGATGATCAAACCAGCTTATCTGCTGGTCAAAAACAATTGATCACGATCGCTCGTGCTATGGTCAAAGATGCTCCGTTATTGATCTTAGATGAAGCAACCAGCTCAGTGGATACACGTACAGAAGTACTGATCCAACAAGCTATGGATAAATTGATGATCGGCCGTACGTCATTTGTTATCGCACACCGTTTGTCTACGATCAGAAACTCTGACGTTATTTTAGTGATGGACAATGGAGATATCATTGAAAAAGGAAACCATGAAGAATTATTGGCAAATGGCGGATTCTACGCTAACTTGTACAATAGTCAGTTTGAAGAAGCTTAAGACAGTTCGGCAGTCGCTGAATAAATAAAACATCATTTGAACAGCACTCCCTGAGTTATTTGCAGAGAGTGCTGTTTTTTTGTATAGCAAAATGAGTTAACATAATATTGTTCGTAGACTTTTTTTTCAAGAGTATCGAAGTTAGTACTGATTCTTTTAAAATGTACTACTGTGGTTTATCGTACCCATAAAATAACCATTCCTTTATCGATTTAGTAATGTTACTCTTTAATTAGTGTTAAAAAGCTTAATTATTCAGGGGGGATAATATGTTTCGAATGGATAAAATCAATGAATTATCAGAAACAGATATGATAATTTATAAATTTATTCTGCAAAATTTGGATAAAGTTCAATTTATGCGGGTAATAGACCTGGCAGAAGCTACGCATGTTTCCAATGCTTCAATCACTAGATTTATTCGAAAAATGGGATATGATTCTTTCGCTGAATTTAGAGTTAAGATGAAAGAGGAAGTTAAACAAAATGAACAAGAAGAGTTAAATAATTTAACAAACAGCATTTATCCTGAATAATTCATACTTCTAAAATTTATCTGTAAAAGTTATTTTTTTCATCTGTCCATCCCAATTAACTTACTTTTTTATTCATTAAAGGATGGAAAAAGTTAAAATAGGTAAAACGATGAGCTGAATGATAGGGTATTACTTAATTTTGGCCGCACGAACTCCCTGAAAGAAATGAATTTTTTAAAATTCATTTGGATGGTCACCAACAGAGTTGTTGTATTTTTTCTAACAACTGATAGAAACTATCTTGAAAGACATGAGTCGTGCTCAGTTTTAATAGCAATCTACGGCTACTTCGTACCAATTTTCCTGCTACTTTAAATAAATGCAAGCGGAGAGTATCAATTTGAAGTGTCGCTTCTTTTGCCGATAAACAAAGTGTTCGCATAAAGTTAACGATATTGTAAGCCAATAGGCTTATCATCATACGAGCATGATTTTCCAGAAAAGTTGAGCTATCGGTTTTATCAAAATAGAATCCATTCTTTGCTTCTTTAATAAAGTTCTCCATCGTACCGCGATTTTGATAGGTATAAAATATGTTTTCAGCGGATAAATTTTCTGAACAATTGGTGATCACATATTCATGACGAAAAATCAGCTCTCCTGCTTCTCTAGTTGATTTGATGCAAACCCGACGTTCTTGTGACCAACTTTTTGCTCGATAAGACGTAGAATAGTAGTGAACTTCTTTTCTTCCCAATGATGATCATCGCCAATTAAAATGAATGATTCTGCTAACTTTGCTAGTTGAGCATTGGCTTTCAGACGAATCACATAAAAGCTTTCGTTCAATTCACAAGTTTCATATACTTCTAGTGTCGCAAAGCCGCTGTCTCCACGCACAAGAATCGTTGTGCAAGGAAGTTGCTGGCTGTAATGATTGAGTAAAGGCCTTAGAAAATCCCTTACACCGTTTGATGTATAAACATTTCCAGAACGAAGTTCTGCCTTTAAAAAGTCGCCCGTTAGCCCATCAAAAGCAACTAAGGGGTGGTAACCGTTTGTTTGATAGTGGGCATTATAGTTCGTTCCTTCTTGATTTCCAAAAGTATCCGAATGAGTAGAATCCAAATCAATGATTATCTCTGTTGTGTTTCGCTTCAATCGTACTTTATCAATCAAAGCTTGATTCAAATCTTGGAATTGACGGATCGTTTTTTCATCTATTCGGTCCCAGAAACGTGAAAGAGAAGGTTGTGAAGCAGCTGTTTCTTTATTTAAAATAAGTTGGAAGATGGGATCTTCCTTCAATAATTTAGCTGATGAATCTGCAGCGTAGCCAGAGATCAGTTGGAAAAGAAGTTGTTCTAGTAAGGAGATATTGTCGTGTCTCCAGTAAGTCCGGTCATCTTTGATTTGAAGAAGGCTTTTGGCCAATTCTAAAAATCCAAGTGAGTCCATAAATTCTTTTACTAAAATCAATCCGGCATCTGTTGAAAGATTACCACCAGTGTTGGAAACTGTTAGTTTAGGATTGAAATTTATCCGTTTTTCCTGTAATGTAGCCATTGAGAGAACCCCTTTCATGGTTTAGTTTAGTCACTTTAACCATAACAGATTGGGGTTCTTTTTGTACACCCAAAGGGTGTTGTAAAATATGTGAAATAATGGCTTCACTGTAAGGTTTTAGATAGCTTTCAGAAAAACTATGAATTATTTAGGTATTAGTCGTATTTTTCTTTAAAAAAGACCTTGAATGAGTAAAATTAGGGATGCACGATTCTATTTAATTTCATATATGTAACCCCACTTTACAACTTTTTAAGTAATAGAAGACACAAAAGTACAAACAACTATGACTTTTTTGTCTACTAGATTCGAGGAAAAAAACAACAAAAACGGGAGTTGTTTGTTAGGAACCCATTATACCAAAAGGGATTCACAATCCATAGCTTGAGAAACTATTGTTCACCATAATTTACCAGGATTCCCCAGCCTATTATTGTATTTGTCGTTACTTATTATTAATTATACCAAAGATATTTCTTTTTTATAAAAGCATTCAAATGAGTATGATTGTTTTTTTTAGTTGTTTTCTGTCCCAGGATCAGCGTATTGTTTGACGTAAAACCACAATAGGAATAAACTTATGATGTTTAAAAATATAGGAGGGAATAGACAATGAGACATACAAACGGGAATTATGAAGCATTTGCAAAAAGTCGTAAGCCAGATGGTATCGAAGAAAAAAGCGCTTATATCGTCGGTGCTGGGTTGGCAGGTTTAGCAGCGGCTGTTTTCTTGATTCGAGATGGTCATATGGAAGGTAAACGTGTTCACATTTTTGAGGAACTATCCCTTTCAGGTGGTTCATTAGATGGAACCTTTATTCCACATGATGGTTTTGTTACTCGCGGAGGACGTGAAATGGAAAATCATTTTGAGTGTTTGTGGGATCTTTTTCGTTCTGTTCCCTCACTTGAAGTGAAAGATGCATCCGTTTTAGATGAATTTTATTGGCTAGATCATGATGATCCCAACTCTTCTAACTGTCGAATTATCCATAATCGCGGAGAACGGGCAGATGATGATGGCCAATTTACGTTATCAAAAAAAGCACAAAAAGAGTTAGTTGAATTATTCATGACTTCTGAAAATCAATTGATTGGCAAAAAAATTGAAGATGTCTTTGGCGATGAATTTTTTGAATCAAATTTCTGGTTATATTGGTGTACAATGTTCGCTTTTGAAAAATGGCATTCTGCAATCGAGATGAGGCGCTACGTAATGCGCTTTATTCATCATATTAAAGGATTACCTGATTTTTCTGCATTAAAGTTCACTCGTTATAATCAATATGAGTCATTAGTTAAACCTTTAATCACGTTCTTAAAAGATCAAGACGTCGACTTCCAATATGAAACGAAAATTAATAATATTCAGGTTGATATTGATCACGAAACCAAAGTTGCGCGCACTATTTTGTTAACAAAGGAAGAAAAAACACAAGAAATTTCCTTATCTGAAAACGATCTTGTTTTTGTTACAAATGGATCAATCACAGAAAGTTCCACTCAAGGAGACCATAATACACCTGCACCAATAACTCATGAATTAGGTGGAAGCTGGAATCTTTGGAAAAACTTAGCTAAACAATCTTCAGAATTTGGACATCCAGAAGTATTCTATGAAAATCTTCCAGCTGAAAGTTGGTATATTTCAGCAACAGTAACTTGGGAAAACTTCGATATTGAACCCTATATTTCACGATTAACGAAGAGAAAATTGCGGACAGGAAAAGTCGTTACCGGTGGCATAATCACTATTAAGGATTCAAACTGGTTAATGAGCTTTGCAATACACCGTCAACCACATTTTAAAGGACAAAATGATCAACAAACAATAATGTGGGTCTATGGCTTGTTATCAAATAAACCAGGAAATTATATAAAAAAACCAATCGAACAATGTTCCGGTCAAGAAATTGTTCAAGAATTAATGTATCATCTTGGTGTACCAGAAGAAGATATTCAAGTGTTATCTGAAACTTCTTGTACAGTAATTCCAGTTTATATGCCCTATATTACTTCATACTTTATGTTAAGAGCACCAGGAGATCGTCCTTTAGTAATCCCAAACGGATCAAAAAACTTGGCATTCATTGGAAACTTTGCAGAAACAGAACGTGATACAGTATTTACTACTGAATATTCTGTCAGAACAGCTATGGAGGCTGTTTATCAATTATTAAATATTGAACGTGGTGTTCCTGAAGTTTTTGATTCTGCATATGATATTCGTACACTTGCCAATGCTGTATATTATTTAACAGATAAGAAGAAACTTACGAAAACGGAGCTTCCGTTTGTAGAGCGGAAATTGATAGAAACTTTTGTTAAGAAGACCAAAAATACGTATATTGAAGATGTTTTGAAAGAATCAGATCTTCTTTAGCATTGAAACCATACAAATAAATAAAATTTAACAACATTGAAAAGTAGGTAGATATAGAGACATGGCTGGGGAATATTGTCCCAGCCATGTCTCTATATTGCTCAAAAAAACATAAAGGTAACAATAAAATGAAACATTATCCATTGCAAGGAATTAAAGCTAGAAAAATAATCGACAATTCAATAAATTATTGGAAATTTTTTCAATTAGCTAAATAAATTTAACTTCAATAATTTTACCAAATGCTTTAGTGATATCATTCATGGTTATAAAAGTAACAAGCATATTTCTTTTTTTAATCCGTGCAATTGTAGACTGGGACTTTTAACTTTTTCAGCTAATTGCCTTTGGGTCAATCCTTAGGTTTCTCTCAATTTTATTAAAGCTACCTCAACTTATAATCGTTCACTTTCAAGTAAAAAGGCTTCGTCAAGAATTTTGTCTTTTTTACGCCGAGAATCGACTACTTTTTTGGTTTGTTGGTTTAGAATTTTCTTTCACTAAGAAACGACAAGAAGTTTTTCCTGTTTTTGGGAATATGAATCCCTTGGTGTGTATAGAACTTTAAACATTTAAACTAAGTTCTGATTCTACCAGCTGAGTTGTTTGATTTTGTCTAATAGATAATAGAACAAATCTTGATAGATGTGAGAAGAACTTATCTTCAAGAACGATATTCATACACTGCTAACCAATTTACCAGCTACCTTGAATAACCGAAGACGTAGAGTATCTACCTAGAAGGCAGCTTTTTCCGCCGGCAAGCAGATTTGTTTCATAAAGTTAATCGGGGTGTAAGTTAAGAGGCTTACCATCATATGGGCATTATTTTCTAGAAAGCTGGAACTGTTCGTTTTGTCGAAATAAAACCCATTTTCGGCGTCCTTGATATAATTTTCCATGGTTCCACGCTATGGTACAACTTGAACAGCATTTTAGCCGATAAGTTCTCTGATAAGTTCGTGACTAGGTATTCATAACGAAACACCAATTCACCAGCTTTACGAGTGGATTTGATTCAGACACGTCGTACTTTTGACCAATTTTTAGCTCGATAAGTAATGGGATAATATTGGCTCTCCTGCTCTTCCCAAGAATGATGATCACCGATTAAAATGAAAGACTCAGCTAATTTGGCCAGTTTTGCATTCGCTTTAATATGAACTACATAATAACTTTGGTACGATTCACATGTATCATAAACTTCCTGTGTAGCGAATCCACTATCGACTCGCACAATAATATCCGTGCAAGGAAGGTTACGGCCGTAATGTTTCAGCATCGGATCCAAGAAGTTTCTTTACTCCATTTGAGGTATAAACATTCACAGAACGAGGTTCTGTTTTTTAAAAATCTCCTGTTAAGCCATCACAATTGACTAAGTGTGATAACCATTTGTGCTATAGTAAGCGTTATAGTGGGTAGCTTCTTGGTTCCCAAATATATCGGAATGCGTGGAGTCTAAATCAATAATCAATTCCGTCGAATTTCGTTCAAACCTTTCCAAAATAGAGAAAGAGAAGCTTGATATGGGGTTCAATCTTTATTAAATAACAAACGAAAAACAGGATCTTTTAGTGAATTGGCAGAATAACCATCAATCAACTGGAAGAAGAGTTGTTCCAACAAGGAAATATTATTATTAAACCAGTAACTTCGGTTATTTTTTAACGTCAGAAACTGATTAACTAAATTCGAAAAAACAATCAAATCTATAAATTATTTTACTATTATCAAATTAGAATCCGTAGAAAGATTTACACCAGTATTATCTATCACTATTTTTGAATTTAATTTTACGTGTGTTTCCTGTAATGTAGCCATTTAGAGAACCCTTTTATTGGTTTAGTTCAGTCGCTTTAACCATAACAAAATGAGGTTCTTTTTGTACACCCAAAGGGTGTTGAAAATTGCATAAAACAATAGCTTCACTGTGCAGGTTTAGACTAATTTCAGAATAACTATGAATTATTCTGATTTATAATTTTCTGGATAATATTGATAATCATGATTTCCAGCAAAAAGTTGATTATATCGTTGAATTGATATTGGAAGGTCGAACGTTGGTCTTCTTAGGAACGGGTTCTTCAGGAATCAATGCTGATTACGGCGCTCGAATATTGTCTAATGTAGGCGTTCCTGCATTTAGTATTAAGGATCCATATTATCCATTTGATTCCTTAATGGGGATTCAATCTGATTTAATTTTTGTTGTCTTATCCGTAACAGGGGAAATGCCTGTAGTGAACGAACTAGTGACTAAACTGCGAAGAAAAGAACAAAATTTTGTCCTGAGCATTACGGGTTCAGCTTCCAGTACTTTAGCAAAATTGTCTAATATGAATTTGACTTATAATTTTGAAAAAGAAGTTATAGGAGATCATTATGTGATGACTTCTTCAGTACCAGTGGTTTATTTAATTGAAATCATTGCAAGGCAAACTTATAAACTGAAGAAAGAAAATTATAATGATTCGTTTTTTTCATGTGTGAAAAAAAATTTCTTTCTATTGAAAATCAACACAACATTAAAGATACCGCTTTCATTAAAGAGAGAATCCTTTTATAATAAAAGAAATTAAATATAGAAAGGGTTTTCACATATGGAAAAATTCTTTGAAGGTTTACAGAATAAGTTAGGTCCAATAGCGTTAAAGTTAAATGAGAACAAATACTTAGCAGCAATACGTGATGGCTTTATGGGAGCTATGTCTCTCTTGATTTTAGGATCGTTGTTTTTATTATTTGCCAATTTGCCTATTCCAGGATATGCGGATATGATGGCAAACCTGTTTGGAAACAATTGGGCAACATTTTTCAATGTGCCGTATGATGTAACAATGAACATTATGACATTATTCGTTATTATTGGGCTATCTCGTTCATTAGCTAAAAGTAATGGAATAGATGATTTAGGAGCTGTTCTTTGGGCTCTGATTGGTTTTTTGATTTTAACACCCATTTCGTCATTTGAAGTCAATGAAGCAACTTCTGCATTTCTTCCAATGGCTAACTTTAGTGCAAGTGGACTTTTCTTAGGGATGCTGGCAGCGCGATATTAGCGGTTGAAATCATGGCTTTCGTCTTGCGCAGAGGGTGGAAAATCACTTTGCCTGAATCAGTTCCCAGCAATGTAGCACGTTCATTTGATGCATTGATTCCTGGGTTGTTCATTATCTTGATTTTTATGCTGATCCGTATGGGCTTTGGTTCAACCGGTTATGAAACAGCTCAAACCTTCATCTTCCAAATCATTCAAACGCCGTTAACTACGATAGGTACAAGCTTGCCGGCAACTGTTCTAGTTATTATCCTTGAAACAATCTTATTTTCTTTTGGTCTTCATGGGCCTAACATCGTAGGTGGAGTTATGCAGCCGATTTGGTTATCTACAATGGCTGAAAATCTAGCAGCTTTCCAAGCTAATTTAGATTTACCGAATATTGTAACTTATCAATTTTATAGCAATTTTATTAAAATGGGTGGTGCTGGAGCTACTGTTGGGCTTGCTCTGTTATGTTTGTTTGCAGCTAAGTCGCAACAATTTAAAACTTTAGGAAAATTAGCGATTGGCCCGTCTATCTTTAATATCAATGAACCATTAATATTTGGATTGCCAATTGTATTAAACCCAGTATTTATCATTCCATTCATTATAACGCCCGTAATTCTTACGATCTTATCTTATATCGTTATGACAACAGGACTGGTGCCTCCGACAAATGGAGTTAATGTACCATGGACAACGCCACCGATTTTTTCAGGATTTCTTGTTTCAGGTTGGCGCGGAGCTTTATGGCAAGTAGTTGAAATTGGTATTTCAACTGCTATCTATTTCCCATTCTTCCGCATGGAGGATCAAAAAGCTTATGCTTTAGAAAAAGGACAATCTGTAGAAGAAGCTTACACAGATTCTATTTAAAAACTTGTTAGAAGCGGATGATATAGAATAATATAAACTGACCCCATAAATAGCAGATAAAGTTGCTGTTAATAGGGTCAGTTTTTTGTATATTATAGATATAATAAAAAACTTATCAAAAGGAATGTCGATATACAACATGGAAAACTTTTAAAACAAAGTATTCTAATACTGTGATCGACTGAATAGAATTAGGAGGAGTAAAAAATGACATTATATAGAAGAAAAGTGCGAAATAAGTCCAAAAAGTCTGGCAATCAAGGTTCGTATGTAAAAAGTATGGTCTATGGCGGGTTAGACGGTATCATTACTACGTTTGCGGTTGTAGCGGGTGTTGTCGGAGGAGCGTTGGATTTGCGAGTGATTATTATTCTTGGTTTTTCAAATTTGCTAGCAGATGGTTTCTCAATGGCAACGGGAGATTTCCTATCCAGCAAGTCAGAAAAAGAGTACGAAGAACATCGTAACCAAATAAAGCAGCAAAAAAATGCTGAACAGTCTCTTGCTGAACACTATCAAAATATCGGTTTAACTCAAGCAGATGCAGCGACTGTGAGTACCATCATGAACCAATACGATGATTCTGTTAAAGAAAAATTGTTTTGTACAGAAGTTGAGGAAGAAGAAGGCAGTCCGATAAAAAATGCTTTAGTAACCTTTACTTCATTTTTTACTTTTGGGTTAGTACCGTTGTTAGCTTATGTTTTTAGCCAATTTATTCCAGGCGTGATCAGTTATTCCTTTTTGCTGGCTTCAGGATTGACGGGTTTGACATTATTTATTTTAGGAGCATTAAAATCTCGGGTAACGCACTCCAATTGGATTAAATCAGGTTTAGAGATGCTGATTATCGGCGGTTTTGCTGCTCTATTCGCTTACTTAGTAGGCTTTTTATTGGGACAATAAATGAAATACAAAAAAGGTATGGTGTCTCTTTTCTGAGAGGCCATACCTTTTTAAATAAAGATCGATTAGTTAGCGTTGTTATCTTCCATCAGTTGCGTATTTTTTTCGATCAGTTCATCAATAGTACCGTCTGCCTGCATTCCTTTTAAAATATCATTTACTGTAGTAAGTAAATCGTCGCTGCCTTTTTGAACCGCTATTGCGGCTTGGTTTGGTTCGCTGCCCAAATCAATTTCGGCTACAGCCAAATCTTCGTTTGATTTAGCGTATTGATTTGCAACAGTTTCTACCATTAAGATACCGTCTACTTTACCAGTAGTTAAAGAAAGAATGGCTGCCCCCCATTTCCCAACGGATTGCAAATAAGAATCTGGGTAGCTTTCTTTTAAGAAATCTTCTTGGATAGTAGCTTTTTGTGTTGCCCATTTCATGTCTTTCAGTGATTCTGGGGAATTGAATTTATCTTGATCTTCTTTTTTGATTAAAACGACATCTTGTGTAGTGACATATACATCTGTAAAATCAACATTTTCAGCTCTTTCAGGAGTAGGATTCATACCAGCAATAACTAAATCGGCTTTCCCTGTAGAAACGGCAGGAATTAAACCGTTAAAGTCCATATCATTGATGACCAGCTCCACCTCCAGTTCATCTGCAATTTTTTGAGCAATATCGATATCAAATCCAACTACTGTATCCTTGCCGTCTTTTACTAAATGCCATTCATAAGGAGGGTAGTCTGCAGAAGTGACCACAACTAATTCACCTTTTTCCTGTATATCAGCAACGGTAGTAGGAGCTGTAGCAGCAGTATCTCCCGTGCCTGTCTCAGCCGCTTCACTATCGCCGCAAGCTGTTAATGCCAAAATACTCATAATCCCTAATAAAGCTTTTACCCAATTCTTTTTCATTTTTTCTTCCCCCTGTTGTCTGTTAAGACTTATTTTTTACAATATTTTTGATAAGAAAGCTTTTGTGCGTTCTTGTTTTGGATCATCAAATAGTTCATCAGGTGTTCCTTGTTCAATGATTTTTCCTTCATCCATAAAAATGACTCGATCTCCAACTTCACGAGCGAAATTCATTTCATGAGTGACAATAACCATCGTCATCCCGCTATTGGCCAAATTTTTCATGACTTGTAAGACTTCACCGACCATTTCTGGGTCTAAAGCCGAAGTAGGTTCATCAAATAACATCATATCTGGTTGCATCGCTAAAGATCTGGCGATAGCAATCCGCTGTTTTTGTCCACCAGAGAGCGAGCTTGGGTAAGCAGCTGCTTTATCTGATAATCCCATACTGTTAAGCAGGTCTTCTGCAATTTGTGTAGCCTCTTGTATGTTCTTTCTCTGGATTTGAGTCGGACCAATCGTAATATTCTCCATGATAGTCAAATGGGGAAACAAGTTGAAATTTTGAAAGACCATCCCTAATTTAGTACGGATAGCATCAATGTTGACTCCTTTCTGATTGATTGTTTGGTTTTCGAAAATGATTTGTCCAGAAGTCGGTTCTTCCAACATATTCAAACAACGTAAGAAAGTGCTTTTCCCAGAACCGGATGGACCGATCACAACAACTACTTCACCATCATGGATTTCTTCAGTAATGCCTTTCAAAACTTCTTTATTGTCATAGGATTTTATGAGTTCAATTGTTTTAATCACTTAGTTGTAACCTCTTTTCATATGTATTAACTATCTTGGAAGCGCCAGTTGTCATAAAGAAATAAAACACAGCCACGATCACATAAGGAAGAAAAGGTGAGAAGGTAGCACCGGCTACCACTTGAGCGTTGTACATTAAGTCGTTCATTCCAACTACGGAAATGATAGAAGACTCTTTAATCAATGTCACAAATTCGTTTCCTAATGTAGGCAAAATGTTTTTTAAGGCTTGCGGGTAAATAATTTTCTGCATAGCTGTTTTGTAGCTCATTCCAATAGATCGTGCAGCTTCCATTTGTCCTTTATCAACTGCTTGTATTCCGGCACGGATGATTTCAGCAATGTAGGCAGCTGAGTTGAGTGCTATAGTAATCACGCCTGACATAAAATCAGGAAGATCAATATTGATCACATACAATCCATAATAGATAATGAACAGTTGCACCAGCATGGGTGTTCCTCTTACCAGTTGGATGTAGGCCGATGCAGGTTTATTCAAAAATGGGTTGTTGGACATTTTTACAATAGCCAACAATGAACCCAGCACCACACCGATGATAATCGAAAAGAAAGATAAAGCTAGGGTATAACCAGCTCCTTTAAAATAAAGGGGCAAATAAGTGAGTAAAGATTCGACAGTCATGAGTACAGAACTCCTTTTCAACTTTATTTTTAGATACAAAAAAACCCGTCTCTTGCGTATAACGCAAGAGACGGGTTAAGTAATTTAATCCGCGGTACCACTCTAGTTGACGTGCGCGCAGGCACATCCACCTCATTATAATAACGCCTGAAATGCGGAAGAAGCTACTTTAAGTTCACCTCTTCATCGGATAAAGTGCGCTTCAACAAGGAGCTTTCTGACGGGCTTACACTCTGTCCCGACTCGCTGGGAGAAAAATTCAAGTCTACTCTCTCTATCATAGATTTTAGGATATTCAGTTACAAACGATTTTGCTCACTATTTTCTAATGTTGTTGAATAGTTTTAAACGACTCGTCTATACATTTAAAATATTTTTTATACAAATAAAAAATGAGTGATATATAATTTTTAGCTGATGTATCTTGTTCGTTTTAAATGTTAAAGCTTATATTACACCTTTATTTTAGAAATGCAACTCTTTTATTGCAAAAACTAATTTAAATAAAATATTCTATAAAATTAATAAAAATTCAATTTAATTTATAAATGACAAAAGGCGATATTTCAGCATTTTCATAATACAGAGAGGCGTTTTCTAATTTTTGAAGAAAAATTATTACTTGATTTTAATCTTTCGGCATATTAAGATGCGTAACAAGTTTAAAAAATCAAAGGAGTGTTGATATGAAAAAAGGGAAAGTCGTTCTTGCTTATTCAGGAGGCTTAGATACATCAGTTGCAATTAAATGGTTAGTGGATAAAGGTTATGATGTGGTGGCTTGTTGTCTGGATGTAGGTGAAGGAAAAGATTTAGCATTCATAAAAGAAAAGGCCCTTAAAATGGGAGCAGCGGCTTCTTACACGATTGACGCTAAAGAAGAATTTGCAAAAGATTTTGCTCTGGTTGCTTTACAAGCCCATACGCTTTATGAAGGCAAATACCCTTTGATTTCGGCTTTATCGCGTCCGTTAATTGCTAAAAAGCTGGTAGAAGTTGCCTTGCAAGAAGATGCGATCGCTGTTGCTCACGGATGTACGGGAAAAGGGAATGACCAAGTGCGTTTTGAAGTGGCTATCAACTCTTTAGCGCCAGAATTAACGGTTCTTTCTCCGGTTCGTGACTGGAAATGGTCGCGTGAAGAAGAAATTGACTACGCTGTTCAACACAATATTCCGGTTCCAATCGATTTGGATAATCCGTTCTCTATTGACCAAAATCTCTGGGGAAGAAGTAATGAGTGTGGTATTTTAGAAGACCCGTGGGCTACACCGCCAGAAGCAGCTTATGAATTGACGACTAGTTTAGACTATACACCGGATACGGCAGATACGATTGAGGTTGAGTTTGAAGCCGGAGTGCCAGCAGCGATTGATGGAGTCCCTTATTCATTAGCAGAACTCATTGAAAAAATAAACAAAGTTGCCGGAAAACACGGCATCGGGCGCATCGACCATATCGAAAACAGACTGGTAGGAATCAAATCTCGTGAAGTCTACGAAGCACCTGGTGCATTGACGTTGATGACAGCTCATAAAGAATTGGAAGATTTAAACTTTGTAAAAGATATTGCTCATTTTAAACCACTGATTGAACAAAAATTGGCTGAGATGTTGTACAACGGTTTGTGGTATAACCCGTTAACAGAAAGTTTGATAGCCTTTTTGAAATCGACACAACAATACGTAAACGGAACAGTGCGTGTCAGATTGTTCAAAGGCCACGCAATCGTTGAAGGAAGAAAATCGCCTAATTCGTTGTACAACGAAAAGCTGGCTACTTATACAGCTGAAGACGCCTTTGACCAAGAAGCAGCCGTTGGATTTATCAAGTTGTGGGGCTTGCCAACGAAAACCCATGCTGAAGTCAATCACCCGGTGTTGGTGAAAAAGGTATGAAAAAGTTATGGGGAGGCCGTTTTGAAGGCGAAAATGTAAAATGGATCGATGAATTTGGCGCTTCAATTGAGGTGGACCAAATTCTAGCGGAAGAAGATATCCGGGGAAGTTTAGCCCATGTAAACATGCTGGCTAAAACAGGGATTTTAACGGCTGATGAGGCTAAAGAGATTACTCGTGGTTTAGAGAGCCTGCTGACAAAATACCGAGACCACGAATTGGTGTTTTCAGTTGAGAATGAGGATATCCATTTAAACATCGAAATGCTTTTGCATAAAGAAATTGGACCAGTAGCAGGAAAACTGCACACGGCACGTAGTCGTAATGACCAAGTAGCGACGGATATGCATCTGTATTTGAAAAAAGCAGTGAACGAAATCATTGATTCACTGGTTCATTTGCAATCGGTAGTTGTAACGAAAGCGGACCAACATGTAGAAACGATTTTACCCGGCTATACCCACTTGCAGCACGCACAACCGATTTCTTTTGCGCATCATTTATTGGCGTATTTCAACATGTTCAAACGAGATCATGAGCGCTACGAAGAAAGCATGTCTCGCATCGACTTGTCTCCTCTAGGCGCAGCGGCTTTAGCGGGCACAACCTTTCCAATAGACCGGCACTATGCTGCAGAACAATTAGGGTTTTCGGATATTTATACAAATAGTCTTGATGCTGTCAGTGACCGCGATTTTATTGTAGAATTCCTTTCAAACAGCAGTTTATTAATGATGCACTTGTCGCGTTTTTGTGAAGAAATCATTCTATGGACGAGTCATGAATACCAATTCGTCGTTTTATCGGATACTTATTCAACCGGCAGCTCGATTATGCCGCAAAAGAAAAATCCGGATATGGCTGAATTGATTCGGGGGAAAACTGGGCGTGTATATGGGAACCTGTTTTCTTTGCTGACAACGATGAAAAGCTTGCCGCTAGCTTACAATAAAGATTTACAAGAGGATAAAGAAGGCATGTTTGACACTGTCCAGACGGTGAAAGATTGTTTGCGCGTTTTTGCTGGGTTGTTGGAAACGATGGAAGTCAGCGAAACTAACATGCTAGAAGCCACGACGAAAGATTTCTCTAACGCAACCGAATTAGCGGATTATTTGAGCACAAAAGGGATTCCGTTTCGCGAAGCACACGAAATCGTCGGCAAATTGGTCCTGGACTGCTTGAAAAAAGGCATTTATTTGCAAGATGTTTCGTTGACAGATTACCAAGCCATTGCACCTGAAATCATGGAAAATGTCTATCCGCTATTGGATTCCCGGGCTGCAGTAGCGAGACGCAATTCAGTTGGCGGAACTGGATTTGAACAAATTCACTATCAGATTGAACAAGCTAAAAAAGAATTGATTTAGATATGAATTATTTGCTTAACCAACATCTTAGCTCTAAACTGGAAGCGAAAGTTATCAAAAGGAGAGAAGGTAAGGATATGTTAAAAGATTCATACCCCTATTTTATTTTCAATGGAAATGCGGATGAAGCGATTCGTTTTTATGCAGCTATTTTTGAAGCCAAAGTGTTGGACAGCACTAAGTTTAAAGAGATGCCGATCAATCCAGATGAACCTCCTATCCCTGATGCCGCAAAAGAATTGATTATGAATGCGACGATTCAGTTGCCCAATGAGTCTTATATCATGTTTTCGGATAATTTTCCGGGAACCCCGTATACTGTAGGCACTAATGTGTCATTGACTTTAATTTATGAGGACCCTGAAGAAACACGAGCCGTTTTCGACAAATTAAAAGTGGATGGCAAGATTGAGATGGAGTTGCAAGAAACTTTTTGGAGTCCGTTGTATGGGAATCTATTTGATAAATTTGGTATTCAATGGCAAATATCGACTCTTGATGCAGAAGACGTTAATTAAATAAAAGTAAATTAACTTAAAAAAGCTAGGACAGCTCAGTACTGTGCTCTAGCTTTTTTAACGTTTTATCACTTTTCTTTCAAACAGAGAGATGGTACTGAAAAGGTTTTCAAGTACCGTAAAGAGCTTTCGAACAGAGAGATACGGTACTAAGAAGGTTTTCAAATACCATATAGTGCTTTTGAACAGAGAGATATGGTACTAAGAAGGTTTTCAAGTACCATAAAGTGCTTTTGAACAGAGAGATATGGTACTAAGAAGGTTTTCAAGTACCATAAAGAGCTTTTGAATAGAGAGGTATGGTACTAAGAAGGTTTTCAAGTACCATAAAGAGCTTTTGAACAGAGAGATATGGTACTAAGAAGGTTTTAAAGTACCATAAAGAGCTTTCAAACAGAGAGATATGGTACTAAGAAGGTTTTCAAGTACCATAAAGAGCTTTTGAATAGAGAGGTATGGTACTAAGAAGGTTTTCAAGTACCATAAAGTGCTTTTGAACAGAGAGATATGGTACTAAGAAGGTTTTCAAGTACCATAAAGAGCTTTCAAACAGAGAGATATGGTACTAAGAAGGTTTTCAAGTACCATAAAGTGCTTTCCAATAGAGAGGTATGGTACTTTCTAAAAACAAGACCACTCCTTATTGCCGCAGAAGTAGGGCGAAAGGGGTGGTCTTATATTGCTGTTGCTAGATGGAAATTGGGTTGGAACTAGAAAATCGATGCTTGCATTACTCGTCTTGATTTTTAGATTCATCTCCAGATTCGCTATGTTTATCTGGTTTGGAGCCCATTGCCGCTCCAAACGCAGCACCAAGAGCGATTCCTATAGCTATCCCTACAGCTAAATTATCAAACAGTATTCCAAATACTACTCCAAAAGAAACGCCAAGAGACATACCTATTCCCGTAGAATTAGATGAAGATTGATTAGGCTTTTTCTCCATTTTGAATACTCCTTTGTGTAGGCTTTTCATCAATTGGGAGACAAAAAACGTTATTTGATTAGTTGTGAAATGCTACTTTTTGCATTTGAATAATTTTAACCCTAATACCGCAACAATAGTAATGGCCATAGTCGTTAATACAGGATGTTTTTGAGCTTTTACGTAATAACTTCTTTTACGAATCCAGCCTTTATTGGTTCCTCGTTCATGGAGTCCATAACCCGCTTTGTACAAGCTACTTTCTTCTTTTGGCTTAGAAGGACGGTCTCTATACTGAGATGGATACATAACTTCTTCCACAAACCGATCAGTAAAACGAGGGAAAAGATCGTTTAATACAGCAGTGAGTTTAGACATCCCGCCAACATATAGATCTCTTTTAGGTTTTTGAGCTGCAAATAAAATCGCTTCGGCCACAGATTCTGGTGGATAAACTATCCCTAAATGAGAAGGTTGATTCGATATATAACTATGGGCATGTTCTGTATAAGGCGTGTCGGTTTTATGCGGATGAATCAAAGTAACCGAAATCGGCAATTGTTCTTTTTCAAACTCCATTCGGATACTGTCGGTCCAGCCATGCACAGCAAATTTAGAAGTTGCATAAATAGACTGCATCACGGAAGATTTATCTCCAAATACGGAGCCCACATTGATGATAGCACTTGGTTTTCTAGTATCTTTAAAATGTTTAGCAGCTGCTCTTGTTCCGTAAACCACTCCCCAAAAGTTTACTTCGAACATGCGTTTCATATCTGAAATACTAAGATCCGTACCATGACCATAAATGGCTACTCCTGCATTATTCACCCAAGTATCGAAGTGGCCAAACTCTTCAATGGCTCTCTCAGCAATTCGGTTAACCTCTTCTTCTTTTGCAACGTCAGCAGTGACATAGATAGCGGTTTGCCCTTTGGCGTTCAGCTCAGCCACTAGTTTTTTTAAAGCGTCTTCATTTCGTGCTGCAACGACTACTTTTGCTCCTTTAGCAGCGGCCATTCTTGCTGTTACTAATCCAATACCACTAGACGCTCCGGTGATGACAATAACTTGATCTGCTACTTTTTTCAAATTCAATTTTAGATTATTTGAAGGCATTTTGCTTTCCATTTTGTCTGATGACATCATTATTCCTCCTCATTTAAGTCCACGATCAATCAGTGACAACAAACGAATTTCTTCCAAATAGCAATGAAGTACCTGAAGAATTCTATCCTTATCTCTTATCATAATGAAGCGGGTAACGAGAATGCAAAAATAATGTTTTAGACAACGAAAAACCTCCAAAAATCAGCTAGCCGATTTTTGGAGGTTAGGTTTAGTTTTTTTAGAATTAACCTTTAACGATGTTTACTGCTTGAAGACCACGGTTACCTTCTTCAATATCAAAAGAAACTGCTTCGCCTTCTTCTAATGTTTTGAAACCGTCAGTTTGGATTGCTGAGAAGTGTGCGAATAAATCTTCTTCGCCTTCACGTTCGATGAAACCAAAACCTTTATCTGCATTAAACCATTTAACTGTACCTTTATTCATAACTAAATTCCTCCAATTATATGTGCTCATGGCACGTTTTATTTGCAATATTTCATTAAAAAAACAAAGAGGGAATTTAGACATAAAATGAATAAAACTACCAATTAATTTGTTTAAATAAGCTACTACATTTATTACTATATCTTTTTATTTCACATAAGTAAAGCTTTAATCACTAATTGTTCTTCTTCAAGGTGAACAAAGAAGACACAAATCGTGAAGAGGATACTCAACAGTACTTGCCATGCTGCTTACGCCAAAAATTGCTGTCTGTCGTTGAAAAAACTGCGATAAGCTAAAAAGGATGCAATATAAGAAGATAAGCTGGTTGTAGCAACAATCATAAAGGTGACCATGATTTGATACATAATAGCGGTTGTCGGTACAGTTCCAGCAAATATCAGTCCGGACATCATTCCAGGCAGTGTGACGATTCCGATAGTTTTAGCTGAATCCAAGGAAGGCTGCATTCCAGATTTGATGGTTTCACGCAAGATAGATCGAGAGGCTTGATTGGGTGTTGCCCCTAAAGACAACTTTTCCAATATTTGCTGACGCTGGTCTCGAAATAACGTGTTTAAGTTGCGATAGCACAATCCTATAGTGGTCATGGCAGTTCCGCAGATCATTCCAGCGATAGGAACGATTTGAGATGGAATAAATTCTATAGAACCAGATAATACCAACACTGCTAAAGTCAGGATAATCGTTGAAAAAATAGCGATCAAAGAAATTTTTAGTGAATTAGGAATATGGTTGCTGCGTTTATGGGCATTCCAAGAAGCGTTAAAAGCAATGACTAAAACTAACCCAATAGTGACAATAGGATTCTCGAAACCGAATAAATAAGTCAGCACATAGCCGACAGCTACTAATTGAATGACTGCCCGCGCGATACTATACAAAATTTCTTTAGCCGTTCCTAATTTTTCTTTATATGAAATAAATACCCCTACCAATACCAGCGCAAAACTTAAAGCAATTGTACCTGGACTAATTTGCAGATTCATTTACAACTCCTCCTTTATTCGCCATTTTTCCCGCTACGATACGGATGTGCTTGCTTGCAAGAGCAGCTTCTTCTTCGTTGTGACTGATCATTAAAATCGTCATTTCGGTTTTTTGACGCATCTCATGGAGCCATTTCCAGATGATCTGACGGTTTTCTTCATCTAATGCACTAGTGACTTCATCCAATAATAGAATTTTAGGTTGGAACAAGATGTTGCGAATAAGCGCGATCCGCTGCTTTTCGCCACCAGACAAGCTAGTGATAGATTTGTTTAAATAATCTTCAGACAGTCCAACCGTTTTTAAATACTCCACAGCTTTTCCTTCATCGAACGCCATCTGACGAATGTTATAGGGAAAAGCTAAGTTATCTTTAACTGTATCTCCAAATAAAACCGGAGACTGAAAACAGTAAGAGACTTCTTTCCGGTATTCCGTTGGCTCATAAGATTCAACAGATTTACCCTTATAAAGAACTTCCCCGCTGGTTTTAGACAAAATAGTCGCAATAATTTTTAAAAGCGTACTTTTTCCGCTTCCTGAAGGCCCAGTAATAGAGAGGAAATCGCCTTCTTCTAAAGTAAACTGAATATTTTCAAGTATTTTTTTGTCAGCTGCTTCAAAAGATAAGTTGTTGATTTTTAATAAGGACATATTTTTTGCTCCTTTTTCATAGTGTACTCCTACTTTATGGTACCATATTTTGAAGAAAAGAAAAGATGGTAAACAGGCAGGAGATAAATTGACAGGTGGATTTTTTACAGGTAGACTTATTGCATTGTTATAAAACGTTTTCAATAAATAGGAGGAATAATGAGTGAAGAAAATGGGCATCTCAATCTATCCAGCAAAAAGTACATATGAACAGGATAAAGAGTATTTAGATTTGGCACATCAATATGGATTTAAACGGATATTTACTAGTTTATTAGAAATCACCGGTGATACAGAAGAAGTGGTGAACAAATTCAAGAAAATTATTGAATACGGAAATTCTCTAGGGATGGAAACTGTTGTGGATATCAATCCTGGATTGTTTGAACAATTGAATGTCAGCTACGATGATCTGAAATTTTTTAGTGATTTAGGCGCTGCTGCGGTACGTTTAGATTTAGGTTTTACTGGTGCTGAAGAAGCTCGTATGACTAAAAATCCATACGGTCTTCAAATCGAAGTCAATATGAGCAGCGGTACAAAATATATCGATAATATTATGAGTTATAAACCAAATAAAGAAACTCTCACAGCATCTCACAATTTTTACCCGCAAAAATATTCTGGTCTGTCTCAAGCTCATTTTGAGAAAACGACCGCCCAATATACGGATTACCGATTGAATACAGCGGCTTTTGTGACATCACAAGTAGGGGAGTTAGGTCCTTGGCCTGTCCAAACAGGGCTCTGTACCTTAGAACAACACCGCTCATTGTCTATCCGCACGCAAGTCAATCACTATCGTTTGATGGATACGATCAATGATTTGCTGATTGGAAACGGATATGCTTCCCAGGAAGAATTAAAAGCCATGTCTGAAGCTTTTATGAATTCACATGTGCAATTAGAAATTACATTCGAACCTGATGTGACGGAACTGGAAAAGAAAGTGATCCTAGATGAAGTGCACCAATATAGAGGAGACCGCTCTGAATACATGATTCGTTCTTCTATGACGCGTGTGAAATACAAAGCTGAAGATTTCCCGGTGCACGCTACTGCAGAAATGAAGAAAGGCGACGTTCTAATTTGCAACAATAACTTCGGACAATACAAAGGGGAAACACAAATCGCACTGAAAGAGATGGAAGACGATGAAACACGAAATATCGTTGCCAAATTAACACCTGAATCTATTTTCTTACTGGATTATTTAGAACCTTGGTCAAGTTTCAAATTTATTGAAGCTTAGTAAAAAGGGGGAAGTCACATGTTGGAAAAAATTGAGGCAATGGCAGGGAGAATAGCAGCACAACGGCATTTGAAATCATTACGCGACGGTATCGTTTTAGGAATGCCGTTGATTATTATTGGCTCCGTCTTCTTAGTACTGGGTAACTTGCCTATTCGAGGGATTAGGTATTATGGAAAACATCAAAGAAAAAGCTAGCTCAAATCACTTGAGAAAATTAGTAAAGTAGCTGCATTAACGAGTGCTTGTGTGCTAGCTATTGTTAGTGTGGTGTTGTACATGTTATTCGTGGTGAGATAGTCCATATCTTTTTTCGTTAAACCATATTTCCTACCATAATAAAAAAGAAGTCAGAAACCAATTGTTTCTTTGACTTCTTTTTTGTTTACTTCATACTCGCTTTTTCTACATCGGTCATCATCGCTTCAGGTTTGACTTGCCACTCCAAAAATTCCATTCGATGACCAAAAAAGGCGTATGTATAAAAGCGACGGGCACCAGGAAGATTGTAATCTTCTTCAAAAGGAACGTTGTATTCCTTCAGACGGTCCATCAATCCAGCAATATTAGTTATCTCAAATGCAGGATGGCCTCTTTTTTCTGCATGGAAATTTTCTTCTAATCCGACATGCAGAATGTGTTTGCCAACATCAAACCATAAACTTTCGAAATGGCTGAGTGACTCGGGCTTTTCCATTTCTTTACAACCCAAAATCTCTGTGAAAAATTTTCTAGTCTCTGCCTCTGAGCCTAATGGTGCAGTGATTTGCATGTGATCCAAACCTTTGAAAGAAAAAGTCATCTGTTAATCTCCTTTGTGTCTCAATTTATATCTTTAACTTTACCATACTACATTAGTTTGGAAAGTTTATTGTAAAGTGCGAATTAAAAAAGCAGCCAATGGAACTTAATTGCTTACAGGGTTAAAACGATTGTTTTTTATTGCTTAGCTGAGTCACTATTGTGAATTAGAACAAGACGACTATGAATCTTCAATCGTCTCTAATAAATCATTTAACCCTTCTGACATGATGGGAATGTTCTCGCTTTGATTTGTAACTACGAAAGTTACGTATACAAATAAGTATAAAGATTAAACTGAATAGGGAAAAGAATTGTATTTTATGAAGGAAAATAAGTAGTTCGAAACAAATTATCTCGAAACAGTAAATTTCTGCTTGTGTTTATTTAATTCGTATGCCATAATGTAAGTAAGTTAACAAAAAGTAAGTAAACGGTTGATGGGTTTCCCACAATTCGTTACACAAATGGGAGGAAACACATTGGCACAAGAAAGCTTTTTAACTCGAGTAAAAAATTCTTTATTCGGGAACCAAAATCAAACAGAAATTAAGGAGACTAGAATTATGAAAATCGGTATTATTTCAGGTAGTGTACGTGAAGGAAACAACGCAACAGCAGTATCACAATGGGTTTTAGACTTTGCTAAAAACAGAAATGACGAAGGAGTAGAATACGAATTAGTACATTTGTCAGACTTCGACTTGCCATTACTGGGAGCTAAATTAGACGCTTCTCGTGCAGAAGCTGCAGGATCTGCAATCAAAGCTTGGTCTGAAAAAATGGCTTCGTTTGATGGATATGTATTTATCACTCCAGAATACAACCACGCATTAGGTGGCGCAATGAAAAATGCTTTAGATTACTTAAACCCAGAAATTAACAATAAAGCAGCAGCATTAGTTGGATACGGTAGTTTAGGTGGAGCACGTGCTCACGAAAATATCCGTGTAATCTTAGCTGAACAGCGCGTAGCAACTGTACGCACAACAACTAACTTCTCATTGATCACTGACTTTGAAAACATGAGTGTCTTCAAACCAGCAGCTCACAACGAAGCGAATGCTGCAGGCATGTTCGATGACCTATTGTTATGGACAAAAGCTTTAAACACTATTAGATAAGAGAGCGGAGCAAACCGTTTACCTCTCCGAATATAAAGCCTCCAACAACAGTCAGGTGATTTTCCTGACAGTTGTTGGAGGCTTTATAGGCGTGTGGGATGGTTTGTGCAGCTCGTTTTAGATAGAGAGCGGAACAGAGCGTTCAGACCACTGGCTATAAGAAGGAACCGTTCAGTTGATGCATTTTATCAACAGAACGGCTCCGGCTTATAGCCATGGGGTCTGCTCTGCGCAGCTCGTTTTAGATAGAGAGAAAAGCGTTTTGCCTTTCATTCTTATATATGCTTTTAACCGAGCAGCAATCAGATTCATTCCTGATTGCTGCTCGGTTTTTTTGTTCTTTTAGTAGCCGTCGGATTTGCGTGGCAAAACTACCTTACTCATCAAGTGGGGAGATAAATGTTATTCACTTGATGAATAAATCAGCTTTATTAGTCAAGTGGAGGTTCGAAGCACCCTTAACTTGAGGAATAAACTTATTTTATTCTTCAAGTGAGCGTTTGAACTCATCCCACTTGATAAGTAAATTTGAAAAAAACTTTTGAAGATTGCTAAAATAATTTTACTACGAAAATAATAATGAAGTATGTACAAAAAAAGCTTCTACATCATTTAGACGTAGAAACTTTTAGATATTTACTCTATTCAGTTACAGGAGTTGCCTGTAATTTTTGTGATGCTTGAACTTCACCAATTGGAAGAACAGTTTTACCGTATACTTCATTGATTACTTGCGCCATAGCAGCATAAATAGCTGAGAATCCGCAAAGGATGCCTTCGTACCCGGCAATGTTTAGAATCAAAGTAGATCCTGTATAATTTCCAATCGCCAATAAGAAAAATAGGACAGTTAATGACCCGAAGACAACTTGTAATGCTTTGTTAATACGCAATGTAGCAATGAACATAAACAAAGTGAAAACTCCCCACATGAATAAGTAAGCTGCCATAGACAATGAATCAGCTGCTTGACCGTATCCCATTGATGGAAGAATGTTTAAAGCTACTAATGATAACCAGAAGAATCCGTAAGACGTGAAAGCAGTTGTTCCAAATGTATTATTTTTCTTGAACTCCATAATTCCTGCGATAACTTGTGCTAAACCACCGTAGAAAATTCCCATCGCTAAAATCATAGCGTTCATTTCGAAGAATCCAGCATTGTGAATATTTAATAAGACCGTTGTCATACCAAACCCCATTAAACCTAGTGGTGCAGGGTTGGCAGTAATTTCTTTAAATGATACCATTTTTTCTTTTTCCAAAATCATATTCTCCTAATGTACCTATATTTTTAAACACAACAGATTGAATTATAGCTGGCTTCAGGGAGGGAAGTCAATAGGATAATTATTACGGAAAGAGAGCTATCGTTCGAACGTGATAATGTCCTAAGTAGGTCGAAGCATAAAATGTCCCAAAATGATAAAATAAAATCATGAAAAGGATAATACTAACGATGAATGAAGATAAGAAATATAAAGTAATAAAAGCC
>NZ_JBGQQT010000012.1:0-82517 GCF_045528345.1 Desemzia sp. FAM 23989 | reverse complement strand
GGGGCGGAAAAGCGAATGCCATCTATCTTAGTTTGGTTGAAACCTGCAAAGCAAACAAGATCGATTTTAGGCAATATCTAGAAAAGCTGATTACGGAACTTCCTGGTTTGGATTTGATCCAAAATCCAAATCTTATCAGAGACTATCTCCCATGGTCTGAGAAAATCGTTCAATCCTGCCAACCTTTAAAAATATAGACCAAAAAGCCTGATTTCAAAATTGAAAGTAAATCAGGCTCTTTGTCGTGTCTTCCTTTTTTTCTGCAGCGTCCATTATAACGGGCTTACCTTCTTCTTACACTAAACCTATTAGAAATACAGTTCTTTACCAGCGTTAGAAGATGATGAGCCATAAAGAATAAAGCAAAAAAACTACAGAAGATCAGCCTTTTTACCGGTTGATCTTCTGTAGTAACAGGTTTAATTAAACTATTAAACGACTTTTTTGCCTTCATTATTATAGAAAATGGCTTCAGTGGTACCTGCGACCGCTTCTTTCGTGATCACACATTTAGATACTTCTGGGCGACTTGGTAAATCAAACATAATTTCCAACATCAAGTTTTCGATAATCGAACGCAAACCACGAGCTCCAGTGTTTCTCTCGATAGCTTGTTTGGCAATTTCGCGTAAAGCATCTTCTTCGAATTCCAATTCTACGTTATCTAATTCCATCAATTTTTTGTATTGTTTTACCAAAGCATTCTTCGGCTCAGTTAAAATATGGATCAAATCATCTTCTGTTAATTTTTCCAGAGCAGCCATAATTGGCAAACGTCCAATAAATTCAGGAATCAATCCGAATTTCAATAGGTCTTCTGGAATAATTTGCTGCATTACAGATTTAGATTCGTCGATTTTTTTCTTCGATGAACCAGAACCAAAACCGATCACTTTTTCTCCTAAGCGGTTTTTAACGATCGTATCGATTCCATCAAAGGCCCCGCCAACAATGAACAGAATATTCGTTGTATCTAATTGAATAAATTCTTGTTGTGGGTGTTTTCTTCCGCCTTGAGGAGGAATACTGGCAACCGTACCTTCTAAGATTTTGAGTAAAGCTTGCTGTACGCCTTCACCTGATACATCACGAGTAATCGATACATTTTCACTCTTACGAGCAATTTTATCGATTTCATCAATATAAATAATCCCTTTTTCAGCACGTTCAACATCAAAGTCAGCTGATTGCAATAATTTCAAGAGAATGTTCTCAACATCTTCCCCAACGTAACCCGCTTCTGTAAGGCTGGTTGCATCTGCAATCGCAAATGGAACGTTTAGAATACGCGCTAGAGTTTGAGCAAGGAATGTTTTCCCAGAACCAGTTGGTCCGATCAAAGAGATGTTGCTTTTTTGCAGTTCAATTCCATCTTCTTCTTTTTCACCCATATGATTCACACGCTTGTAGTGATTGTACACCGCAACAGACAAGGATTTCTTAGCCTGTTCTTGACCAATCACGTATTCATTTAAAATTTGTTGAATTTCTTGAGGTTTTGGTACTTCTAAGAATTCACCATAACCTACTTCACTAAATTCTTCATCTATGATTTCTTTGCATAAGTCGATACATTCGTTACAGATGTAAACACCAGGACCGGCAACGATTTTCTTCACTTGATCTTGTGTTTTTCCACAGAATGAACAACTTACGACTCCACTTGTTTCTTCATCATTAAACATGTTCCCATACACCTCAATTCTGTTTCCTGTTTCAATCATTGACACCACCTCTACAGTAGCACAATGTTCAAACTTTTTAAATAATAGCATAAAAAAAGGGATAATGCTACTCATGGTGATCTTCATTGAGTAAGAAAGGGACCAGACCAAAAAACCTATGGCCCAGTCCCTATACATACCAAGAGTATACCTCTTAAAACTGTTCTAACTGACGTGCTTCATCAAAACAGCACTTGATATAGAATTATTTTTCTACTGCAGAAGAAGTGATTAAATCAATAGCTTTTTTCAATGAAATGTCGTGTTTCAACATATCAGGAGTCAAAGCATTTCTTACAGCATCCACTTCCATACCGTATTCTTCAGAAAGATTTTTGATTTCTTCTTCAACTTCTTCATCAGAAGGCTCAAAGTTTTCTTTTTCAACAATAGCTTCTAATACTAAGTTTGTTTTCGTTCTGAATTCTGCATCAGTTTCCATTTGTTTGTGCAAGTCTTGTTCTGTAGTACCAGTGATTTGGTAGTACATTTCAGGAGATACACCTTGTTGTTGCATGTTGTTTAAGAAGGATTCCATTTGACGGTGAACTTCGTCATGTACCATTGAATGTGGAATTTCTTCGATTGTTGCATTTTCTACTGCTTGACGAATAGCTGCATCTTCAACAGCTTCTTCAGCTGAAGCTGTTTTAGCTTCTGTTAATTGTTTTTTCACTTTTTCTTTTAATTCGTCAAGAGTTTCAACATCTTCGTCTACATCTTTAGCGAATTCATCATCTAATTCAGGAAGTTCTTTTGCTTTAACTTCGTGAACTTTAACGTTAAATACTGCTTTTTGACCTTTCAAGTCTTCAGCTTGGTAGTCTTCTGGGAAAGTTACGTTAACTTCCACTTCATCTTCAGCTTTTTTACCAACTAATTGGTCTTCGAATCCTGGAATAAATGAGTTTGAACCTAATTCAAGTGAGAAGTTTTCGCCTTTTCCACCTTCAAAAGCTTCGCCGTCCTTAAATCCTTCAAAATCGATCACAACAGTATCGCCATTTTCAGCTGCTTCTTCTTTTAAAACTAATTCAGCTTGAGCGCTGCGTTTGCTTTCTAAGTTTTGAACTACATCTTCGTCAGTTACTTCACGGTCTTGTTTTGGAACTTCAAGACCTTTATAATCACCAAGTTCAACTTCTGGTTTTACAGTGATTTTAGCTTCAATTTCCCAAGCTTTTCCAGTTTCCATGCTTTTCACATCGATTTGTGGTTGGTCAACTGGTTCAACGCCTGTTTCTGCTAAAGCAGCTTCATAAGCGTCTGGTAAGACAGCGTTCAATGCATCTTCATATAACGCTTCTTCCCCATACATTTTGTTAAATACTTTACGAGGAACTTTCCCTTTACGGAAACCTGGTACTGATAACGTACCTTTAACTTTGTTAAAAGCTGTATCGATTCCTTGTGTTATTTGTTCTTGTGAAATTTCAAATGATAGAACACCATCATTTTTTCCTGTTTTTTCCCATTTTGCAGTCATGTAAATTACCCTCCGAAATATTCTATTTTCATAGTCTTTTGAAGACTTGCATACTTTTTCATATTACACTACTTATGCGGTTTTGTAAATAAAAATTGCTTTTGAATCCCTGACAAATAAGAAATTTTTCTCTGTAATAGACGTTCTTTGATCTATAGACAGCTTAAGATAACATCTGTTCAATTTCTAAATTCAATCGATTGATCCAATCAGCCATTTTTTGAATTTCCTTATCATCTTCAGACTCATTTTTAGATTCTATGTCGTACCGTCTAAAGCTCAAGGAAATCCATTCGTCAGCATCGGTAATCACTTCTTCAATATAAGGATGCAGCAATAAAAAATACAAATTCATTTCTTGAAGCAAAGCGTGATACAACGAGGGATTATCATCTTCAAACTTTTCTTTTAATCCTTCAATGACAGCTTCAACGACTCTTTCATCTTCTAATGAAGTTAATTTTGCAGGAGTGACCAATCTTCTTTGCTCAAACCAATACAATTCAAATTCTTCGTCTACTTGATGATCAATTAAGATTTCCAGCACCGTACTTTTTACGATTTCATTGACAAAAGGGTTCCTTAAAATGCTTCTTGCTCCTAATGCATACCACTCTTTGTCCATTTCTTTCATGTCTTTGACCAAAGCGGCTTGGTGCTCAAAAGATTTATCCCCCATTGCTAATATCTCTTTCAACAATTCTTGATTGTGTTTCTTTTTCTCTTGCTGTTGTTTGTTTTTTTCGTGCTCCAAAGCAATTTTAGTAGCTTTCCACATTTCTTTCGTCGATGTGCTCAGATTGTGTTGTGCTGTTTTCTTTTGGATAATTCGCTCAGCTTCAACGAACAACTGATTTTTGATTAAAAGTGTAGTGTATAAACTATACAAACTTTCTTCATTTTCATAAAGTTCTTTTTTATCATCTGCGATCTCTTTTGCAGTTTCATAGTCTTCCAGTTGATACAGTGCTGATACATACATGGCATTCACACTTGGTTCTTGACGAATAGCGTATGCTTCTTTAAAAAAACGACAAGCTTCTTCTATATTGCCTACTTGAAACATTTTGACAGCTTTTTTTAGATACAGCTCATAATTATTTGGAAAATCGATCCGTTCTCCCATGGTTCACCTTCTTTGCACCATTTTGCTTGCGCTAGCAAAAGTTTTTTTAGCTTCCTCAATTTTAGAGAGCAGCTGGTTGATTATTCACACCAGCAACTTTGCTGCAACGTATGTTTTCAGTTTAACACACCACACGAAGTTCTGTGAATAAAATCCTTGCTGCACGAAAAAACTTATCTTTCTACTATAAAATAGAAAGATAAGTTTTTTTGTCTAGTTATTTTAAAACGCTCTAAATTTTTTATACCGTTCATTAACTAATTCTGTAGCTGTTTTCTTGGACGCAACAGATAAAAAGTCGGCTATCTCTGTTTTTAAGGTAGCGAGAATTTGTTCTTGGGCCAGACGCTCACCTTCGATAGATTCAGAAATAATTTTGTCTATCACAGACAAATCCATTAAGTCATCTGGTGTCAGCTTCATTACTTCTGCTGCTTCCTTAGCTCGTGAAGCATCTTTCCAAAGAATAGACGAAAATCCTTCAGGCGATAATACAGAATACATTGAATTCTCCATCATCCATACTTCATTTCCCATAGCCAAAGCTAAAGCTCCGCCACTTCCACCTTCTCCAAGAATAATCGAAAGAATAGGAACTTTTAATTGACTCATTTCGAGAAGATTTCGTGCAATAGCTTCTCCTTGACCTCTATCTTCTGCCTCAACGCCACAATAAGCTCCGGCAGTATTCACAAAATTGATGACAGGACGGTTGAATTTTTCTGCTTGTTTCATCAAACGCAATGATTTTCGATAGCCTTCAGGATGAGGAGAACCAAAATTGCGACGAATATTTTCTTTGAGTTCGTGTTCTTTTTGGTTTCCGATCACCGTAACTGCTGTACCATTTAAAGTAGCAATTCCGCCAACGATAGCTTTATCATCACGAAATAAACGATCACCGTGTAATTCTATAAAATCTTCAAAAATTTCTGATACGATATCCAGCGTGTTTAAACGGGATATTTTTCGCGCGCGTTCTACGATTTCAATGGCTTTTTCCATTTAGGGCACCTTCTTTGTCAACGCTGTTTAAAAAGCTGTTTTATTCATGTAATTTAAGTATTGATCCCAACATTTGTTTCAATTCGCTTCTTGGGACGATTTGGTCGATAAATCCATTTTCCATAACCGATTCAGCTAACTGAAAATCATCAGGCAATTTTTCTTTAATGGTTTGTTCGATCACACGTTTCCCAGCAAATCCAACTAATGCTCTAGGTTCAGATAAAATAATGTCTCCTTGCATAGCAAAACTAGCTGTTACGCCGCCTGTGGTAGGGTCTGTCAACACAGTGATATACAGAAGACCGGCTTCGCTATGTCGCGCAATAGCTCCGCTTATTTTAGCCATCTGCATTAAAGAAATAATCCCTTCTTGCATTCTGGCACCACCAGAAGCAGTAAAAATAATCACAGGCAATTTTTCTTCTGTAGCTCGTTCAACTGCACGCGTAATTTTCTCTCCGACGATGTGACCCATACTTCCCATCATAAACGTCGAATCCATTACGCAGATGACTGTATGATGGCTATTTATTGCAGCTTTACCCGTGACAACTGCTTCATTCGAGCCGGACTTATTTTGTGCTTGTTGCCATTTATCTTCGTATCCGGGAAATTCTAACGGATTTGACTGCTCCATCACTTTATCCCATTCCTCAAAGCTGCCTTCATCGGCAATCAATTGAATCCGCTCGGTTGCACAAATTCTAAATGAATATCCGCATTCTGGACAGATTTTATCATGACCTAAATCTTTGGTATAAATTGATTTATGACACTGAGGACATTTGGTAAACATTCCGTCTGGTACAACGGGAATCGCTGTATCTTCGGTTTGTGTTCGATCCACATGAATGGGAATGTACACTCGTTTCTTCTTAAACAGTTTCAATTTATCACCTCTGTAAAAAGTTCTTACTTTCTTCGATTTAATTAATCAATACGAGGCACCCAATTTTTAAGAAAATCCGTTTCTAAATAACTAGTGTCGTATTCTCCACTAATAAAAGTGGCATCATTTAATAAATCTTCCTGAAAGAATTGATTGGTTATGATTCCTTCTATAACAAGTTCACCTAATGCACGTTTCATTTTAGCTATGGCTTCCGGACGATCCGCACCTTTAGTGATGATTTTTGCAATCATCGCATCATAATAAGGAGGGATTTCAGCACCTTGGTACATGGCGCTTTCCACCCGCAAACCGAGCCCGCCTGAAGGAACTAGTAAATAGTTTAATGTTCCAGGGGAAGGAGCAAAATTAAACGCTGGATTTTCAGCATTGATACGACACTCGATCGTATGTCCTGTTAGTCTAACATCTTCTTGTTTCAAAGACAATTCTTGACCAGAAGCAATTAAAATTTGCTGTTTGACAATATCTACTTCAGTCGCCATTTCCGTAACGGGATGTTCTACTTGTATACGGGTATTCATTTCCATAAAGTAATAGTTGCTATCTACATCTAACAAAAATTCAATCGTTCCCGCATTTTGATAATGTACATATTTAGCTGCTTTTACAGCAGTTTCTCCTAGCAACTGTCTTTGTTCTTCATCGATCGCTACAGAAGGAGATTCTTCGATAACTTTTTGATTTTTACGTTGTAAAGAACAATCACGTTCTCCAAGATGGATCACATTCCCATGATTATCCGCCAGAATTTGAACTTCTATATGACGCGCATGTTCAATGATTTTTTCCATATACATATCATCATTTCCAAAAGCAGCTTTTGCTTCAGATTTAGCGTTCACATAAGCAGTTTCTAGTTCTTCTTCATTCGCTACACGACGCATCCCTTTACCGCCACCGCCAGCACTGGCTTTCAGCATCACAGGATACCCAAGACTTTTAGCTGCAGTTTTAGCTTCATCCATAGAATGAATGAATCCTTCACTACCTGGAATAACAGGTACACCAGCTTCGATCATTAGTTCTCTGGCATTTGCTTTATCTCCCATTTGATGAATGGTTATCGGTTTTGGACCAATAAAAACAATATTCATTTCTTCACACATAGTCGCGAACGTACTGTTCTCAGATAAGAATCCAAAACCAGGATGAATCGCTTGAGCGTTTGTGACTACTGCTGCACTTAATATAGATTGCATATCCAAATACGAATCGGTTGCTTTTGCAGGTCCAATACAAATAGCTTCGTCTGCTAATTGCATGTGTAAAGCGTCTCGATCTGCTTCGGAATAGACGGCGACTGTTTTAATCCCCAGTTCTTGACACGCACGTATCACACGTACGGCAATTTCGCCTCTATTTGCAATAAGAATTTTATTTAACATAGGCTTAACGTCCGATAATAAATGTCAATTCGACTTCGCAGACTTTTTTCCCGTCAACGTAAGCGACACCTTTACCGATTCCTGCATAATCTTTTAATTTCACGATGTCTACATGTAACATCAACTGGTCGCCTGGTTGAACTTTTTTACGGAATTTAACTTTGTTCATTCCACCTAAATAAGCTGTTTGTCCTTTAAATCTGTCTAGTGACAATAGAGGAATCGATCCAGCTTGAGCCAATGCTTCTAAGATGTAAACTCCAGGCAATACAGGCTCGCCAGGGAAATGCCCTTGGAAAACTTCTTCATTGATGGTGACATTTTTTAATGCTACCACATGTTCACCAGGTGTCATTTCTTCCACACGGTCGATAAAGTAAATTGGGAAACGATTGGGGATTAATTTTTGGATCTCTGCTATATTCATTTTAGTCATTTCTAAAATTCCTCCTTAAATAATGTAAAAAGCGGTTAAATCAGCCCTAATCAACTCTGAATAACGCTTGGTTGTATTCTACAACTTGACTGTCTTCAATCAGAATTTCAGTAATCGTTCCATCTACTTCACTCTTGATTTCATTCATTACTTTCATAGCTTCTACAATACAAAGTGTTTCGCCAACTTTTACAGTATCTCCTACTTTTTTAAACTCAGGTTTTCCTGGTTCTGGAGATAAATAAACCACTCCTACAATCGGAGATAAAATCTCTTCCCCTGCGGCAGCCGGAGTGCTTTCCGTTTCCCTCACAGTGACGGATTGATAGCTGCTTTCGTTGTTGTAAGCTGTTTCGTTTACAACAGGGCTAATTGTTTCAATTTTTGTGTCTTTAGTCATTGATTGAGAAGTAGCAGAATTTTTGCTCATTTGAACGGTTACGTTGTCCATTTGCAATTGAAATTCTTTTAGAGAAGACTGATCAACCAAATGCAGCAACTCTTTTACTTGGTTAAAGTCCATCTATTTTCCCTCCCATTTTTTAAATAAGGTTACGGCATTGTGTCCACCAAAACCTAATGAATTGTTTAGAGCGTATTGAATCTCTTTTGCTCTACCTTCATTTGGAATGTAGTCTAAATCACATTCTTCATCCGCTACTTGTAAACCGATGGTTGGAGGAAGGAAGCCTTCTTGTAAAGCTTTCACACAAGCTACTGCTTCGATACCACCAGCAGCACCCAATAAGTGACCCGTCATACTCTTAGTACTTGAGATAGCTACTTGCTCAGCTGCATCCCCTAAAGCGTATTTAATGGCTTTCGATTCTGATGAATCATTGGCTTGAGTACTTGTTCCATGAGCGTTGATGTATCCGATATCCGCTGGTTGAATATTTGCTTCATCCATAGCTAATTTCATCGCTCTACCTGCTCCGCTGCCATCTGGTGATGGAGCTGTCATGTGATAACCATCTCCGGTTGCACCATATCCAACGATTTCTGCATAAATAGTAGCACCGCGTTCAATAGCATGGTCAAGACTTTCCAACATCAATACGCCGGCGCCTTCACCCATAACAAAACCATGACGCTCTTTGTCAAATGGAATCGACGCACGATCAGGATCAGTACTAGTTGATAGAGCATTCAATGCTGCAAAACCAGAGATTCCGATTTCATTTACCGTTCCTTCTGCACCGCCAGCAATAATAATATCTGAATAACCATGTTTGATATTACGGAAAGCTTCTCCGATAGAGTTGTTTCCTGATGCACATGCTGTAACGATAGACGTATTGATTCCACGTGCACCAATGGCAATGGAAATATTTCCAGCTACCATGTTTCCAATTGCTAAAGGTACGAACAATGGAGCAACGCGTTGTGGACCTTTAGTGTGCATTTTAATGATTTGCTGTTCCATAGCGTTCAATCCGCCAATACCAGAACCTACAATGACTCCAAAACGATCCATGTCTGTTTTTTCTACATCAATACCGCTCATTTCAACAGCTTGAACAGCAGCTGCAACCCCATATTGTGAGAATTCATCCATACGTTTAGCAACTTTACGGTCCATATAATTTTTTGGATCAAAATCTTTTAATTCTCCAGCAACTGAGATCCCAGTTTCGCTAGCATCAAATTTAGTGATTTCTTTAATTCCGTTCTTTCCTGCTTTTAAGCCTTCCCAAAAGGTTTCAGCTGAGTTACCCAATGGAGTAACTGCACCCATACTTGTAATGACTACACGATTCATTTGTGTTCGTCCTCCTTATTATTAACCGTTCATGACCATTCCACCGTCAACATTGATGACTTGGCCTGTAATATAGCGGTTTTCGCTTAAAAAGACTGCTAATCTGGCTACATCTTCCACGTTTCCAAAACGTTTCAATGGAATTTGACCAACAGCTTGTTCTTTCATTTTATCTGACAATACATCTGTCATTTCTGTTTCAATAAAACCTGGAGCAATCGCATTAACAGTGATTCCTCTAGCTGCTAATTCTCGTGCTGCTGATTTAGTTAAACCCACAACACCAGCTTTACTGGCTGCATAGTTGGCTTGGCCAACGTTTCCTACTAAGCCCACAACACTGGACATATTAATAATTGTGCCGCTTTTTTGTTTCAGCATCACTTTTGAAGCATGACGAATCGTATTGAATGTCCCTTTTAAATTGATATTGATGGCTTGGTCAAAATCCTCTTCTGCCATTCTCATCAACAACATATCTTTTGTGATACCGGCATTGTTCACAAGCACGTCTACACTACCAAAAACTTCTTTCGTTTCTTCAATCAACTTTTGAGCAAAATCAAAGTCGCTTACATCGCCTAAGATTGTATGCGTTTTAGCTCCTAAACTTTCCAATTCATTCAACAAACTTTCTGCTATCGGCTTCCGACCGTTCAAAACGATGTTTGCGCCAGTTTTCGCAAATTCTACAGCAATAGCTTTTCCAATTCCTCTAGAACTTCCAGTTACAATAACAGTTTGATTTTTTAGATTCATATCCTCATCCTTTTTCTGCTATCTTCATGTTTTACGCAAGTTTTTGCAGCGTTTTTTCAAGCGATTTTATGTTTTCAACATTCATGATTTGTACTGTTTTATCGATTTTTTTGATAAAACTGCTTAATGTTTTACCTGGACCGATTTCAATAAAGGTATCTACACCCATATCGATCATTTTTTGTATGCTATCTTCCCAATAGACTGGAGACATCACTTGTTTGACCATTAATTCTTGAATAGCTTCAGCGTCTTCAATGGGTTTAACAGTGGTATTACTGATAATGGGAATACTAGGATTCATTATCTTGACCGTTTTGATTTCTTCTTTTAATTGTCTAGCTGCTGGTTCCAATAGACTGGTATGAAAAGGTCCACTGACTGTCAGCGGCACTACACGTTTAGCTCCAGCTTCCGACAATCGCTTGCTCGCTATTTCAACAGACTCTTTTAATCCTGCAATAGCAATTTGTCCAGGCATATTGTAATTTGCTGGAGAGACAACCCCATATTCCTCAGCAGCTTCTTGGCAAATTTGTTCAATAATCAAGCGGTCTAATCCCATAACAGCAGCCATCGCACCTTCTCCAAGTGGAACTGCCTCAGTCATGTATTGGCCTCTTTTTTTCACTAATTGAAGAGCCTCCGGGAACGACAATACTCCTGCTTTCACAAATGCACTGTATTCTCCTAAGCTCAGACCAGCGACTACATCAGGTTGTAGTCCTTTTTCGGTCAATAAAGCATCAATGGCCATACTGACGGTTAAAATAGCCGGCTGTGTATACATCGTTTGATTTAATAGATCATTTTCTTCAAAACAAAGAGACTGCATATCTAATTGCAATGCTTCACTTGCTTGTTGGAAAATATCTTTTACGCTGTCATACTCTTCGTAAAGTTCTTTTCCCATACCTGCATATTGAGCACCTTGACCACTATATACAAATGCTGTTTTCATCAGTTTCACTTCCTAAAAAAAGAACTAGAAAACTATCGGAAGCAAAAAGAACTTCTTTTAGCTTTCTAGCTAATATAATGTGGCTGGTTGTTGTAAGAGTCTATGCCTCTAACGAACTAGCTTGTTTACGAATAATATCTTGGTATTCAGTCATTAATTCTTGAATGATTTCATGACAACTTTGTTCTTTTTTCACTAAACCGGCACTTTGACCAGACATGAATGAACCAGTGTCTTTATCTCCATCAATAACCGCTCTTTTCAATGCGCCTTTCCCCATTGCTTCTAAACGATCGAAATCTGGATTTTCATCACTCGTGATCTCTTTTTCTACTTTTAAGTATTGACGAGTCAATTTATTACGCAACACACGAACAGGATGTCCGGTAATTTGTCCTGTAATAACCGTGTCAATATCTTTTGCTTTGATAATAGCGTCTTTGAAATTTTGATGAACGGTACTTTCATTCGCCACAACAAAACGAGTTCCTAACTGTGCAGCTGAAGCTCCCAACATAAACACGGCTGCAACACCACGGCCGTCAGCAATACCTCCAGCAGCAATAACAGGAATGTTTACCGCATCTACAACCTGAGGCACTAAGTTCATCGTAGTTGTTTTCCCGATGTGTCCCCCAGCTTCCATTCCTTCACAAATAATGGCATCTGCGCCTTCATTTTCCATACGTCGCGCTAAAGCAACTGAAGCCACTACTGGAATAACTACTGTACCGACTGCTTTGAATTGAGCCATATACCGACCAGGAGAACCTGCTCCTGTAGTTACCACTTTTATGCCTTCTTCACAAACTACTTTGACAACATCTTCTACATATGGTGAAAGGAGTAATACGTTAATCCCGAAAGGTTTGTCGGTTAAAGCTTTTGTTTCATGAATCAATTCACGAACTGTTTCTCCTGTCGCATGTCCACACGCCAGAATCCCTAACCCTCCAGCATTTGATACAGCACTTACAAGACTAGGATTCGCTACCCAAGACATCGCACCTTGAATGATTGGGTATTTTATTCCAAGTTTTTTTATTAAATCTGTCTGCATACAGATATTTCCTTCTTTCTATATGTAGAATTATTTTTTCGCGATTTCAGCTTCTACAAAGTTTACGATATCTTGTACGGTGTTCAATCCTTCTTCTGATTCAATTTTAATATCAAATTCGTCTTCGATATCATTGATGATTTGGAATAAGTCTAAACTATCTGCTTCTAAATCTTCACGGAAGTTGGTAGTTAATTGTACTTCTTCCTCGTCTTTATCTAATTGGTCCATAATAATTTCTTGAATTTTTGAAAATGTCATTGTTGTTTCCTCCATTAATGTATAATATATTTTTTATAGTTGGATGAGCATGGATCCCCATGTCAATCCCCCTCCAAAACCTGTTAACACAATCTTTTCGTTGCTTCCCAAAACCAATTTCTTTTCAGCAACCAATTCATGTAAGAGCAGCGGGATACTTGCTGCTGATGTATTCCCATATTTGCTGATGTTGACAGCAAACAACTCTGGTGAAATTTTTAATTTTTTTGCGATAGCTTTTAAGATCCGCTCATTCGCTTGGTGAGCCACTATACATTCTACATCCTCGAAGGGAGTATTGGTGTCGCTTAACAGCTTTTGAATGCTTTGTGGAACGCTGCGTATAGCAAAATCAAAAATGCTTCTGCCTTCCATTTGTAATGAATACTGATGCTCAGCTTTTTGCGAACTCCATTTTTCAGAAAGAGACAAGGTTCCTGCAGTAAGCGCGTTTCCGCGGCTTCCATCAGCATGAATGTCTTCTCCTAAAACAAACGATTCGCCTGGAGTATGTTTTAATAACACACCGCCAGCTCCATCACCAAAAAGAACAGCAGTACTTCGATCATTCCAGTCGATAATCTTCGACATGACTTCTCCGCCCAGAACTAAACCGTAACGGTAACTGCCTGACTGCATCAACTTATCGGCTATCGATAAAGCATATACAAACCCTGAACAAGCAGCGTTGACGTCAAACGACATGATTGAATGAGCACCTATTTTATCTTGCACTAGGCTGGCTGTAGAAGGACTCAAGTAGTCAGGAGTCATTGTTGCAACAACAATGAAATCCACTTCTTCAGCTTGTACACCTGCATTTGATAAAATATGCTGAGCGGCTTTGGCACATAAATCTGACGTATTTTCAGTTTCGCTGATATGACGTTCTTTAATACCTGTGCGGCTTGTTATCCATTCATCAGAGGTCTCTAAAAATGTTTCTAACTGTTCATTGGAAATAATTCTTTCTGGTACGTAACTTCCTGTACCGACTATTTTAGTTCCCATTCCATTCAACTCTGTTCTCTATAAAGAATTTTTTGTGCGATCTAGGAATAGATGTAAGTTTCTCAAACCTTTTACTAAAATTTCTGCTTCTTCGTCGCTTAAATCACTAAGCGTTTCTTTGACCATGTCACGATGAAATTTATCGTGCAGGCGGTAGAGCAGACGTCCTTTTTTAGTCAGTCCAAGTTTTACCACTCGTCTATCTTCTTCGCTTCTAATACGTTCGACATACCCTTTTTTCACTAAATTGTTTATTGATACAGTTAGTGTACCTACAGTTACATAGGTTCTCTTAGCTACTTCTGTGGTGGTGTTTTCTCCGTACATTCCAATGGCTTCGATTGTGTGCATCTCTTTAATAGATAAATCATTAAATCTACTGCCTTTTAAAGCATTTTCTTCAATAATTAAGACTTCATTGAATATCTTAACTAAATAAGGATTTATCTCATTGACAATTTTATCCACATCTCTCCTCCCATCTGATGAATATCCAAAACAGAATTTAGTTTGAACATCAAATTGTTTGACAATCAAAATACTAATTCATTTTAGTTTGACTGTCAATAAAAATTCGCAACTTTTTTTGACAAGAACTCAAAACAAGCTATATATCAGCATTTTAAGAGAAACTATTTTGAAACCCAAAGTAACGTAGAACCTGAAAAATATCTCTTTTACTATTTTTTCTAAAAAAACAAAAAAAGCTGGATCTGATTTAAGATCCAACTTCTTAACGTGTATTTTTTTAGAGAACAGTTTGTTCAATATCTTTAAAATTAACAATAGTTCTATCTTCCATTAAATCTTTCATTTTTTCAGAAGATAAGTCCCAGGAGATATCTACAACAGCACTATTTTTCAATAGTTTTGTAATGACACCTGCCATTTTTTCATCGCGGAAAGTAAAAATAATTTTATCTCCCACATCTGGTTTAAAAGACAACTTAATCTCTTCAATCATCTCAACAGCTTCATTATAGGGTACTCCTAGAAGAGTTGCAATTCTCGAATTGCTTGCTCCTTTTCTAAGTTCCACTTCAACTAACGATTGAATCTCTTTGGTAATTTTATTACCCATTTAATCCCCTCATTTCTTCAACTCTACAAAGAATGTAACTTAAAAAAATAATCTTTTACTCTCAAACTCCTCTTTCATTATAACACAATTATAATTTTTCGCAAAATAACTAACGTTTCTTTAATTTTCCTTTATTTTTAGTCCAGAAAACAGAAAAACTACGACTAAAAAGTTTTACCTTTTCCATCATAGTTATAGAAGGGACAAAAAATTTATACACTGTACCTTTTTTAAGAGAAGTTTTTAATATACCATTGAGCAGCAGCAACCACTTCTTTTTGAGTCAAAGAATGTCCATGCTGTCCCCAGTCAATTTCCACTGTGGAACCAGCTTCTTCAAGAAGGTGTTTTAAGTCTTTGCTTTCTTGAGGAGCACAAATCGGATCATTTTCTCCAGCCCCAATAAAGACTGGGACTTGGTTTAAATTAGGCAGATCCATTCCTCTAAGTGGAACCATTGGGTGGTGAAGAATTGCACCTTTTAACACATCTTGGTAATGGAATAGTAAGCTTCCAGCGATATTTGCCCCATTTGAATAACCTATCGCTACGACATTGTCTCGATCAAAGCCATATTTTTTGGCGGCTTCATCAATAAAATCTGCTAGATTTTTCGTTTCTTCTTTTAAATTTTCAATATCGAAAACACCTTCAGCTAATCGTTTAAAATAACGTGGCATTCCATTCTCAACTATATTTCCACGTACACTCAATACTGATGCTTCTGCATCGACCATCTCTGCTAGCGGCAGTAAATCATTTTCCGTTCCACCCGTTCCATGCAACAATAGTAACGTTGGTTTTGTTGGATTAGTGCCTTCTTTAAATAAATGTTTCATCAACCTCAACCTCTCTGATTTAGTTTGGTTTAATTTCTCTTATTTCTATTGGAGTCAGCAATAGCTCCGCGCTCTCAGTAATAGAGAACGCTAAAGTAATTGGGGTCCTTCACTTCTGTCGGATAAAAATCTTTAATTGCCACTCCAGCTGTCACACCATAAAACGTATACGGATTTTCTTTTCCGTCTGTTCTGGCTACTAATTCTAACTGCAGGTCGGGAGGATCTTGGAAGTTAAATAATCTTCTCTAAAACAAGCAGATTTTTCAACGGGTATACCAAAAGAAAGCACTCATTATTCCTATAAGGGCAGTGATCTTTCTGGAACCACATAAAATGTGACACCAGTTTGGCCGTCTCCAATTGTTCCTTGACGAGCATTTCCAAAGGAACAAACGTCATGATCGTACCTGGTTGACCTTTTTCATTTTCAAAATATAAATGATAGATACCTGGATCATCAAAATCCACCTTTTTTAATGTGTCGAAACCCAAGTACAAAACCTTAAAAATCAACGTTTTATTGGGAATTCCCAAAGTTTGTTTCTCAGTTCCTGTTCCCCTAGCCGTTATACAGATTATTTATTTTTTGTACTTTGCTCTGCTGCAGTCAAGCCAACTTTTTTTACTAACGGGATCAGCGTTTCTATTTCTTCACTAGATAATACAGAAAACAATTCTGTAATCATTTTTTCATGAAGAGGGAAAGCTTCTTCCATGAAGGATTTACCTTTATCTGTTATGTGCGCGAAAATAACTCTGCGGTCGGTCGCACACGGTTTCCTTTCGATATGTCCTTTTTGCTCTAATTTATCAATGACATACGTCATACTGCTGCTGGAAAGCAGTATTTTTTTTCCAATGTTTTGGATCTTTTGTTCTCCTTTAGCATAAAGCAACTCTAAAACTGCAAATTCCGTGGGGTTTAACCCATACTTCACCATGTCTTGTTTCATCACATCTTGCAGGCTTTGAGACGCTCGCAACATCACTGTTAGCGCTTTTAAAGAATCTTCATTTTTCGCCATTAAAAAAACTCCTTCCATGTATACATCGCTTATTATATATATCAAAATAATTTATCTTCAATTCGAGATAAACATACCATAGATTTTTCTGCCCGTCAAACAAATCGCTGGGAAGCTTTTAGTCTACAAAAGAGTGATCCATGCCTTTTACATCTATAAATGATCAAAAAAAAGCTGTGATAGAAATATCGCAACCTTTAGTTCTAGTTCTATTTAAATGTCATTATCTTTCTGTACGCAAGAGCTTTAAAGCTCTTGACCAACTCAGTATACATAACATAAAACAGAACAGATTTTTTTGAATTCTTCTATAAATCAGAAGGCGTAATAATCCCCATAGGACTCTCAGTTTTTTTACCGTTTTCAGTAATCAGCAAAGCATCGATTTTCCGATCCTTTTTTAACAGTTCTGCAGCTACATCGATACTCATATCTTTTCGTACGAATAAATAATTGTTGCTTTTAGAGTCTTCTCTCAAGATTTCTTCTGTTGTAACTTGTTTTAAATCCACTACAGCGGACTTTAAATGATTGGCTAACCAGTACGTAATGCCATTTTCTGTCAACAAACCAATCAAATCTCCTTTTTGATAGACAGGAAAATGAGTGATCTGTTTATTTTTAATGGTTTCCAATACGGTAAGAAATAAGTCCTCAGCTTGGAAATGAACCACATCTCGTTTAAAAGCAGGATAAACTTTTGGCGGGCTTTTGATTACAGATTCAATCAATTCGATCCTATCTACAACTTTATCCGTAGGTACAGCTAAGTAACGGCTTGTCTCCAGTTTTTTATGCACTAACACATTTCTTAGATCGGCAAAAATTTGCAAATCATTCTTATATTCTTTGACTCCGCTATTGCGGTATTCATTTTCATCTAGCAAATGATAAAAAGGTTTTTTGTGTGCTTTTTCATTGCTCATAAAACTCAAATGATTGTGAATGCGGTTAAAACTAGCTAAAAATCGTTCTGCATTATCCACTTTCTCATCCTTTCTTTGATTTTCTTACGATCCAAAAGAACTTTAGAAAATATTCAACCAGTTCACTATCGTAGTCCATCCCAGGCTGTACAATATAATTGGAATCGGCTTTCCAAGAATAATAATCACAGCAAATTTTTTCCAAGACATTGTTGTTAATCCAGCTAAATAACACAACGCGTCATCAGGTGCTATAGGACCAAAAATACCGATAGCAAAAATGCGATCAAACATTTTACCATCATTTAACCATTTGGAATACTTGTTGAACACTCTCTTGCTTAGCATCTTTTCTACTAATGGCTGGCCATAACGTTTAGAAATCAAAAATGCTCCAAAAGAACCTATACAAATCCCAATATAATTGTACACGATTCCCCATACCGGACCAAATAAGATCACTCCAGCCACACATGTAACGGCTGCTGGAAGAATAGGCAACACGACTTGTAAAAACTGAATAAAAATAAATACCAATATAGCTTGTGCCCCGTAACTTTCAACATATTGAATCAAACTCTCTCTCGAGTCGAAAACGTCATTGCTGTAACCAAGATAAAGAAAAAAAACAGTCATCACCAATCCCGCCAGTGTCAGCAAATCAAACCAATTGAAGCGGAACTTTTTTACGTATTTCATATCTAAACCCCAATTTCTATATCCATTCTTAATTTCCCTACAATGATTGTACGATAATTATTTGATGTATGCACTCCTTCTTTCGTTGTATTTTTCCTTCTTCTGTCAAAAATACTTTGAGCAGATGAATGTTAGCCATTATTTTTTCTTGTTATACTGCAGGTATAAGTAAGAAATTTCGCTATGTATCCTCTTTTTATTTTTTTATAAACAGATGCCACTTAGCGAATTAGCTGAAAAACAAAAAGAAAGGAAGATCAAAATGACAAACAAAAGAAAACTAGCCTTTTTAGCTTTAATTAGTACAGGGATTTTAGGGGCTTGCGGAACGGACTCCTCAACGGATACCGGTTCAGAGGAACAGAGCAGTTCTGCTCAAGAAAGCTCAATGAGCAGCCCATCAGAAGACATGAGTTCAGAATCATCTGAATCAGAAACTACTGGCGACTCTTCTTCTAGTAGCTCAGAATCTGCTCAAGGAATTCATGAACAGGAATTTGATATCAGTTTAGATGATGCCATCCAAATTTATAACGAAACCCATCCTAATTCTTCTATTGAATCCATTGAATTTGATGATGACGATGGAAAATACGAATATGACTTTAATGGGTTTGATGAGTCTGCTGAATATGAATTGAGCATTGATGCTTCTACAGGAGAAGCCATCGATAGAGATACTGACAATAATGATGATGACAACAATGATGCTTTGAACTTAGACAACATCGTTTCTCCTCAAGAAGCTATGACAACTGCTATGGAAGAAGTCGGCTCTGGATATGTGGATAGTTGGCATTTAGATACCGAAAACGGCTCAACCGTTTATGAGATCAGTATTGAGAATACTCAAGATGATGACGATGTTATTATTAATGCTGAAACAGGAGCATTCATGCACAGAGATTAAACCATTTAACGACACACAAAAAAGCTGGTCTAGGCCAGCTTTTTCTGTACTTTTATTTAGTTGTTTGATTGATACATATACACAAAAATTTTTGTGTACAACATGAACGACAACAATAAAAAGAATCCCGTGATCAACATTAATCCATTAGCAATAGCATCACTGATCATTGGAAAAGCCACCATTATCGTCATGCACGTATAAAATACCGCTGTTGACACTTTTCCATACCACAAAGCACCGTCTAATTTTTTGTTTTTCTTGATCAAAACAATATTCCAAAAGAGCATGGACAGTTCTTTCACTAAAAATAAAATCACGATGATCCACATATACTGAAAACGAACCATTAAACAAAACAGAATCGCCGCTTGTGTTACTTTATCTGCTACCGGATCCAACAACTTTCCGATATCCGTAATTTGATTGAATTTTCGAGCAATAATGCCATCCACTAAATCTGTGATTCCAGAAAAAAGGATGATGAGGCCCGCAATTCTATAATCTTGGATACTGTCAGCATTTACATAAAATGAAACAAATACCGGTACCAGAATTAACCGAATAATAGAAAGTATATTGGGGATCGTGAAAATCTCTTTTCCCTTATGTGCCATTCTCTCTCCTCCACTAATCTTTTACTGTTTTATCCTTATGTAGGACACTTATCTTTTTTATCATACCATTTGATAAAGCTTTTTACATCACTTTTCATCTTGAAAAAATATCCTGTGACACAAAAAAAGAACCTGAAAGTAATCTCTCAGGATCCAGACTGTATCATTAAAATTATCTTTCATCGTATTCAAATGAATCGATTGAATAAGTAACATTTTCTAGATCACTCACACTAAAGAATGCTTCTTGACTGTCCATTGGAATTTTGAAATACGCTGGCATTGTAGTATCTGTTTCCAGAATCCCAAAATCATCTTCAGATAAAACAAATGGAGCGCTATCTAATATAACTTCCCCATCAACAGTACTCATGCTGACAGTTAAGTTAATATTTGTCATTGCCATATCTGTCCGGTTCACTATAATGAACACCGCTTTAACATTATCTTGGCCTTGCTCCCCTAAAAATAGACCTGTGAAATGAATAGCCACATCATTATCAATACCTAATTCTTCCGTTTGGGACATTCTGGTTTGGATTTCTTGGAGCAATGGATCACTTTCTAATGTATAGCCTTGATCGATCTCAGACTTTTGAGGAACTAACGGGAATTCTGAAGTGGCTACTTCTCCGCCAGTACTCTCAGACTCACTTGAACTTGCTTCTGAAGAAGCTGCTGAAGATGATGCTGAACTCTCTTCTACACTTGATTCAGAAGTTTCTGCACTCGATTCAACACTAGACTCTGAAGATTCGCTTACTTGTGACTCTTCCGTAGTACCTCCCATTAAATCGCAACCCGCTAACAAAGCAGCAACTCCCAGTAACGTTACCAATTTTTTCATATTCTTCTCCTCCTAAGTTTTTGCCCCTTTCCAGATAAGTGATTATCAATTAAGAAACATAAGGTGTTTTACTTCTACAATTCTATTATACCTTAGAAGAGATAGTGTTCAAAATGAAATACTCAATTTGGTTATTGTCATCCTAAAAAAACAGGTTTATACTAAAGAAAGTGGCCAATAACAATGGAAGATTACCCAAGTTCGGCTGAAGGGGACGGTCTCGAAAATCGTTAGGCGAATTTATTCGTGCAAGGGTTCAAATCCCTTATCTTCCATACAAAAAAGGCTGCTGGCCTATAATTTACAGACTTCTTCGGTCTGGTGTTAGCGTTTAGGCCTGCAGTCTTTTTTTATTTTGTACAGTTAGTATTGAACACTAGAACCTATCTTGGTTATTTTCTGAATCATCAAAATCATCGGATTCATCATATGGATCGATGTAGTCAGTAGAATAACTAGAATTCTCTTCATATTCCACTTCATCCATTTCCATCTCTGGGAAACCCACTAAATCACGGTAAAAAACTTGATTAGCTGTTTTTCTATAAGGTTCAACATAAAGCGACAGAATGAGGATCACTAAAATGAACGCCAGGACTACAAAAATCATTCCAAAGAAGAATCCCCAGAATTCATTTGGTGCATATGTGCTGGCATATTCGAATTGGTAGCTGATCGTATTGATACTGCCGAAAATAAACGCTAAAAATAGAATAACGGGTATTAAGTACCATAAAATAAATGAAAATTGCAGTTTAAAATAGTCCCATTTTCTACCTTCCATGATTTCTTTACTGCGTTGAATCGCACCCATGATATCCAAATTTGGATCGTCTTTGTAGACATTAAACGATTGACTGTAACTATAAGATTTAATGATTCCTGGTATGATCAGCAATAAACTCCACAAGATAATAAATAAATTAGTTACTACTGAGATCCCTAAAACTTTAAAAAATCGATTGGTTTTTAAGGACTGAAACATCGCTTCTACAGTTAATTTTTCCCCGTCAACCATATCTAGTAAAGACCAGTCATAACCGACTGCGAAGACAGCCGTAATAAAGCTGACTACTATAGTCACCAATGAAGAAAGAATCGTTTCTCTTGTACTTGCAGCTATCATATCCGAGGTAACCAGTGCTGGATCTTGTGAAAATGTTGATGTTAAGCTCTCAAAGCTGCCCGCTCCTACGAGACCCAATAACACCTCACTGATAATGGAAGTTAAAATAGTCATAATCACTAAGTTTAATATCGCTATTTTCCAATTTCCTGAAAGCCTTGCTTTGGCTTCTTTCTTTAGTTCTCTTGTTCTCATACATACTCCTCCACTCTTTCCCTACATTTTTCTGGTGGGCTACGCTCATTATACCAAATAAAGAGAATTCTTTAAGAATAATTCAAAAGAATTCTCTTTTATTTTTTATGAAGTATTGACAACAAATCCATGACTATAAGTTACTTTTTTTTCTTTGGTCTCAAGAAATAAATCAAAGACAGCAGCAACGAAAAATACACTCCGACATACCCTAAAGCAAAATAGGTGATGATTCTCAGCATTGATCTCACCAACTTTCTTTTAAAGCAACGTCCTCTCGTTTAACAGACTCAACAGCTCGTATGATGTCTACTATCTTCTCTTCTCATCATCTGGACCTTCTCCTTGTATATTAGGACTGTTCGAATCTAAAGGTTCTATACCTTGCGGTGGAATTTTAGGGTCAATTCCAAATCCTGGTATAGTCGGATCAGTTGGCTCATCTGTTAAAGGTTGATTGTTCAATTCTTGATTAACTTGGGTAACCTCATGATCTTCAACGTACTGAGTTTCTTCGTCTGCATTTCTATTTCTCTCCTTAGACGTGTAAGTGAATTTATCTTGTACATCTGTTGTCCCGCTATCTGAAGTACGTATATCATTGGAATTTCTTGAACTGAAATCAGCATCGACTCCTGTTCCAGGTAAAATCGGGTTGATTCCACCCGGGGTTTCGTTAAAATCTCCTGTCTCTCCACCAGTCATACTAGTATTTTCAGAGGATTGAGCAGTCTCGCTTTCTCTTCCCATAGTAAAGCTCGTGCTTTCTTCAACCAATATGACATAGCCATTGTTTTTGACCACTTCATTGTATTGATTTCTCAAATGCTCCTCTAATTCATATTTTCCTAAAGGATTTTCTGCATCACTATCACTAAAACTTTCTTTTATTTTATCTAGCATTCCTTTATCTTCTTCTTTAGCTACTGTATCTATTTTAGCATCAGTGATATCTTTTAGTTGTTCTTCATTTTCTTTTTTAGTCATGACCGTGATGTCTTTTTCTTTGTACCCCAATTCTACCAAGTCATTTATTTTTTCTACTGTTTCTTCTGCTGATAAAAAACTATCAATTACTTTATAGCTCATATTTTTTCCTCCTCTTATTCCTATCTTCTAGGAATTGCATCTCTTTCAAGATAATCGTATCAAATCAGTAACCCCTTTCCAACTATTTAGCCTAGGGAAGTATCCATTTTGCGCTTTCCTACGAAGATGTTTGATCGCTTTAGCTTTATTTTCAGTAATGGTAAAAAAGGATATAACTTTTTTTACATATTTATGAGTTTTCTGTTGACTTTTTATTCATTTGGGCCTATAATAAATCTTGTCGCTGGTTAAACAACGACAAACAAAATGTCTCAGTAGCTCAGCAGGATAGAGCATTCGCCTTCTAAGCGAACGGTCGGGAGTTCGAATCTCTCCTGAGACGCTAAAAATATCTAATGTATAAATGTATTTATATCGTTAGTACAAAACTAAGACACTCTCTTCGGAGAGTGTTTTTTTATTTTGTCTTTATTTCTGGTCAACAGACAAAAGCATTCTTTCCGATAAAGAATGCTTTTAATCGAATCATTATTATAGAAGAAAATAGTTATCCCACGACTTGATTTCCCCCGTTATTATCAGCAGCCACCATTTTTTTAGAGGCTCTTTGAATCAGTTCGCTAATAGTTTCAATGGGATTATATGTAGAGATACCTGCACTGACACTCACATTTCTCGGCACATCAAACAATGTTTCAAAAACAGCTTGACGGATCGTCTCTGCGGTGTCATGAGTTTCTTTTTTAGTGGTGTTTTCCAGCAATATGAGAAAGACGGATTCTCGGTATCTTCCAGCAATATGTTTGTCTTGTATAACTGTCTGAATGATTTTACCTGCTGTCTTCAGCACTTCTTCACTCAACATAATACCGAAATCCTCTTCAAATCTGGCATAATGATCTATTTTTAAGAAAACAATCGACAGCGGTTCATTTTTCGCTTTGGCTTTGCTGGCGCATTTGGCCAACTCAACTGTGATAGCTGATCGTGAATACAAAGACGTTAATGAATCGGTTTTTAAACGATCGGATAGATGTTTATTTTTCGATTCTAATTGTTCTCTGTCTACTTCTTCTTCAGTCACATCAAATACAATTCCAGAGAGGAAAAGGGGCTCGCCTTTTTCATTTCGTTCCGTCACTTTCCCACGGTCTTGATATACTTTCCATGAACCATCTTTAGCTTGGATACGATACTTCACTTCCCACACAGGAATTTTCCCCGCAAGATGGTCTCTCATCTTTTGCATGACTTCTTCTTTGTCTTCTGGATGCAGTTTGTCTGTAAAAAACTGAAAGGTCACTTTCTCCGGTAAATCTTCTTTTCCATACCCAATCGCTTCTGCTTTCAATGGATTGAACGTCACTTCATTCACTGTAAAATCCCAGAACCATTGTCCCAAGTTTCCAGTCCAGCCAAATTCTAAACGCTCTGATTTTTGAAATGTCTGCAACAATTCTTTATTTAATCGCGTTAAAGACACTATTTTGGTTACCAATTCTTCTTTTGAATACTCTTCGTATTCTTGCATTTTATCAACTCCTTTTGTAGAACTTGAGCGGAAACTTAAAAACCCTTTATTTAAGTAAGTTTACTATACTTTAGCTTCCCCTTCAATAAGTCTTCAAAAAACTTCTTTCTTTCTATAAATAGCGTCTCTGCTTTCACTTCTTTCTACTCTTTTGATATACTGGTTGAAATGAGTATTTATTAACTAAAGGAGTGTATATACATGGGATTACTTGGCGGAATGATGGGAAATGCAAGCAATATCAGCGCAGAAGAGGCACGTAAAAAGTTAGGCAGTGTTGTTTTAGACTCAGAAGAAATCGATTTAGCTTTCAAATTAGTGCGGGATACGATTGTTTTCACGAATAAACGATTGATTGTTATAGATAAGCAAGGAATGACAGGGAAAAAAACGACTTTCCAATCATTACCTTATAAATCGATCAGCCGGTTCACCGTTGAAACTTCAGGGCATTTCGATTTAGATGCCGAATTAAAAATCTATATTTCAAGTGGTGCAGAACCAGCTGTAAACTTGCAATTTACAAAAGATAAACATATTGAAGCCATTCAACAAGCCTTAGCTTTAGCTGTTTTAGGCGCTTAATTGTTCACAATAAAAAGGCACAACTGATCGCTGTAAACGATCAATTGTGCCTTTTTGATTAAACAAAAGCTTAATACAATTTCAAGTATTGTTCTCTTTCCCATTGTGAAACTTGGATACGGAAAGCATCCCATTCTACTTTTTTCGCTTCTACAAAGTTATTGTAGATATGTTCTCCTAAGCCATCTTTGATGATTTCATCTTTTGACAATGCTTTAACAGCGTCCAATAAAGTTGAAGGCAAGTCATAGATTCCATTAGCTTGGCGGTCTTCTTCATCCATTGCATAAATATTGCGGTCGATAGGTGCCGGCAATTCTAAGTTATTTTTAATCCCGTCAAGTCCAGCTTTCAGCAAAGCAGCCATCGCTAAGTAGGGGTTTGCGCTCGGATCTACACTGCGTACTTCAATACGTGTAGACATGCCGCGTGATCCTGGTATACGGATCAATGGTGAACGATTACGACCACTCCATGCAATATACACTGGAGCTTCATAACCGGGAACTAGACGTTTGTACGAGTTGACTGTTGGGTTGCAGATCGCTGTAAACGCATGTGCGTGAGCTAAAGTCCCCGCAATAAATCCACGAGCTGTATCGCTTAACTCCATATCTCCTTTGCTATCATAAAATGCATTGCCTTCTTTAGTAAAGAGAGATAAATTAAAGTGCATACCTGATCCATTGACACCAAATAAAGGTTTCGGCATAAATGTTGCGTGCAAACCATGTTGACGCGCAACTGTTTTGACCACTAATTTAAAGGTTTGAATATTGTCGCACGCTTCTACTGCGTTGGCGTATTTCCAATCAATCTCATGTTGTCCAGGAGCTACTTCATGATGACTAGCTTCAATTTCAAAACCTAGTTCTTCTAATTGCAATACGATATCGCGACGGCAGTTTTCTCCTAGATCAACAGGAGCTAAGTCAAAGTAACCACCATGATCATTCAATTCCAAAGTTGGTTCATTTTTATCATCTAATTTGAACAAGAAGAACTCCGGTTCCGGTCCTAAGTTAAATTCAGTAAACCCTAGTTCTTCCATTTCCATCAACACACGTTTTAAATTCGCACGCGGGTCCCCTAAAAATGGAGTGCCGTCCGGATTATAAATATCACAAATCAAACGTGCCACTTTTCCTTTGCCTTTCCCGACCTCCCAAGGGAAAATCAGCCAAGTATCCGTATCTGGGTGTAAGTACATATCACTTTCTTCGATCCGCACAAAACCTTCGATAGAAGAACCATCAAACATCATTTTATTGTCTAACACTTTCTCCAATTGACTAATGGGCACTTCAACGTTCTTTATGGTTCCTAAAATATCGGTAAACATTAATCGGAGGAATCGTACATCCTCATCTTTTGCAGCTTGTTCAATAAATTCTTGGGTAAATTTTGCCATTACTGTTTCTCTCCTTTATAAATCAGACTTTTTTATGTAAAGCTATTAATGTTTAAAACGTTGTTGATTCAGTTTATTTTTATCTTTGGGAGACATTCCACTAATAGATAAAAACTCAGAATACAAAATTCTTCTAACATCATCATCTGTTAAATTCTTTTCATATGATTTGGTTTTTTCATTATTTTCGAGCTCTTTCAATTCATAAATCCTTTTAATACCTGCCATGTTGATTCCATCAGCTAAATAATCTTTAATCTCAAGGAGCACATCAATATCATTCAGAGAATACATTCTTCGATTGCCTTCATTCCGTTCAGGATAAATCAACTCTTGTTCTTCATAATAACGAATCTGTCGTGCCGTTAAATCCGTCAGTTTCATAACTGTACCAATTGGAAATACAGACATAGATCTTCGCAATTCTTTTTCTCTCATTTTTGTCCTCCTCTCAATTACTTTTACAGATTACCAGTTCATATCGTGCATGTCAATCTATTTTTTACAAAATGTTAGGTTTTCTAACATAGATTTACGAACTTAAACATTTTAAAAGGGTTCTTCATTCCGAATATCAAAACAAATTTTCAGGTATACCACTTTTTATAAAGGAGTGAAAACAGATCCACTTTCTCGCTGCAATAAAGACTACTATTCGCCTGACTGGTTCTATGAGACTGAAAAGTTATGTTCAATATAAAGCCTCATAAAAAAATTACTACCTTTAACTGTTGAAACTGCTCTCTTGACTCATACAATTAATCATCATCAGACTTTGAGAATCTATTTTGACCGGCTTAAGTTTAAATCAGACAAAAAAAGACCGAGACACTTTCGCGGTCCCAGTCTTTTAGATTCTGCAATATTTGACGTTAGTAAATAAAAATAGTTTCCTTTTTAAGGCTAAACCTTTTAGAAACTCATCCTTAGAAATATCCTCCGGTCTATAAGGTTTTCCATAAGCAGTTCCATAGGTCGGAGGAAATTTCTTTACCAACGCCAGAAGATAAAAAATCATCTTTTATACATCGTAATTTATTTTTTAAAGTATTTTTGTTGTTCCCATGGAGATACTTGTTCATTGTATTCTACCCATTCTTGTGTGCGAATGGTAATGAAGTTGTTATACATATGATCGCCCATAGCTTCTTTCATGAGGTCATCTTTTCTCAAGTAATTGACCGCTTCATATAATGTCGCTGGCAAACGCTCAATGTCTTGTTCCCCCAGTTCTGAAGATGTCATTTGATAAATGTTCTTTTCAACCGGATCTGCTACAACTTTACTTTCTTGAATCCCGCTTAATCCAGCTTTTAACAATACCGCTAAAGCAAGATACGGATTTGCGCTTGGATCTACACTGCGTAATTCAACACGAGTAGACATCCCTCTAGAAGTTGGCACGCGCACTAGCGGCGAACGGTTGCTGGCACTCCATGCAATATGCACAGGTGCTTCAAACCCTGGTGTTAAACGTTTGTATGAATTGACTGTTGGGTTGCAAATCGCTGTATAAGATTTAGCGTGTTTCAACAGACCGGCTATGAATTCGTGAGCTGTTTTGCTTAATCCCATAACATCTTCTTCGTCATAAAAAGCATTTCCTTCTTCATTGAATAAAGACATGTTGAAATGCATACCTGATCCATGAACCCCATTGATCGGTTTCGGCATAAACGAAGCATGCAATCCATGTTTGCGGGCAATTGTTTTTACCACTAGTTTAAAAGTTTGAATGTTGTCACAAGCTTCTACGGCATCTGCATATTTCCAATCGATCTCATGTTGCCCAGGAGCAGCTTCATGGTGGCTGGCTTCAATTTCAAAGCCTAATTCCTCTAGTTGCAACACAATATCCCGACGACAGTTTTCACCTAAATCAGTAGGCGCTAAATCAAAATACCCACCATGGTCGTTTAATCGCTGCGACGGTTCTCCGTTTTCGTCTAATTTAAACAAGAAAAACTCCGGCTCTGGCCCTAAATTAAATTCTGTAAAGCCCTCACTTTCCATTTCTTCTAAGACTCGTTTTAAATTTGAACGAGGATCTCCGGCAAATGGGGTCCCATCTGGATTGTATACATCACAAATCAACCGTGCGATTTTTCCGTATTCTGTATCCCACGGGAAAATGAGCCAAGTCGATAAATCTGGTCGTAATTGCATGTCACTCTCTTCAACTGCTACGAAGCCATCGATTGAGGAACCATCAAACATCATTTTATTGTCTAGTACCTTATCGAGTTGACTGATGGGAACTTCTACATTTTTTATGACCCCATCTATATCCGTAAACATCAAACGTAAGAATCGTACATTTTCTGACTGTGCAATTTCCTTGATTTCTTGCTTTGTATGATTTTTCATTGTTTTGTAACTAAACTCCTCTTAATTTTTTTAGTCCTTAAATTGTGTCTCCCACAATTTCTCCTTACTAAACGTAACACAAAATCACTGGACTTGTCATGGAATAACCCCTAAGGAACACAGCAAAAAGCCTGACCATAAACTATCTGCTATGATCAGGCTCACTAAATTAAGGGGTTTTTGTTTCAAAATACAACTCTGATACGGCAGCTGTTACAGCTAGTTTGACATGTTCATATGTCAAACCACCTTGGACATACAACGTATAAGGTGCGCGGATCGGACCATCAGCTGTCAGTTCAATACTTGACCCTTGAACGAATGTTCCAGCTGCCATAATCACATCATCTTCATATCCCGGCATATAGGCTCCAATTGGGGTTACATGTGCATTGATTGGAGAATATTTTTGGATCGTTTGCGCAAATTGAACCATCTTCTTTTCATCATTCAATGAAATCATTTGGATCAAGTCGGTGCGTTTTTCATCCCATCTTGGTATAGAAGAGACTCCGCAAGTTTCCAATAAAGCAGCTGTATAAACAGCACCTTTTAAAGCTTCTCCCACAATGTGAGGAGCCATAAAGAAACCTTGATACATTTCCGGTAAGCTGTACAGAGAAGCCCCAGCTTCACGACCGATACCTGGAGAAGTCAAACGGTAACCACATGCTTCTACTAGATCCAAGCGACCAACGATGTACCCGCCGATTTTAGCTAACCCTCCACCCGGGTTTTTGATCAATGAACCTGCCATCAAATCAGCGCCAACTTCTATCGGCTCTCTTTCTTCCACAAATTCTCCATAACAATTATCCACAAAAATAATGACTTCAGGATTGACGCTTCTGACAAATTGGATCATTTCTTCAATTTTCTCAATCGTAAAGGAAGGACGGCTAGCATAGCCGCGAGACCGTTGAATCGCTACAACTTTCGTTTTAGCCGTCATTTTTTCTTTGACCATTTCAAAGTCTACACTGCCGTCTTCTAACAGAGCTACTGAATCATACCCCATTTGATATTCTTTAAAAGAGCCGACTGCATTTCCGGTCACTCCGACAACTTCCAATAACGTATCATACGGCTGCCCTGTGATGTACAACAAATCATCTCCAGGACGCATGATTCCAAATAACGCTGTAGTAATCGCATGGGTTCCTGAAATCAATTGCGGACGGACTAGCCCTGCTTCAGCTTTAAACACGTCTGCGTACACTTCTTCTAATGTATCGCGGCCAAAATCATCGTATCCATAACCGGTAGAAGGGTTAAAATGCTGATCAGAGACATGTTTTTCTCGAAAACTGTCCAGCACTTTCTTTTGATTGATCAAGGCGTTTTCGTGAATTTGATCCACCATCGGCTGGATTTTCTTCTCTACCTCAGTAATTCGTTGTTGCAATTCTGATGTATATTGTTTATTCCAACTCATTCTTTCTCCGATTCTCCAATCCATCTAGACGTCGCTTTAGCATAACCTTTTACGACATAAACATTTTTTTCTTCATCGTATACTTGTGTCGCTATTTGTGTTTCTTGTTTCAACTGAATCAATAAATCTCCTTCAGCTACAGGTACTTCTATCCGATACGGTTCCATGATTTCTTCTACTTTGTCCATTAATTGAGTCAACAGCAATTCGATATCTTGATCATTTTTAGCAGACATCACAATGTTCGGGAAATAATCTGGATAAAACGGTCCTTCAATCAAATCACTTTTATTATAGATCGTTAAAAGCGGAAGGTGGTCCATTTTTAAATCCATCAATAAATTCATTACGGTACGTTCATGTTCCAACATGTTTTCTGCTGACGCATCCACGACATGCAGCAATAAATCGACACCTCTTGTTTCTTCAAGAGTAGATTGAAAAGCTTCAATCAATTGTGTTGGCAAGTCTTGAATAAATCCTACTGTATCGGTTATCGTGACATTTAGTCCGCTTGGCAATTTCAACTGCCGTGTCAGCGGGTCCAGCGTAGCAAACAATTTATTCTCTTCATACGTTTCAGCATGGGTCAACTTATTGAGTAATGTTGACTTGCCGGCATTGGTGTACCCCATTAATCCAATCTGAAAAATATTGCTTTCTTTTCGCTGTTTACGTGTCAGTTCACGGTGTTTTTCTGTTTTGAACAATTCTTTGCGAATATCGTTTATTTGATCGCGAATGTGGCGACGATCCGTTTCCAACTTAGTTTCACCAGGTCCTCTGGTTCCGATTCCACCGCCAAGCCTCGATAAGTTTACCCCTTGACCAGCCAGTCTTGGCAATAGATATTGCAATTGAGCCAATTCAACTTGCAGCTTTCCTTCTTTGCTTTTGGCGTGCATCGCAAAGATATCCAAGATCAATTGCACCCGGTCGATTACTTTTACTTCGACCACATCTTGAATATTTCTCGTTTGTCCTGGAGTCAGTTCATGGTTAAAAACGACCGTATCGGCTTCCAGCTCTTCTACTAATAGTCCTAATTCTTCTATTTTCCCTTTGCCCAAATAAGTTCGTGAATCTGCTCGCGCTCTTTTTTGAGTCAAATGACCGACCACTATCCCTTGAGCCGTTTCTGTCAATTGTTCCAATTCTTTTAGGGAATAATCAAATCCAAAATCTGTTTCTGTCGTTTGGACTCCTACTAGTATGACTCGTTCTGCTTTAGCTTGTGTCTCCATAAAATCACCCCTTCATCATTTCATCCGGCATTTAAATCACTAGTTAAAAAACGCCTCAACTTCTGCCAACACTTGTTTCTCATCTGTTGGATGCTCTACCAGATTCCACCAACTGACATTATCCATGCGATTCCTGAACCAAGTCAGTTGTCTTTTAGCATATCGTCTAGAATTTTGTTTGATTTGTTCAATGACCTCTGATTTAGTTTCTTCTCCTTTAAAGTAAGAGAACCATTCTTTATAGCCAATTCCTTTGGCCGCTTGCGTATCTTCCAGACCTTGTTCGACTAACTGATACGCTTCTTTTTCTAGACCAGCAGCAAGCATTTGATCCACGCGTAAATTGATTCGGTCATACAATACAGAACGTGCCGTGTCTAATCCGATTATTTCAGCATCGTAAATCGATTCTTTTTGCTGACGTTCATTTTGGTAAGAAGAAAATGGTTCTCCGGTGACGTGAAATACTTCCAATGCTCTGATCACTCTTCTGCGATTATTGTGGTGTATTTTCTGAGCTGCCTCTGGATCGATCTTTTTCAACTCTTCCCACAAAAAAAGATTTCCTTTTTCCTCTGCTATAGCTTCTTTTTCATTTCTGAATACTGGATCTGTCTGACCTTCTCCACCATAACTGACATCATACAGCAGCGATTCAATGTACAAACCCGTCCCGCCTACAATAATCGGGATTTTCCCTTTGGCAGTGATTTGTTTAATCAACTCTTTGGCTCTTTTTTGAAACACTGTCACCGTGTAATTGCCCCATGGTTCTATTTCATCAATTAAATAATGGGGAATCCCCTCCATTTCTTCAGAGGTTACTTTAGCTGTTCCGATATCCAAACCTTTATAGATTTGCATAGAATCCCCGCTGATGATTTCACCATTCATTTTTTTGGCTATTTCGATACTCAAACTCGTTTTCCCAACTGCTGTCGGTCCAACAATAACAAGTATTTTGGTTTTCATGAGTAATACAACACTCCTTTTGCTACCAATACTCCCTTTACTCAAGAAAACAACTAAAAAGTCAGTGAAGATAACGCCTTTACTTTTAGAATCCTTGATGCTGGATCAGAATATGGTTCCTTCTATTATCTTGGTAATTATACCATATATTACGCTATTCCTCTCCTATCAAACCTAATTCAGTCTTTCTATCTTTACAAAAAATCTGTTCGTATAACACAAACACGACCTCAGTAGCAGAATTCTTCAAAAGGTTCACTCAGGAGGCGCTTAGATTGATTCTAAAATGTAGGCTTCTTAGTTGGATTGAATAAGCTGCGTTGGCAGACATGCGCAAAAAAGCAGCTCATACTAACATAAAAACTACCCGGACTGTTTGGAAAAAGCCCAAACTATTCGGATAGTTTTATGTACGATGAGCTGGATGCTCTGCTCAGCGCTCTTTTTTTAGACGAGTTGTGTATGAGCAAAACGCCATGTTTTACTCTATTATCTAGCTTTCCGTTTGATTTTGCCTGTCCATTTTTTGTAGCCGCCTTTTAATGTGTAAAGGTCTGTGTATCCGGCTTTACGTAATTTTAAGGCTGCACGTCTGCTGATAGTTTGATTTTCATCGTAAAGGTAGATGGGTTGATCCTTACGAAAATCAGTGATGCGTTGTTTTAACATAGAGTATGGAACATTGCGTGCTCCAAGAATATGTCCTGCATCAAAATCGTCTTTTTCACGAACATCAACTAATTGCACTTTTCTTAATCTCTTGGTAAAATCTTCTTGCGGTAATTCCACGGCTGCATTTTTACGTCTAAAGTATTGTGCCAGTTCGTAAATACCCCAAATGATAATAACGCCCCATAATATATAATTGATAATTGTCGTTGTTTCCAAAATCTAGTGAACCCCTTTCTGTACATCCTTGTTCAAGTACTAATTTTACACAAGAATGCGCTAATTTACTAGAGGTTTTTTCTTGCTGTAAAGAGAATCCATGGATTAAAGGGAAATTAATTCATGGATTGTTTGATTTTCGATATCGATTAGCAGTTCGAAGTTCCAACCGTACAAGCAATACTGTCCATTTGCAGAAATTAAAATCGGTGCTTCTTCTGGCACTTCTACTATAGGTTCAATTTGGCCTTCTTCAAAATTCAATTCAGCAAAGATAAATTGACCTGGCTCCTCCTCAATGGAGACAGCCTTCTCTGCAAAAATACCATAAATAGAAGTGCCTCTTTCTGCTTGTGTTAAATAAGGGAATAAAATGCGATTATTCATAGTAACTTTCGGAGCCACCATAAAGCCTGCATCTACTAAAAATGGGTATTGATAAGTCAACATGATTTCTTGCTCGTTGAAATCTGATGGAGTGAACTTGATAAACGTATCTTCATGTAAAAAGAAATCAGATGCATAGGAATCCAACAACAAAACCTCGCCGTTTCGGATATCTCCCATGTATAACTTTCCGGTTTCCAAGGTAAAATCATCTTCATTATCGATAAATAAGTACAAGTTTTCAGAGTACCATTGCGGATTCAAAGAAGCTGACTCGACAGCGGTGTATTCATTGGTCTCAATGTTCCAATTGTAGACTGACGTATTATTGTCTCCTTCATAATAAGATACAAAAGCGACAGCTGGATTCTGTGCATTGACATTTATGTCTACAAAACCGTTGGAATTGATCGGCAATTCTTGGATTTGTTCCCCTGCGTAACTTAATACAATCAATGTCGACGCAGCATTTTTTACTTGCTGCACAATAATTTTTTCTTCACTAGCAATGACGTTCGAGGCTAAGATGAAAGAATCAGTTTCATACAGCAAGCTGAAAGAACCGGTAAAAATATTAAATGAGTAAAGCGAATCCCCATCTATATCTCCCGATTGAACAATAATTTCTTCTTCCGATTTCCAACCGATTATTTTACGGAATTCTTCTCTCGGTAAAGGAATCTGCTCGAAGACAACTTCCTCTTCTGTTTCATCACCTGTACTTGGTGTTGCATCCTTAAATTGACAAGCACTTAAAAATAAGGCGACAACTAGAAGTAAAACGACTATTTTACCAGTGGATAAACGTATCATACTCATCACCCTATTTTGGAATTTCAACTTCATTTCAATTCTGTCACTTTTTTTACGTTCTGATAACAATCTAAACTTATTATAACATAGACTACTACTGACCTCCTGCATAATGCCTGTAACCCAGCATAGTCTTACAAATGAAAAAGCACCACGGCCTTTTGCCTTGGTGCTTTTGCTGTCATTATTCTATTATTCCGCTACAGAAGCTTTTACCAGTGAACTAGCTCCGATAACACCTGCATCATTTCCTAAAATCGCTAAACGAATCTTTGTGGATCGACGAATAGTTGGAAATGTATATTTTTCAAAATAAGGTTGAATGGTTTCCGTTAAAATCTCTCCAGCTTTTGAAACGCCTCCGCCAAGAACGATCGTAGACGGATTTAAAATATTCGCCAAGTGAGAAGAAGCTAACCCTAAGTAGTAAGCTACTTTATCTACGACCATCAAAGCTAGCGGATCTTTTTCTTTCGCCAAATCAAAGACATCTTTTGCAGTGATCAATTGTCCGTCATCAATGATGTATTTTAGTCTGGAATCACCCGCAAAGCTATCTGAAAAGTCTCTCGCCAAATGAACGACACCTGTAGCGCTGGCAACAGTCTCTAAGCAGCCCGTTTTTCCACACGTGCAGGCATACCCGTTCGGGTCTACTGTAATATGGCCAACTTCACCTGCTGCTCCAATTGCTCCGTGAACCAATTTTTTCCCTACAATGATTCCGCCTCCGACGCCTGTACCAAGAGTCAGAAACACAACGTTTGGATCGCTTTCTCCTGCGCCTCTCCAAGCTTCGCCTAAAGCAGCTACATTTGCATCATTGTCTATAAAGAATGGAATTTGTGTTCCCGCTTCAATTTGCTCTCTGACAGGCTGTACTGTTTTCCAATTTAAATTATAGGCACCGATAACGGTTCCATTTACAGCATCAATTGTCCCCGGCGAACCCATTCCGATCCCTATAAAATCTTCTGGAGTCATGCCATACATGTGCAAGTGTTTATTGATGGCTTCAATAATAGAAGGAACGATTTTTGTACCTTCTTCAGAAATATCCGTCTCAATACTCCATTTTTGTTGGATTTCTCCTTCTTCTGTTAAAATAGCAAATTTAACCGTAGTACCGCCCAAGTCGATTCCAATAATTTTTTTTGACATATGTATTCCTCCATGTTGACTAGTTATTTTTTTGATCCATGTGTTCTTGTTCCCATTGGTGCTCTTTTTTTAAGATAACCATAGCCGAGACAAATACGTCTCGTTCAATTAAATGAGTTTGATAAATTTTCCTTAATTCGTCCATCATCAATTCAAGATCCCAGAGTCTTTCACCGACGTGGACAAAAATACCGTAGCGTTTCAGCAATTGCTGCACATCGTAAACACTTTTTAAGGAATGTTCCATCTCTAAAACACTCCTAAAGTGCGTACATAACCGATGATCAACAGCACTGCCAAAAGACCGGCAAAACTCGCACCATATAGCAAACGTTTCTTTTTCCATCTGGGTAATGGATTTTGTACACTAATAGCCGTTGACAATAAAAATCCTCCTGCAAGACCGCCTAAATGTCCTGCTAAATCTACAGAGGAATTGAAAAATCCGAAAACCAAATTAATGACAATCAAAGTTCCAAAATTCCGAGACATTTGTTGGATCGCCGGATTATTGGTGTATGTTCTGCCTAAAAATATCGTAGCTCCGAATAAACCGAACAAACTCGTACTGGCTCCTGCTGATACAGATAAGGCATTAAATGCAAAACTAGCTGCATTCCCTGCTATTCCGCTTAAAAGATAAATCATAGCGAAACGCCAGTGTCCCAATGTGTCCTCTAATTGGATACCCAGAAAATACAAAATAACCGAGTTCATCAGCAAGTGTACCCAACCAATATGCAGGAATATAGGAGTGACTAATCGCCACCATTGACCTGCCACCAGTAATGGATTAAACTTCGCCCCATATTGAACTAAAGTCAAGGTGTTGGTGCTTCCTCCGTCAAAAGTCATTAAGATAAATAACAGAATCTGAAGACCTAAAAAAGTATACGTGACGATTGGTTGCCTCAAATAGCGTTTTATTTTCATTTGAGTTTGGTAATTCATCTATTAAACTCCATTCTCACTTATATTTTTTACTCATTCGTCTTTTCAATTCTATATTATAGCACAAAGTAATCTTCACAAAATGCAAAATAATATTTTATTTTCCTGTTTGGAAATCTGCAGTTGAAATAACCTTATCTTCCATGACTAAAGCGTCCATCGGTATATCAAAGGGTTCAGGATCCCACAAATCAATTTGCTGTTCCTTTAATACCAACGCTATTTTAGTCCCTAAAAAATCTGCTAAAAACCGATCGTAATAACCCCCACCAAATCCTATCCGATAACCCTCTTTTGAAAATCCCAGTCCCGGAACAACCACTAAATCAATGGCATTTTTAGCAATAGGCTGTAATGCAGGATCCGGTTCAAGCAGTCCAAATGAAGAAATTTTCATCGGTGTATGTTCATTATATAAGACAAAATCCATGATCCGTTCTTTTTTTGCTCTCGGCATCACGATCTTTTTATTTGTTTTCCATGCTTCTTCCACTATAGGCAAAGTATTCAATTCGAACTCTTGAGCCATGGTCAAGGCAATGGTTGAAGCTTGCTGCCAATAGCGCGAACGAAAAAGATTGGCATAAATTTTTTCTTCTGCTGCTTTTTTTTCAATTCCGCTTAGTTTTTTTAACGTCCGGATTTTGTCTTTCCGAATCTCTTTTTTATTCACTGTTTCCACTTTCCCTTCTTAAAGTTGTGATAGAGGTCATTTACATACCCGTAAATTTAATTCCTTACTTCACACTCTTCTTCAGTATAGCAAAAAAGGAACCGGTATAAATCCCCCAGTTCCTTTTTTCTTTGTGATTTTTTGATTGTATTCCACTAATCGGCTCGTAAGACAATACGACCCTGCGGCTGTTTGAATAAATCAACCAGTCACAGGGACGTATTTATACGGCAAGCCATACGTATTCCACAGCATTTAACTAAATTATTTAGTTTCACGGTGTAGAGTTACGCGACGTTCGCGTGGGCAGTATTTTTTAAATTCAACACGGTCCGGATTGTTACGTTTGTTTTTCTTTGAGATGTAGTTACGTTCTTTACATTCAGTACATTCCATTGTGATGTTTACGCGCATGATTTTCCCTCCAAGCATTAAACAATATTTGAAGATAGTTATTTATCCAATCTTCCGACTTGATTATGATACCATTTTTTTATAGTAGATTCCAGTATTTTTTTATTCTTTGTAAAGTTTTTTTACTTTACATAAAGAGGAGAATCTAATTTAACGACAAATGTTTCGTAAGCATCCAATTGAAGTTGATTTAAATCATATCGTTTAACCGCACTATTACTGATGATGGGTTCCAATTCAGTTGTTTCCTCAGTAAACTGAAATTTGTTGACTTGCTCACTAAAATTCGCCACGACCAGCCATGTCTCTCCTTGGAAAGTTCTTGTATAAGCAAATAAAGATTCATCTTCTTCTGCCAACAATTGATAATCACCGTAAACCATAAGAGGATTTTCTTTTCTCAATTGAATCAATTTTTGGTAAGTATAAAAAATAGACTTTGGGTCAGCTAAAGCTTGTTTCACGTTGATCGACGGATAATTTGGATTTACCGGCAACCAAGGTTGTCCTGTCGTAAAACCTGCCTCTTTTGAATCTTCCCATTGAATTGGAGTGCGTGCATTATCTCTTCCTTTAGCATTGATAGAAGCCAAAACAGCTTCTTTGCTGTACCCTTCTGCCAAACGTTCATGATACATATTCTTTGTTTCTACATCATCTGCTTGGGAAATATCGGTCAGGGTAATATTTGTCATACCGATTTCTTCTCCTTGATAAATATAAGGAGTTCCTTTCATCATATGCAGCAAAATAGCAAACATTTTAGCACTCTCCACACGATGTTCCTGATCATTTCCCCATCTCGAAACGATTCTGGGCTGATCATGGTTGTTCCAAAAAAGACTATTCCAACCCTCATTTTGAAGCTCCACTTGCCATGTAGAAAGAACTTGTTTTAATTCCACAACAGACAGCGGTCTTAGATCCCATTTTGCTTTTCCCGGCTGTTGGTCGAGAGCCATATGCTCGAATTGAAACACCATAGATAATTCTTTGCGATCGGCACCAGAAAACAGTTTCGCTTGTTGAGGATTAGCTGAATTGGTTTCTCCAACCGTCATCACATCCTGTTTTCCAAACGTTTCACGATTCATTTCCTGCAAATATTCATGCAACTTAGGACCGTGAGCGGTGATCTCTTGGTCTGGCAGTTTACCGACCAACTCAATAACGTCCAACCGAAATCCGCCGATCCCTTTATCCAGCCAAAAATTCATCATGTCATAGATCTCATAACGCATGTCTTTATTTTCCCAATTTAAATCTGGTTGGCGTTTACTAAATAGATGCATAAAATATTGCTCGGTTTCTTCCTCATATTCCCACGCAGAACCGCTAAAAACAGAACCTAAACCGTTTGGAACATCTCCATTCACTGGATCTCTCCAAATATAATAATCGCGATAAGGATTTTCTTTGGATTTTTTTGCCTCAATAAACCAAGCATGTTCATCTGATGTATGATTGACAACCAGATCCATTACTAAACGAATATTTCTTTTTTTAGCTTCTGCTATCAGCAGTTCCATATCTTCCATTGTTCCAAATTCTGCCATGATAGCATAATAATCGCTGATATCATATCCATTATCATCATTAGGCGATTCATAAACTGGACTGAGCCAAATCACGTTAATCCCTAATTTTTCAAGATAATCCAATCGTTGAATGATTCCTTGAATGTCTCCTATCCCATCTCCATTGCTGTCTTGAAAACTTCTAGGATAGATTTGGTACACTACTGCATTTTTCCACCATTTTTTGTCCATAGTTAACTCCTTAAGTTTTTTGATAAGGCTTTCAAACGTAGTTTACCATATCTTTCAAACCGAGAGGACACCTTTTTTCAAAAGGTACAAAAAGCATGAAATTATATTAAGTTTTATTTACAACATAGGTTTTGTGCGCATATTGTGGTAAACTTTTTCTGGAAGTAAATTATAAAGAGGTGAAATAAATGGATTTATGGATTATTGTGATTGTTCTACTTGTTATTGCAATAGCTTTGATCGTTTGGTCTTTCTATAAACAAGACAATGGAGAAAAAGTGCAAGAAGAATTTGAAGAATTATCTTTGCAGTGGTTGCAAGAAATCGATCATTTGAAAAAAAGAGTCACTTTACTTGAATCAGAATTGAATATTCAATCGGAAGAATTGCCTTTATCTGATAAAGTACATGATGTATTAAGAAAACACATCATCACTTTGTATACACAAGGTGCTGCACCTGAAGACATTTCCAGCCAAACACGTTTATCTGAACAAACCGTTCAAACGGTCATAGACGATTATGTGTTAGAAGCCTAATCAATCAAGGAGGTACATAACATGAGTAAACCAGCATTACGATTCTTGTCGTTAGGTTTCTTGGTATCTGCACTCATTCTTGCAGGTTATCGTTCGTTCTTTTACGAATCCCAACCTGTTGATGCAACAGATGCTTCAACTGAGTTGACTCAAGAAGATGAAACGTATAAAGATAAGTATGAGAGTCTGCTTGCAGAAACTGAACTGGCAAAAATGGAAAGCGAATACGCTGAAGATGGACAAGATACTGAATCTACTGATGAAACAGCTGCTGAGGAAAGCTCTGAGAGTGAAACTGAAGAAGCAGACAGCAGCACAGAAGAATCTTCATCCGAAGCTGTGACAGCTACTGTTGTCATCAATAACGGCGATCCAAGCAGTATTGCAGCTCGTCAGTTGCAAGATCAAGGAATTATTGAAAATTCTGCTGATTTTGACAACTTTTTAGAAGAGAACAATTTGTCAAACCTAATTCGACCTGGTACTTTCACAATTGAAAGTGGTATGTCGTTCCAAGAAATCGCGGACATCTTATCCAGCGAAAATTAATTTTCCTGATATTAAAAGTTGTCAAAAAAAGGCCGGCCCATATCTTATGGACCAGCCTTTTTTGATGTCCTACACTTATTCTGCTCCTTCAGAAGAGTCCGTTGCATCTTCATCAGGGGTTGCTTCTTTGTACTCGCCTACTTTGAAATAAGCATCCATTACTTTTCGTGCAGCAATCGTATTTTCATAGTTTGTATTGTTGTTTGGTAGATTGGGCACAATGACAGCCACCGTAATTTCCGGATTATCATATGGCGCATATCCCACAAAGGTCTTATTCGTTACTGATTTTCCATTATAAAAAGCTTGGGCAGTCCCCGTTTTTCCTGCGGCCTCATACTCAGCACCTACAAAACGAGAACGTGCAGACCCATTCGCTCCGTGTACTACTTGGTAAAAGCCTTGATGCACTCGTTCCATCGCTTTAGGATCAACATTGACGGTGTTTAAAATCTCAGGTTCTAATTGTGTTTCGATTGTTCCTAAACCGCCATCTTCCCCTGTAGACCAAATTTCATCTACCAGTCTAAGCGCGATACGTGTGCCTCCGTTAGCAATTGTTGAAGCATACTGCAACAACTGAATTGGAGTATACGTATCGTACTGTCCAAAACCAAAGAACATTGCTAAACCAGCATTTGGATTAGGCCCAACATATCCAGTTGCTTCACCTGGTAAATCAATTCCTGTTTCTACACCTAAGCCAAATTGAGCAAAGTAATATCTTAGTTTAGTCATGACTTGGTTGACGTTTATCGGGAATGTTCCCTTGGAATTAAGCTGGTACTGACCGCCCATCCGTAAAACGACTTTTGCCATATAAACGTTTGAAGATTGTTCTAACGCGCCTATGTCATTTAATGCGACACTACCATTTCGGTTAAACACCGAGCTAATACTTTGAGTTTGCCCTGTTTTAAGTGGAGCATCGACAATTACATTATCATCAAAGGTCAACGCGCCATCCATATAGCCGGCTAATACAGTCGCACCCTTTACAGCAGATCCCATTGAATAACTTTGAGTAATATTTCCCAATGCATCATCTTCAATTTTGCCTGTTTCAGAATTGTATTTTTTACCGACTAAAGCTAAAATTTCTCCTGTTTGCGGATCAGAAGCAGCAATGTAAATTCTATCATTGTCCCCTTCTCGTTCGCCTAGTGATTCAACAGCAATTTGTTCTATCGTCTCTTGAAAATCCATATCTGTTGTCAGCACTAAATTATCGCCTTTTTCACCAGCGTACTGTTCAATCGTTTCAATGATATCTCCATTAGTGTTGGTTTGAGTTTCTGATTTAGATTTGGAACCGCTGAGAACTGATTCATATTGCTGTTCCAGCTGACTGTTTCCCACACGATCGTTTCGTGCATATCCTCTAGCCAAGTAAGTAGATAATTGACTTTCTGGTACTCCTTGTTCCTCTGTGGAAACTTCTCCAAGAATACTCTTCAGCATACCTTCTTGAGGATAATTTCGGATCCAATCTGTACCCGTATCTACACCTGGCAATGAACTTAAATGTTCACTGACTAAGGCGATTTCTTGATCTGTCACATTTTCATTTTTAATGTTGATCGTTGTTAAGGCATAAGCCCCATTCATTTTTTTAAAGATAGCTGCCGCTTCAGTTTCCACATCAGACATTTGAGCAATGTCTTCATCCGTTACTTTGGAAATTTGCGTTTGATAAAAATCAGAACCGCTTAGATCCAATTCTTTTTCTGATAATCTCTTATTGATTTTTTCCTCATTCAGAACTAACCAATAGTCTTGCAGATCACGAGGTGTAATATCGTATTCACTTTCGTTCTCTACTCTGACTTTAGAGGGCATATCGATAACAGCGGCTAAACCCAACGCTATCTTAGCCATATCTTCTGAAGAAACACCTTGTCCACGTGTATAGGTGATCGTTTGTACCGCTGTATTCCCTACCATTTTACGATGTTCAGCATCATATATTTCACCACGAGGCACATTTCCGGTTGCTAAAGTTGTCTCTGTTCGAGCAACTTCTGCTTCAAATTCTTCACCACTGACAATTTGCAAATAACCAAGTCTTAAAATAAGTAATGCGAAGCACACAAACACACCAGCAAATAGTATGTTAAGTCTTAAAGGAATATGCGACTTATTCTTCGTTTGTTTTTTTTGATTTGATTTCAAATGAACACCTTCCTATTTAAGTAGAACTTCGTATATTGTAACAGATTATCCGACCTTTAACCATAATCGCTAAAAAGTTTCCCATTTAACTTTATTTTTTTGAATTCCTATCAGTAAAAAAACTTTTTTCCTGAATCGATTATTTCTCCTGCTTGAATATGCTATTCTAGGAGTAAGCAATTTTTTACTTGAGGTGATCGATCATGAAAAAACGAATAAGACCATTTATTCAAAATCAATGGCCATTATTATTAGCTTTTGCAGTCCCTTTTTTGATTATGTCCGTCATTCATGCATTCAAAGGGGTATATCCATTTGGAAATGAAACTGTATTAACGATTGATTTGGGACAACAATATGTTGATTTTTTAGCTTATTATCGCACGACGCTGCTTGAAGATCCGTCAGCTTTCTTCTATTCCTTTTCGAAAGCCATCGGCGGGGATATGGTTGGATTGTGGGCTTATTATTTAGCTAGTCCATTTAATCTGATTTTCTTACTATTGCCGCAATCGCAAGTTGCATTAGGCGTTACAGTAGTCACTATGCTGAAATATGGTTTAGCCGGCTGGAGTTTCGCCTACCTATTAAAAAAAGAATTTGGTGGAGATGGTTTTAGTCTAGTAGCCTTTTCAATAAGTTATGCTCTAATGGGATACACGATTGTCAATCAATTCAACATTATGTGGTTAGATGGAATTATCTTCTTGCCGCTCATTATTTTAGGTTTGGAACGGCTGATCAAGCAGCAAAAAGGTGGTTTTTACACTGTTTTTTTAGCCATTTGCCTGATATCCAACTATTATATAGGGTATATGGTCTGCTTTTTCCTTGTTCTTTATTTTGTCTTCCGCTGTATCAGTATTGGATTTCCACATACCAGTAAACGAAAGGATAACGTTCTGTCATGTATCAAAACAAGTTTATTGTTCATTTGGCATTCCTTGTTAGCTGGCGGTCTTTCCGCTATCTTGTTGATTCCTACCCTTCATTCATTAATGGTAGGAAAAGCCAGTTATATAGAGTTGGATTTTAAATGGGAAACAGATTACTTTTTTCCTGAGATGGTCTCGAAATTTTTTGTTGGAGCCTTTAATTTTGACCAAATGCCTTCGGGATATCCAAACCTGTTTATAGGCAGTTTAGCTTTATTGTGCGTCTGCCTGTATTTCTTTAATCGGGCGTTTCCGTTACGAGAACGTGTTGCAGCTTTCGTACTAGTGACTTTCTTTATTTTCTCTATGAATGTAGATGCCATGAATAAGATCTGGCATGCTATGCAATACCCGAATTGGTATCCGTATCGCTTTTCGTTCGTGGTCTCTTTCTTCCTATTATTATTAGCTTTTCGTAGTTTTACTCATTTGAAAGGGGTCAATCCTTTAGCTACTTTTTTAACCATGGTCATTGCATCTGGAATAGGACTGTATGTCTATAATGGAGAATTTGACTTTCTCACTCCCATCCAAGTCATCATTACTATGTTGTTTACATTCTTGATTTTATTGCTGCTTATTTTGAAACCGCAACAGTATAAATGGTTGGGTTTCGTTTTATTTTTGGTAACGAGTATTGAAATGACGGTCAACGCCAGCATTTCTTTATCCAGGTTAAGTTATGTAGATCAAGACACGTTTTCTGTTTATCAGCAAAGCCAGCAGCAAGTGATCGATTGGATAGAAAACCAAGATGATGACTTATACCGGATCGAAAAGACTTTTGTGCGTACTAAAAATGACAGCTTCCAAGCCGGATTTAATGGCATTACGCATTTCAGTTCTACATTTGAAAGTGCTGTGCCCGACCTTTTCGGCCGTTTAGGAAATCCTGTCGGAGGTGGATTCCTGACCTATTCAAATGGAACACTTTTAACCGATGCTTTGTTTGGAGTGAAATACTACGCCAGTGAACGAAACGATCTGTATTGGAAAGACAATGAAGATATCCCTGCTTTGATAGAAACCGCGACGAAGCCATTAGAACAAAACAATTTTAGATACGATACTTTTCAAACAGCATTCTCTTTCCCATTCCGCTCGTCCTTAAATAAAGACAAGTATCATTTTACTTTGAAGCAGACTAAACCAGATTTAAAAGACTATCAAAAAATCGCCGCTACAAACCAAGTTGTGATTTACGAAAATCCTTATAGTCTGCCATTTGCATTCGGCAGCTCGAGCAATATCGAATCGGTATATTTACAGAAAAACCGGCCTATTCAAACACAAGAAGCTGTACTGAGTGCCTTAGCAGGAAGCAGCAACGCAACGACTTATTTCTTTCCTGAAGAGTTCTCAAGCACGATCTATCAAAATGTGCTGCTCTCTGGTTCTAGTTTTGAGCCAATTATTGAAAAAGACGACGAAGAGACTAAATCATCCGTTCAATTTCAATTTACTCCGAATACCAATGATGCTTATTATCTTACCGTAGGCTCTGCTATCGGAGATGAAGACGTCAACTTGTATTTAAATGGAGAACCATACGCATTCTATGATAGTTCAAATGAGACATTGATCCATAACTTAGCCAATGAAGATTATGGAAAGACGATAACATTTGAAATTGAACTGCTGGAAGATTCGATTTCTTTAGAAGATATTCAATTGTATCGCTTAGATACATCCGCCTTTGTTCACTCTATCGAATCCTTGCAAACTGGTGGAATGGAAGTTGATCATCATAGTCAGACAAACATCGAAGGTATTGTTACTATTCAAGACAATCAAGATTTCTTAATGACTTCAATTCCGTTCAGTGAAGGATGGTCTGTTTCTGTAGACGGTGTTCCGGTTCAGCCAGAAGAAGTGATTGATGGTTTACTAGGTATTCGGATCCAACCAGGAAAACACAAAGTTGTCTTTTCTTACCGTACTCCTTATCTATTTGAAGGCATCATTATTACTTTTATTGCAATCGTATTATTGCTAATCCCTTCTATCCTCAAAAAAATAAATATGTAACACAATAAAAAAACAAGCAATGGGATGCGAACATCTCATTGCTTGTTTTTTTATTTTACCGAGTTATTTTGCAGCGTCGTAACGTTTGCCTGCTTCTTCCCAGTTTACTACATTCCAGAATGCTTCAATGTATGCTGGACGTTTGTTTTGGTAGTTTAAGTAGTATGCATGTTCCCATACATCTAGTCCAATAATTGGAGTTTTACCTTCAGTTAATGGAGAATCTTGGTTTGGAGTTGAAACAACTTCAAGTTTCCCATTGTTTACTACTAGCCAACCCCAGCCTGATCCAAATTGACCAGCTGATGCTGCGGCAAATTCTTCTTTGAATTTATCGAAGCTTCCAAAAGTTGCTTCAATAGCATCCTTCAACGCTCCTGTTGGTTCACCGCCGCCATTTGGAGATAAAATTTCCCAGAAGAAGCTGTGGTTTGCGTGTCCGCCACCGTTATTACGTACAACTGTACGAATATCTTCAGGAACAGATTGTAGATCTGCAACTAATTCTTCGATCGTTTTGTCCGCTAATTCAGGGTGTTTTTCAAGAGCCCCATTAGTTTTCTCAACATAAGTTGCGTGATGCTTGTCGTGATGTAATTTCATTGTTTCTTCATCAATGTGTGGCGCTAAAGCATCGTATGCATAAGGTAATTCTGGTAATTCAAAAGCCATAGTGTCATTCCTCCATATAATAAAATAGTTGCTTACTATTAATAATCTAACACTTTTTATAACCGATTACAATTTAAAAGATGAATTTTGTGAATTTCTTTGTCACATCTTATAGATCATACAGTGTCCTTCCATTTATCCATCATGGGAGTTACTGTCAGTAATGTTACAGGTAAAATGGGCACTCATACGTTTTAACGCTTCAGCGCTTATGCAGTCTTTGTAGCGTAAAAGTTTTCAATCTGTTAAGATTCAAAACGATCCCCTGACGTTCGTCAGACAGCACTGATTCCGGATGAAAGTTCTTTACCAACACTATACAAAGATGGAACAGGCATTTTTTCGCCATCGAATAAAAATGCCTCTTTTTTAAACCAGTCTGGTTCTATTTCACGTCATACGTATGAAAAAATTTAAATAAAAAATAAGATTACGAATCCTCTCGTCTCTGGTATGCTAAAAGAAAAATGCGGAAGCGGGCGACATGAACGAGATTTTATATCTGTTGAATGAAGTGGAAGGCTTCTGTCTTCATTATGAGAAAGACCTGCTTTCTTTGCACTTCCCGAAATATTTAGACACGCTTTTTAAGCTGTGACTCGTTTGAGACCCGTGATATTTCTGAAGGAATAGGGGGGGGTTGTAGCCATGTAAAGGATGAAATGTGAATTACGGAGCGTTAGCGCTTCAGCGCTTACGATTCCGTTTGAAGCTTGAAAGTCTGGAGACTACAGGCTCCAGACGGTCCCATGGCTTTCACAAGCAAACCCGTCCATTCCGGAGGAAATTCCACCCCATAGAGCCGCCCCTACTTATTAAGAGAGCGTTTTAGAAAGAAGACTTTAATTTTTGGGAGAAAGTACTTTTCATGCGTATGACGTGGTTCTATTTCAAGTGCTATTGAGTTTAGTTTCATAAAAGATTACAATTACATAGAACATCAAGAATTTTTTAAGGAGGAATACTTATCCAGCTCTTTCAGTTATTTAAAGCATCTTTATCTCGTCCTGAACAATTGATCCAAGCAAAGAATTTAAAAACAGGAAAAATAATTTTGTATTTTATCTTTTTGTCTTTTATTTTGACGATTCCCAGTTGGGTTCAAACCAATCAGCTATTAACAGATTTTATTCAAGATGGACAAGAAGTTGCTCAAAACATACCCGATTTTGAAATAGAAAATAACCAAATCACCCCTGCAGAAGATGCAGAAAGCTTTATTTATCAAACCAATTCTATTATTTTCGCTTTTGATCCCAGTGGCAACATCACCTCATCAGACATTGATAAACGTGTTTCCGGCAATACTCTTGGAATCTCATTGCTAGAGGATGGACTTTATTTAAGCATTCCCTTATACCCTATCCAGTTTCCATATAGTCAACTAAATGGGATGGATCAGGATACTTTTAAAGACGTTATATTAGGATTGCAAACCGTTAATCCTTTCGTTTTAGGTATTACCTTTGTACTATTATGGGTCAGCTCTTTGATTTTAGCTTTGATCTATAATTTTTTGTACACTGTATTTGGAAATTTGATTGCCACTATCACGAGAAAGCCATTGCGTTTTAGTGAAACGTGGAAAGTGGTGTTAGTTGCTTCTACTCTTCCAACTATTTTATTTACCGTATTGAATCTATTTAATATTCATCCTTTATTCCAATTAGAAGTGCAACTGGGAGTGACGATTTATTTTTATTATTTGTCTATCAAATCTATTCCTAAAAAAGAAACTCTCTAATAGATTTTTATTATCTAGATCGGACGTGCAAAAGTCGCATCAAAGACTTTTACATGTCCTTTTTTGTAGTTCTATAAGAAGAAATCACTTTATTTCGTATCCTTCCATAAACCGCTTTTAGTCCTCTCCCATTTACTTTATTCCTATTGCTTCCTCCTTTTACTTGAAAAAAACTATGAATTTTTTGTTATTATTAATAAGTAAGCAAGTAACCACTTGCTATCATCTGTTGCAGTGCTCTCAAAAATACCACTTTGACAATCGTTGGACGCGTCAGTCCATTTCCACAGTTATTTCTGCTTTTCTGGCATATCTATCCATACTACTGGCTACATGAAGTCCACATAGCCAAGTACATCTAAGCGATCAACTTGACCGCTACTCTTACATTTAATCTATACATTAGTTTTCCAACCTTAAGGGAAACCCTCCAATCGAAAGCATCTTCTTATGCGAGTCCTGACTTAGTATAGAATATCTAGGATTGTTTACATTTTTTGCAAACACGAATCATTGAACCTTCTTGTATATTAGGAAGAGGAAAAATAACTTTTCCTCATTTCCTGCCCAACAATAGAATTTATTTTGATATACCCGTTTTTAATCGGATAATTGAAAAAGATCTCAAAAAAGAAGGCCATCTCTTTTTGAGACAGCCTCCTGCTTATACTTATGATTTTTTACCACGATTGCCTTCAATTCGGCGTTTTCGTTGGTTATTCTTTTTGATTTCACGACTGATTTTCTTTTTGTAACCTGGCTTGACGTTTTTCTTTTTCTTTTTCACATAACCGCGTAAAGATGGGCTTAATGTATCTTTAGCAGTGTTTTCACGTTTTTCTCGTCGTTGGCGGTCAAAAGTTTCTTTGATTTCACCTTTTGAAATTTTCTTCGGTTCAAATTTCACACCAATCTTTTCAATATCGTTCACCAAATTTTCTTCGCTTGGAGCATAAAGGGTAATGGCGATCCCTTTCATATTCTTTCTTCCCGTTCTTCCGACACGGTGAATAAAGAATTCTAAATCATTCGGGATCTCAGCATTGATGACGTGAGAAACTCCTTCGATATCGATGCCTCGAGAAGCTAAATCTGTCGCTACAACATATTGGTATTCCAGATTTTGGATTTGTCTCATCACGCGTTTACGCTCACGTGGAGGAATATCTCCGTGAATTGTAGCCACTTTTAGACCTCGCGATTTTAACTCATTAGCAATTTCTTCTACTTTAGCTTTTGTATTGGCAAATACGATTGCTAAATAAGGTTGTCCGATCGTCAGCAATTGATAAATGATATCCACACGTTCTCTTCCTTTAGTAGAGATCAACCAATTATCAATTGAATCAGAGATAACCGTCTTAGGTGCAATTTGTTCAAATAAAGGATTTTCCATATATTTCTTTAAGAAGGGTCTTAAAGATTCAGGAATAGTAGCTGAGAAGACCAGCATTTGCAAGTTATCTGGCATTTTGCCTGCAATTTTATCCACATCTTCTAAGAATCCCATATCTAAAGTCATGTCAGCCTCATCGACTACAAATGCAGTCGCAGTATGGACCAACAATCCATTGGCATTCACTAAATCTAGAATCCGTCCTGGAGTACCGATTGCAATATGAGGTTGTGTATTTTCTAATTTACTCAATTGGCGTTTTTTATCTGTCCCGCCGACAAAGTTTTGGACAATAACAGCTGGATTTGATTTTTCTGCCAATTGAACAGCTGCAAGATACAACTGTTCAGCAAGTTCACGACTAGGCGCAGTAACAACAACTTGGACTTCATTTTTAGCAGCATCGATTTTGTTCATCAATGGCAGCAAGAACGTATGCGTTTTTCCAGATCCGGTTTGAGATTGGCCAATAACACTTCTGCCTTTTTGGATAGCTGGAATCAATTTTTCTTGGACTTCTGTTGGTTCCTTAAAGCCCAATTCTTGGATCGATTCAATCAAAAAAGGTTGCAAATTAAATTTTTCAAATGGGTGTACCATTGTATCGCCTCTTTCTATCAATGTTATTTCTAGAATAACAACGTGGATGCTTTTTTTGGTTGTTCATTAGACTTTCCTACTTAACAAATTTACCACATTCATTCGTTTATATAGAATAATGAATTCTGAATTTTTCTATGACTCCGCATCTTGACTAGTATAACATAAAACCCGTCTTTTTCTAAGTATGAATTGTGCGTGTTCCTCCATTTTTTATTGGTTTAACGGAAACGAGTTCTAAATGCAACAAATAAACAGATCCCCGCAATCGCTATTATAATAAAGTACCCACAAAAAATGATCTCCATGGCTAACAAGTCATAGAATAAATAACCCATCAAAGTCCATGTGAATGTTATCACGCCTGTTACCATCATAAAGCGACCAATCAATTTCACTCTCTCTTCAGCATCTTCTTTCTTGAAAAGACTCATAGCATTCATTTTAAGTTGTCCTTTATTCAACAGCTTTCCGTCTACGAATAGCAGCCCACTAACCAATGCGAAAACTAAAAATAAATAGCCCACTTTTTCCCCACTCTCTATTTATAGATACTTTGATTATACGAACAAATTAAATTAAGTTAAACCAATAACCTTAGCTGAAATAATAAACGGCTTCTTTTCCTTTACTGATTAGAACTTGCACAAATTGTTTTTTTTGCCTTCGAATCATTATTCTTAAAAACGAAAGAAATTCGTTGCAACCGTTAACAAATTTAGGTTTTATTTGATTCCTATGTTAAAATAAAATGGCTATTACTATTTACTAAATGAGAAATTTATCGTAAACGCGGTATAACAAATCAACTTCTTTGAAAACGAATGATTGATTCTGCTCTCAGAAAAAAGTACAATTAATTGAAGCAAACTTAAGATAACAATACCTGTTCGTCTTAAAGGATTACTTGAAAGTGAGGTTTGGTTAGAGTGATTGAAGAAAAAAAAGCTCTATTTATCATTTTTGGCGGGACTGGAGATTTAGCCAATCGTAAATTATATCCCTCCCTCTATCGTTTATTTAAAAAAGGCTATTTGAAAGAGCATTTCGCTGTTATTGGAACAGCTAGAAGAGAATGGTCTGATGACTATTATCGGGAGATCATCATGAGTAAAATTGGAGATTTGGCAGAATCTGAGGAACATGCGAAAGAATTTGCAAGTCATTTTTATTACCAATCCCATAATGTACAAGACATCGAACATTATAAAACATTGCAGTCGCTTGCTGAACGTCTAGACGACACTTATCAATTAGACGGAAATCGGATGTTTTATTTAGCAATGTCCCCAGATTTCTTTGGAATCATCGCTGAAAACATTAAATCGCAACAATTGCTGACTGAAAAAGGATTCAATCGTTTGGTGATCGAGAAACCTTTTGGAAATAATTACGAAAGTGCCTTCGAACTCAATGATCACATTCGTGCTTCTTTCAATGAAGATCAAATTTATCGGATCGACCACTATCTAGGAAAAGAAATGGTTCAAAATATTTCGACTATCCGATACGGCAATCATTTGATCGAATCCATGTGGAACAATCGCTACATCAATAACATTCAGATCACTTTGAGCGAATCTTTAGGCGTTGAAGAACGCGGTGGTTACTATGATACCAGTGGAGCTCTAAGAGATATGGTTCAAAATCACATTCTTCAAATTGTAGCCTTGTTGGCAATGGAACCTCCAGCTGTCTTCCGTGATTATGAAATTCGACAAGAGAAAATCAAAGTTTTGCGTTCGCTTCGTTTGTATTCAGAAGAGGAAGTACGTGTAAACTTTGTTCGCGGTCAATATGGAAGAAGTACTGTCAACGGAGAAACTTTGACAGGATATTGTGAAGAGAAAAATGTGGCTGAAAATTCTCAAACAGAAACTTTCGTAGCTGGAAAATTGTTTATTGATAATTATAGATGGTCTGGTGTTCCACTATATATCCGTACTGGTAAACGTTTGGCTGAAAAAGGGACACAAATTGATATCGAATTCAAAAATGTTCCTCATCAATTATTCCAAACAGCCGATAATCAGCCGTTGCCTCCAAATATATTGTCTATTTTCATCTCTCCTACCGAGGGATTTGCATTGCAATTAAATGCTAAAAAAGTAGGCCCAGGAGTTCAACCTGAACCTATCCAATTGACTAGTTCTCATTCTGCAGAAACTACTGCGAACAGCCCTGAAGCCTATGAAAAATTGATCTTAGATTGTTTAAACGGCGATGCGACAAACTTTACGCATTGGGATGAAGTAGCAGCATCATGGGAATTTGTGGATAAGATTCGTACAGCTTGGGATACGTTTGATATGGAGTTCCCGAACTATCCAAGCGGCTCCATGGGTCCTATCGAAAGTAAACATTTATTGCAAAAAGACGGCTTTAATTGGCATTGGTCTCCTGTGTCTACGATGAAAGATACAGCAGAACAGGACTAAATAAAACCTTAATCTAAAAGAGATCAAAATTCACCTGTTATGTGGTGGATTCTGGTCTCTTTTGATTGTTATGATAAAAAAACATCTCTCAGCATTCGCTGATGAGATGTTTTTCTTTTTTATGGATCAATAAGCTCTTGCTAACCAAACGGTATGTTTAGCAGGTTTGCCAGATACGATACAAGTTTCTTTAACCACAGGTGGATTGAAAGGAATATTACGAGTTGTGAAGCCTGTTTCTTCTTTGATTTTAGCTTCCGTTTCCAATTCGCCATCCCAACCAGCTAAGACAAACCCTGGTACTTCTCCCGCAGTTTTTTTCTCTTCGATATGAGCTTTCAGCTCATCTAATGTATCGATCGTTGTATATTCATTTTCTTTGCGGTATTCACGAGCTGTTTCCAACAAGCGTGTTTGCATACTGTCAAGTGCTTCTGGTACGTAAGCCATGATATCATCTAAAGAAACGGCCTCTTTATCGCCTAGATCGCGCATTTTAACCATCACTTGATTATTTTCCATATCTCTAGGGCCAAATTCAATACGCATTGGCACACCTTTTAGTTCCCATTCATTGAATTTGAAACCTGGAGAGTTGTCTGTATCATCTAAAATGACACGGAAACCGTTCACTTTCAATTCGGTTTCTAATTCTCTTAAACGTTCCACGATCTCTGGTTTTTTCTTCCATGGACCAACAGGCAATAAGACGACTTGTTTAGCAGCCACTTTCGGCGGCAATACCAATCCTTGCTCGTCCCCATGAGTCATGATCAAAGCACCGATCAAACGTGTAGACACGCCCCATGATGTCGTATGAGCTAGTACATGTTGATTGTCTTTATTCAAAAATTTGATATCAAAAGCTTCAGCAAATTTCGTTCCCATATAGTGAGAAGTTCCTGCTTGAACCGCTTTTCCATCTTTCATCATAGCTTCAACAGAAAAAGTATCTACTGCCCCAGCAAAACGTTCAGAAGGTGTTTTTTGCCCTTCGTATACTGGTACAGCTAACAATCCTTCAATTACTTCTTTATAAATAGTCAGCATACGCATCGTGCGTTTGCGTGCATCTTCTTCGCTTTCGTGTGCTGTATGCCCTTCTTGCCATAAAAACTCAGAAGTGCGTAAAAATGGTAAAGTTTTCTTTTCCCAACGGAATACATTTGCCCATTGGTTGATCTGCATTGGTAAATCGCGGTAAGAGTTTACCCAATCACTAAAGGCTGTACCAATCATTGTTTCAGAAGTAGGACGCAAAGCTAAACGTTCTTCCAATTGTTCTCCTGCTGCTTCAGTTACCCATGGCAATTCCGGGCTGAACCCTTCAATATGATCTTTTTCTTTTGTAAAGAATGATTCAGGAATCAGCATTGGGAAGTAAGCATTACGGATACCTTCTTCTTTAAAACGTTTATTGAATTCCTCTTGGATGTGTTCCCACATTTCGTAGCTGTCCGGTTTGAACACGATACACCCACGAACTGGTGAATAATCCATTAAATCGGCTTGTTTGATTGTTTGGATATACCAAGCTGAAAAATCTTCTTTTTGTAAATTACTCATACTTTCTTCCTCCTATTTTAACGAACGATTTTGGCAAAAAAAATAAGCATACTCCATCCTCTAAAAAGGACGAAACATACTGTCTCCGCGGTACCACCTTAATTGGTCAGTTTCAGTTGACCCAACTCAATTTCTGATAACGGCAGAACTCCGGTCATATTTCTACAACGTATTGTCAGGAAGGTTCAATCAATCAGCGGGGGCTTTTCTTTCAGCAATCAAAAAGCTCTCTTTTACCCATCATTTATCTACTAACCCTAACGCACCTACATTGCTTATTCTAAGCTAACTTCTTTTAAAATACAAGGATTACTTTTTCAGAGGCGGCTTATGACGTGTGATGCTTTTACTTTTTTCAAAACTGCCTTATGGTTAAGGAACAGCTTTGTAGCTCATAATTCAGCCTGGTGGTTCAACCCAATTATTAGGTAGAACCATTATAGATCACTAATCGAACCGATAACTCCTGCGAATTGTTAAGTAGAGCCACTATAGCTGGCAATTCACACCGGTAAAGCAAGCCGATTATTAAGTAGAACCACTATAGTTCACAATCCGAACCGGTAAACCACTCCGATAGTTAAATAGTACCCAACCTTCCTTATCAACGACTTATGGAAACCACCACAAAAAGCTCTAGGCGCTAGGAATTATTTCCTAGCGCCTAGAGCTTTTTGTGTATTTAATTTGATCGACACAACACAGTCCAACTATTATTTAGCGTCTTCTGGACGGATAGAAGTTTCTTTCAATCTTTCTTGATCATCAGGATCGCTACCGTAGCGAACACCAGTATCTAAAGATTTCATTTGCTCCATCTCTTCAGCCGTTAAACTGAAATCAAATATTTCACTGTTTTCTTTGATGCGGTTAGCGTGTACAGATTTTGGAATAATCACTTCTCCTCTTTCTAAGTGCCAACGCAAGATGACTTGTGCAGGTGTTTTGCCGTATTTTGCAGCTAATTCCACAATGATCGGTTGATTGAACAAGTCAGTTTTTCCTTGACCTAATGGACCCCATGCTTCATGAATAATGCCGTTTTCTTTCATGTATTCGTGCAATTCATTTTGCGGGAACTCTGGGTGAGTCTCAATTTGATTGATCATTGGTTGCATCAATTCTTGTTTTTTCAATTCTTCTAAATGGTGAGTTTGGAAATTAGATACGCCGATGGCTTTGACTCTGCCTTCTTCGTACAATTCCACTAAAGCTTTCCAGGTTTCCACGTATTTAGGAGCAGCCCAGTGAATCAAATACAAGTCTAAATAGTCTGTATCTAAACGATCTAATGATTCTTGGAAAGCTGCTTTCGTTTCTTCGTAGCCTTGGTCGTAGTTCCACACTTTTGAAGTCAAGAAAATTTCTTCTCTGGTAATACCAGATTCTTTTAGTCCTCTAGCCAAGTATTCTTCATTTCCATAAATTTTGGCAGTATCAAAATGACGGTAGCCAACTTCGACAGCAGCTTTGACTGCTTCCACAAGTTCTTCTTCGTCCTTCATCAAAAATACGCCTAGACCTAATTTAGGAATTTCGACTCCGTTGTATAATGTAATACTTTCAGCTAATGGTTGAACCACATTAACACTCCCTTTTCTACCTTTTTTCTTTATAACTTAGAAGAATCTAGTCCTTCTTGTTGACTAAAGAACAGTTTAACATTTTCTCGCAATTGAGCAATCGAATCTGCTTGATCACTTTCAAAATATAAAACCAGCAACGGTTCATGCAGACTTAAGCGTAATAAAAACCAGCCTGTTCCATATGCACCAGATGTATTGACACGTACACCCTCTAAGTTGTTGTTTTCAATCTCCATATCCGGCTGATCAGTTATAAAGTTTTTAAATGCTTCAATAACTTCCTCGCCAGTTTGTTGGACTGTATCTGTAGTGATTTTAAAACGAACTTCATCTGTTTCAACAGGTTGTTTTAATGATTCAAATAAACTCGAGAACTCCTTGCCTTCTGCAGATAATTCAGCATCCGCAATCAAGATCTTAGCAATCAAGTAAGCTCCATCATCCAGGAAATAATTTTCTTTCAGTGCTGCATGACCACTCGTTTCGATCGCAACTGATGTGTGCACACCTTCTTGATTTAATTTGATGGCTTGATTGATGACATTGCGGTAACCCGTTAGGTGCCGATTTTGGTGTCCTCCAAGCTGTTCAATAAAGTCTTTCAAGTGTTCAGAAGTCGCTGAACTTGTCACGATAGTCGTTCCCGGATTCTCTTGGATCACGATTGCTGAAATTACCGCAATCAGATTGTTCCGATTCACCGTTTGTCCGTGGCGATCTACTAAAGCTGATCGATCTACATCCGTATCGAAAATAACTCCCATATCGGCATCATTGTCCAGCACGGCTTGTTTAATGCTTGCCATCGCTTGTTTGTTATCGGGGTTTGGAACATGATTGGGAAAATTGCCATCTGGTTCCAAGAATTGACTTCCTGAAATATCCGCTCCCAGCTTTTCCAATACTTCTGTGGCAAAAAAGCCGCCAGCTCCGTTTCCAGCATCCACAACAATGTGTTTTCCCTCTAAAGGAAGTTCAGGATTACGAGCTGTCGTGATGCCAGCTTGAATTTTTTGACGTAAATCAGCTGCATAATCTTCCAACAAATTTTTACGTTCAATGATGCCTTGATTATTCTCCCAAGTCACAGCATCCCAATTCGCGTTTTCCAACATAAAAGTAATGTCTTCGTGCTCTGCTCCTCCATCAGCTGTAAAAAATTTCAAGCCGTTGTATTCAAACGGCAAATGACTGGCAGTGATCATAATGGAAGCATCACAGGCATAATACTCATATTGAGTGGCCATAAAAAGTGCCGGTGTCGTTGATAATCCAACATCTACCACGTCGATACCTGCATTATTCAAGGCTTCGATCAGCACTTCTTTGATTCGGTTTCCAGATAAGCGGCTGTCTTGTCCGATAGCAACTCTTACAGGTTTCTCTAAATTATCCATTATCAATTGCTTTTTCTCTTTTAACCAACAAGCAAAACCAAAAGCTATGGATTCGATTGTTTGATCATGCAACGTAATGTCGTGTTCCGGTGTTTTGACCGCTATTCCACGTATATCAGAGCCATTTTGCAATTTTAGTAATTCATTTGCTGATTCACTAGCCAATTTAATTCCTCTTTTCTTTTAAAATGAGACTTCTAAACATATCCTATTTTTAATTTTACAGTTTAATAAATTGATTCAAATATTCATACATTTTTATCGCATTTTCTTCGTCTTTTGAAATCAATAGACAAGTATCGTTACCACCTACAGAAGCCACTATCTCAGGAAATTCGATCGCATCAATCAACGCCGCAGCGACGTGAGCATTTCCAGGTATAGTCACAATAATCGTGATGAATTGTACACGTTCTAGTTTTACCACGACATTGCCCAATGTTGATTGCAGACGCTCTTCTACAGACAAATTATTCGTTTGGTATAAAGTATATTTCATACCACCTTGAGGAGTCGAAGTTTTGATTAAATTCATTTCTTTGATATCTCTAGAGATAGTCGCTTGGGTTGCTTCTACTCCCTCCTCTTTTAAATAATGGAGCAATTCATCTTGGGTAGCAATATCGTGATTGGTGATAATCTGTTTGATTGCTAATTGACGATTCGTTTTTTTCATAGCCAAACCTCCATATGTAATTCGTTTCTTTGTCTCCCAGTATATCAAAAAAAGGTAGAAAGCGGTTAATAATTTAATTATTTTTACAATAATAATGAATAAACATTCTTTTTATTGAAAAACATTGGCATCTCGCCTGTTGTTTTGTTATAATAGGCTATACAAAATTGAATGAACAATCGTAGATGAAGAGAGTACTGCTTGAGGATGTTTTGAAGCGAGCTGGGTTGGTGAGAGCCAGTAATAAAAACTTGCAGGAAGCGCACTTCGGAGAGATGAGAACAGGGATCAGTATCACTAGTTCCATCCGGCTTATTCGGCCGTTACAGTGAATCAAGTGGTTGCGTCAATTTGACGTTGCAATAAGAGTGGTACCGCGGGGAATTCTCGTCTCTTTTTTAGTTTGATGTCATGAAAACTAAAAAAGGGCTATTTTTTTATGCAAAAAAACTGTTCTCCAGATGATTGGGTCTTTTCTACTGAGCATAATACATTCATAAATACAAAGACAAAATTTAAAAAACAAATTAACTAGAGGAGTTATGACAATGAATTACAAATTACAAGTGGCTCAAGCCTTGCATGAACAAGTTTCAGAAACATTGTCTGTTGAAGACATTCTTAACTTATTGGAAAAGCCAAAATCCGTTGAACATGGGGATGTAGCTTTCCCAGCTTTCTCACTAGCAAAAGCTTACCGTAAAGCACCACAACAAATTGCTGCCGATTTAGGAGAAAAAGTATCTTCCCCCATTGTTGAAAAAGTTGAAGTTGTCGGACCTTATTTGAACTTTTTCTTAAATAAAAAAACCGTTAGTGCCCACGTCTTACAAGAAATCTTAGAACAAAAAAATGCATACGGTGATATCAATATCGGACATGGAGAAAATGTTCCGATCGATATGTCTTCTCCTAATATTGCTAAACCTATTTCTTTAGGACACTTGCGTTCTACTGTAATCGGAAATGCTTTAGCACATATTGTTGAAAAAATGGGCTACCAACCTATCAAAATCAATCACTTAGGAGACTGGGGTACTCAATTTGGAAAATTGATCACTGCTTATAAATTATGGGGTACTGAGGAAGCGGTTAGAGAAAATCCGATTCAAGAGTTATTGAAACTGTATGTTCAATTCCATGAAGAAGCAGAAGAAAAACCTGAATTAGAAGACGATGGCCGTGAATGGTTCAAAAAATTAGAAGATGGTGACGAAGAAGCTACTGAATTATGGAAATGGTTCAAAGAAGAATCTTTAAAAGAATTCAATCGCATTTATGATAAACTAGAAATCACGTTTGATTCTTTCAATGGAGAAGCTTTCTACAATGACAAAATGCAAGAAGTTGTCGATTTATTAGAAGAAAAAAATATTTTGACCGTAGACAACGGAGCTACAATTGTGGATTTAGAAAAATACAATTTAAACCCAGCATTGATCAAAAAATCAGATGGTGCAACACTGTATATCACCCGTGATTTAGCTGCTGCTATTTATCGTAAACGTACGTATGATTTTGCTTTATCTCTATATGCAGTTGGAAATGAACAAAGCAATCATTTCAAACAATTAAAAGCTGTTCTGACTGAAATGGGTTATGACTGGGCTAATGATATGCACCATGTTCCATTTGGTCTGATCACAAAAGATGGTAAAAAATTGTCTACACGTAAAGGAAAAATCGTTCTTCTAGAAGAAGTATTGGATGAAGCCGTTGCCGTGGCCCTAAAACAAATCGAAGCGAAAAATCCTGATTTACCGAATAAAGAAGAAGTTGCCCGCCAAGTAGGTATCGGCGCTGTTGTCTTCCACGATTTGAAAAATGATCGTTTAAACAACTTTGACTTTACGATCGATGAAATCGTTCAATTTGAAGGAGAAACAGGCCCTTATGTACAATACTCTAGAGCTAGAGCTTTAAGTATCTTGCGTAAAGCAGGCGTTGATGAAGTTTCTGCTGCTGATTTCTACGCTTTAGATGATGCTTACAGTTGGGAAGTGATCAAACTGATCCAAGAATATCCTGAGACACTTCAACGTGCTTTTGGTAAGTTGGAACCATCTGTAATCGCTAAACACGCGATCCATTTGGCACAAGCCTTCAACAAATACTACGCCAACAGTCGTGTATTGACTGAAGATGCTGAAAAACCAGCCCGTTTAGCTTTGGTTCAAGCAGTCGCTATCTTATTGAAAGAAGATTTAAGAATATTAGGAGTACATTCTCCTGACCAAATGTAACAGCAAAAAAAACGAGGTTGAGTAGAAGGCAAACTTTTACTCAACCTCGTTTTTTTTATTGCGTCTAATGGAAAAATGTTCCGGGACTGGATCATACCCTCCTCTGACAAATGGATTACAGCGTAAAATTCTAAAGAAGCCCATAATTGATCCCTTGATCGCTCCATGTTTGCGAACCGCATCGATCGAATATTGCGAACAAGTTGGATGGTAGCGGCAACTGGGTGGAAAAAGAGGAGAAATCCCTTTTTGGTATCCTCTAATCAATAAAATAACAATTTTTTTCATTTATTCACCTACATCATATGATTCTCTTATTATAGAGCAACACCCTTACTTTTGTAAAGTAAGGGTGTTGCTCTGTTTTATTGACTTTTTTCTTTTTGTGAACGATACATTTCTGCATAGATTCCTTGTTTTTGAATCAATGACTCATGATCTCCCTGTTCTACAATTTGACCTTGATTCAGCACTAGAATTTGATCAGCATGTTGGATCGTCGACAAGCGATGGGCAATAATGAATGTTGTTCTTCCCTTTTTCAACACATCCATTGCATGTTGAATCATTTCCTCCGTTTCAGTATCGATACTCGAAGTTGCTTCATCTAAAATCAATATTTCAGGATCAAAGGCCAGCGCTCTCGCAAATGAGATTAATTGGCGTTGACCAGACGAAAGCGTACTGCCCTTATCCACTACGGGCTCATCAATTCCCATTGGCATATTATGCAGCAAGGTGTCTCCGCCAACTTCTTCGATTGCTTTGATCACCGCTTCACGACTGATCGAAGTTTCTCCCAACGTAACGTTTGAAGCGATCGTTCCCTTAAACAAATAAGGGTCCTGCAGCACGATCCCCATATGTCTGCGCAAACTTTTTCTAGAGACGGATGTGGTCGGCGTACCATCTATTGTGATCGTCCCCTTAGTCGGGTCATAAAAACGGAATAACAAATTCATGATCGAGCTTTTTCCTGAACCTGTATGGCCTACTAAAGCGACCGTTTGACCTTTTCTAGCTGTAAAATCGATATCTTTCAATACGTATTCTTCATCCTTATAAGCAAATGAAACTTGATCAAAGACAACTTCCCCTTCTTTAAAGTCTAATTCGTCTGTCTGGTCTTCTTCTGTTTTGACTAATTTCATTTCAAAAACTCGTTTCGCCGAAGCCATCGCAGTCTGCAAGTAAGCGTATTGGGTCACAATACCTTGAATGGGATTAAATAAACGAGTCGTGTAATCTACATAAACATACAATACTCCAACTGTTATCCCTAGTGCCGAACTAAAATAGGCGTTTCCAAAATACACTACCAACAAGAGCAAGGTAATATTTTTAATCACTTCCACAAAACTAAACGAGCCCATAGAATCCAATAACGTAAATTTCAAACTGTATTTATACCACTCTTCATTTACATCCGTAAATTCTTTTTCCATTTTGTCTTCTTGCTGATAAGCTTGAATGATCGACATCCCTTGAATGGATTCATTTAAGGTCCCATTGATCTCACTAACCAATGACCGGATTTTTGTAGTAAACGGTACAGCAAACTTTTGGTACACAACTGCCCACAATACAAAGAAAGGAACCAATAACAGCGTAATCAATCCAAAAGTAATGCTAATTTGCATCAAGGCAATATAGATCCCTACTAGATAAATCAAGTTGGTCAACACTTGTCCAACCACAACGACGTAAAATATCCGTAATTGCTCCGTATCATTTGTGATACGAGAAACCACTTTTCCAGCAGGCAAATTGTCAAAATAACGGATCGGCAGTTTTTGTACATGGGCAAATAAATCATTCCGCATATTTTTAACGATTTCATTTGCTCCGATAGTCAGCAGTAAGAAACTAAAGTACCGGGTTATCGCTGTTACAAGCGCCAGTCCTAAGAATACGGCTAAATAACGGATCAATAAATCGACAGCTAGCAGCGTCTGATTCGAAGGAGCAATTACATCATCAATGATTCGTTGAATAATCAAGGGACCTGCTAAATCAGCTCCTACAGCAACAATCATTAATAAGATCCCAATGGAAAAATGGAGTTTTTTCTGGAAGGAATAAACCACTAATTCTTTAATTGTATTTTTCATTTAGTGTCCTCCTCTTTTAATTGTTGTCTTTGGTATTGCGTTTGGTACCATCCTTCTTTGGCAATCAAATCAGCATGTGTACCTTCTTCAATAATTTTCCCATCTTCCAGCACAATGATCCAGTCTGCATGATGAATCGCTGATAGACGATGAGTGGTGATCAAGGTCGTTTTCCCTTTACGAACGTGTTGAATATTATCAATGATTTTTTGTTCTGTTTTCGCATCTACTGCAGATAACGAGTCATCTAAAATCAAGTACTCTGGATTTTTAATCAACGCACGCGCAATGGAAACACGTTGTTTTTGCCCACCTGAGATGGCAACGCCTCTTTCTCCAATCAATGTATCCAACCCTTCAGGCATTCTAGCTAGATCTTCTTCAAAATTGGCCAAACGAACTGCATCCATGATCTCGTCATCCGTTGCTCCTGGCTTGCCGAACTGAATATTTTCTCTTATTGAACGAGAAAACAGCGTATAATCCTGCGGGACATAACCGATCATTGGTTTCAACACGTCGCTTTTCAACTCTTGAATGGACTCAGATCCAACAGTGACCGCTCCATTTCCTGCAGGATATTGGAGCAGTAATTGACGGATAAAAGTCGTTTTCCCGCTCCCGGTTTTTCCTACAATCCCCAGAGTATTTCCTTGAGCGATTTTAGTTTTGACATTCGCCAAATTGGCAGACTCAGAAGAGGGATATTTAAAGGTGACTCCTGAATATTCGATATCTTGACTATCCAGTACAGCTTTGTATCCCTCTTGCTCCATATCATCACTGGATCCCAATACTTCTGCCACTCGTTTCATAGAAGCACTACCTTGCTGCACCAAGTTGATCAGTTCCCCGACTGCCTGAACTGGCCACACCAGCATACCTAAGTAGACTTGGAAAGAAATCAACTGTCCTAAAGTCAGTTCTCCATTTGAAACTAAAACAGCACCGTAACCAAATGCTACAATGTAACTGATTCCCATCAAGATCTTTACAATCGGAGAAAACAAGGCGTTGATTTGCGCTACAGAAATGTTTTTTTGCAGGACCTCTTCTGTTTTTTCCGCAAATTTTTGAGCCATAGCATCTTCTTGAACGTACGCACGCACGACTCGTACACCCTCTACGCCTTCCAAGACATCATCATTGATATCTGCAAAAGCTGTTTGAGAAGCTAAATATCGCTCATTCACTCGATCTCCAAGTATTTTCAACAGATACGCCATGATCGGCATAGTCAGCATAGACCAGATGGTCAATTTCCAAGACACCGAAACAAACATCATGACCAAGATAAATCCAAGAAAAACTGTCGAATCCATGGTTACCATAATTCCATAACCAGCCATTTCTGATATTGCATCTAAGTCATTGGTGGAACGGGCCATTAAATCTCCGGTACGATATTTTTCATAAAAGGTTGCTCTCATACGTAAAAAGTGTTTCATTAATCGTTCTCGTAGTTCTTTGGCCAATAAGTTTCTGCCTCCGAAAAATAGATATCCCCAAAATACTTCTGTTCCATAAGTAATTACGATCGATAGAACAAATAAAGCGATTTGGCTGATTAGTCTTTCAGTAGTTAATGTATTGCTGTAAATCTGGTCAATCACATTTCCAATGATATATGGTGGTATCAGCACTGCCGCATTTGAGAATAACATGGCAAATATCCCCCACCCATATCTCTTCTTATGCGTTTTAAAAAAAGGCCACAATTGTTTAACTAACTCTTTCATTCTCCCCCAACTTTCCACGCTCCTATCAAAAAAAGACAAAAAAATAGCACTAATCTATTAAAAAACAGATGAGTGCAGAATTTCCTTTACATTTACTCGTCGATTTTTGAATAGGAGGATAATCTTAATTTATGAATGTTTAAATCTGCTAAATAAATCATGATCGATTCCCTCCATTTCCTAAGTATAGTTTACAAGTCATATTGTAGCCCTTTCATTAAAAATACACAAGTCAAATTGACATATTTTATTCATCTTTTTCATTATTTTCTTAGAAGTTGATTTTGGACTATAAAAAAAGCCCACCTTGGAATAGAATGAACTTCTCCAAGATAAGCAAGTAAAGGTTAGTCTAGTTTGTCGTTAGCGTAATGGTGTTGCAATTCTAATCCAGAAAATTCTTGTTGCCGTAATACTTCATAAATCATAATGGCCGCTGTATTGGAGAGATTTAAAGAACGCACGTGTTCATCATTCATCGGTAATCGTACACACTTCTCTTCATTTTCACGCATGAATTCTTCCGGTAATCCTGTTGTTTCTTTCCCAAAAAGAAAATAGTAATCTTCCTCTGTATTGGTATAATCTACTTCGCTGTAAACGCGATTGGCAAATTTAGAGACTAAAAACAGCTGTCCGTCTTTAGAATATTCCATAAAGGCTTCCAAGTTTTTATGATAAGTAATGTTTACATCATTCCAATAATCTAATCCAGCTCGTTTTAAATGTTTATCATCCGTTTTAAATCCTAATGGCTCAATCAAATGTAAATGCGAGTTGGTTGCAGCACACGTACGGGCAATGTTTCCTGTATTTGCTGGAATCAGTGGTTCAAATAGTGCAATGTGATTTGTCATGTTTCTTTCTCTCTCTCCTATTAACTTACTTCAATTTTTTATTTCTGATGACTTCAATAGCTTGAGTAATCTCATAAACAGCTTCTTCATCCGTCTCTTTCTCCAAAGCTTCGTGTAGAAATTCGATCACCAGATCATCTCTTTTTGTGACTATTTTGGAAATAGACCAAGCTGCTGTCCCACGAATTACGGGACGAACATCTTCTTCGATGCAGCGCAACAGATCCGGCAAAGCAGTCCGATCACGCGAGTTTCCTAAGGCAATAATAACATTTCTCTGCAGCGGCTTCTTCCCTCTCCAGGAACCAGCCATTGAGCCAAATTGCTCTTTAAAGTCTTTGTTGCTGATTATCAGCAATGGTTTTAATTTGGGCATCACTTTTTCAGGATCGGGTTCCATTTCATCATGAAAATGAAAATCTTTTCCTCTATTATAAGGACAAACAATTTGGCAAATATCGCATCCGTAAATGACATGTCCGATTTTACGGCGGAATTGTTCGTCCATCATCCCTTTGGTTTGTGTCTGGTAAGAAAGGCATTGTTTAGCATTGATTCTTCCATCTCCCAGTAATGCTCCAGTAGGACAAGCAGTGACACAACGCATGCATTCCCCGCATCCAAAAGGAACAGGTTCGTCTGGCTCAAACTCTAGATTAGTGATGATTTCTCCCAAATACACATAGCTGCCGAATTCTTCTGTGATCAGCAAGCCATTTCGCCCAATAAACCCCACTCCCGCTCGTTGAGCTACGGCAACATCTACTAATTCGCCCGTGTCTACCATCGGCTTAAAAGTCACTTCTTTATCAGCGGTCACACGTATATAATCGATGAGGCGCTCCATACGATTCCGCAATATGTCATGGTAATCTTGCCCCCAAGAAGCGCGCGCAAATTCTCCACGTCGAACCCCTTTTTCTCTCTGCGGAGGCTCACTCATTTTTGTAGGATACGCTAAAGCAATGGAGATAATAGATTTTGGCTGATCAAAAATCAACTCTGGATAAACGCGTTCTTCAATGACTTTGTGTTCGAATCCAGAATGGTGCCCTTTTGCTTGTTGAGCTTTCAATCTTTCCTCTAGACCATCAAACGGTTCTGCTGTAGCAAACCCGATTTTATCAATGCCGATTCGTTTACTTTCCTCAATGATCCGCTTTTTTAATAAAGTCCCACTGGTCATCTCGATCCCAACCTTCATGTCGTCTTCATAATTTAAGAATGTAAGTTTATTTTATCATATTTACTCTGTCTAGTCTGTTACAATTCAATCCTGTCTTTTTAAACGGTTCCGCAATTTTTGACGTAAGTAAGTAACAGCTAACTATCTTATAAGCTAAATCAGATAGAACTTTAGTTGGGATATAGGTTGCTCATAGTATCCTAGATCATGGCTGAAGAATGACAGTAATGCGGTTGTCAACATCAAAAAACACTCAATTTAATGAAAATGCAAATTTGAACGACAAAAAAACGTATCGCTTCGGTGTCCAGCACTGCGAAACGATACGTTAGTAGAGCCTCTTGATCTCATTAACTTTTATCAACATCTGATGGGATTACTGATAAAAACGAATGAACCTGTTTGGCTTATAAATAACAATATAACACCATCATGATATGAATGCAAGGGAAATCTTTTAAATAGTTTTCTTGTCTCAACTAAAAATGACTTTTTTAGGAAATCGTTTGATTTGCTTGATTATCCTGGCATTTTACCCACTAATAAACAAACATGTATCGTAATTTCTTTCAGTGGATGAGCTACCGCATATTTTAAAGCTTCCTCACTTGCTCCCCAGCTCAAAGGGGTCATTTTCACCAAATCCTGATAGTTTTCCAGCGTCAGCGGAAAAGTATATCGAATGGTGTAAATCTGACTCTCCGGAAAGTGTTCTTGGAACTTTGCGACAACCAGTTCATTCGAATACGATTGCTTCTCTTCTCGATCTCGATAAAGCACGTTTCTTAGTTCTATTAAGTAATCTTTATCCGGAACAATTTTTAGAAGAGTTCCATTAGGCCGCAGCATTCTTTTGAATTCTTGATAATTCGAAGGAGAAAAAATGTTCAATAATGTATCAGTTTGTTTACTCGCAAATGGAGAATGAGCCAAATCAGCCACACACCAAAAAGCATCTGTAAAATGACTTCCCGCTAAAGCAATCGCATCTTTGGAGATATCGAATCCGATTTGCTTTCCTTCAAGCCCCAATGAAGACAGATAGTCTAATTGAGAACCTTCCCCAGATCCAATATCAATGGTTGTACCGTTTTTTTCTTCAATGTGCTCCATAATCTCGTCCAGCATAATGTTGAACAAACCCGCTTGAGCTATCCGAAAACGTGAAGACAGCATCTCCGTATCGTATTCATTAGAGACCCCTTTTGTTAAAAAATGAACCGTCCCTTTTTTAGAAATATTAAAGTTGTGGCCTTCTTCACACACCAGACTATTTCCATCTACCGATTGAAACGGCTCTTGACAAATAGGACATTGAAACAAATCAAGATTTTCTTTCAAGAATTTTTTTGCTTTTTCTATCTTTTTCAACTCTTTGAAACTCCTCACTAGACTAGTTAGACCTTAGTTATTTTCCTGTTTTAGTTCGGCAGTTAATTGGTATATCAACGGTTGCAGCCAACTTTTTAAATCCGGTACAGGATACCCTTCTTTTTCTAAACGCGTCACTTTCAAATAACAGTCTTCCTTCAGACTAAACGGCGATTGGTTTTCTTCATCAGAAGTGTATTCAATATTGGCTTGTTTTCCAGTGGCTTCTTCGATCCAATGCATCAACGTTTCCAGTTCAACGGTTTCATTTGAACTCGCATTGTAGACCCCTGTTTTTTGGTTTTCGATCAACCACATCATAACATTAGCTACTTCGCTTCCCTTAATGAAACTGATGCGCGCATCAGCACGATATAGACGGAAACTTTCTTCATTCATCATTCGACGAATATAATAGTGCAGACGCTCAGTATAATCATTCACATCTAAGACGATTGGAATCCTTAAAGCCGCAGTTGGAAAAGCTTCGTCTTCAAACAAGACTTTTTCTGCTTGACGTTTGCCTTCTCCATAAGTAACCTCTTTAGTTCTGTCCAAATCAAATAACCAAGGATCAAAATCTGTTTCACTGTATCCATCTTTGCTTCCTTTATAAACGGATAATGTGGAAGTGAATAAGTAATACCCTACTTTTCCACCCAGCTTTTCTTGAATGATTTGCGCATCTTCTTTTGTGAAACAAATATTGTCTAATACAATATCCCATTTTTTTTCGCAAATATCGTTCCATCCTTCATGTTCCGCATCAGAACGGTCCAGTACAACGTGTGCGACATTTTTGCCTTTTGGCACTTTATTGTTGCCTCTTGTAGCGAAAGTGACATGGTATCCTTTTGAAATCAGTTTATCTGCTGCTTTACGTCCAAAAAAACGCGTGCCTCCTAAAATAAGCACTTTTTTCATGCGCTTCACTCCTCGCGTGATTTTTTTATAAATCAACTGTACCATAAGTCCTATTTTTTTACATTAACAGAAAGTAGTTTTCCATAGTATTTTTTTGTTTTTATAAATCGTTTCATTTGCTGAGTGAGTTAAAGAGTGATACATTGTGAGGGAAATAGTTCAGATAGAAAGGATAGATACTATGCCATGGAATATGAACGATTTTCCAAATGCTTTTAAAAATTTTGACCCTTTATTGCGTAAAAAAGCCATAGATATCGGCAATGCTCTACTCGACAATGATTATCCAGAAGATAGAGCCATTCCTATTGCAATCTCACAAGCAAAAGAATGGTTGTCAGATGCTTCAAAAGATGAAAAAGAAGCCTACGAGAACGAAAAGAACCCAACCAAAACTGACAAACATGATACCTCCAGCTCCAATCCAGATTTATTGGACAATGATGTGGAAGTCTATTTTGAAGACGACACTTGGGTCGTGAAAACAGAAGATGCTAAGCGTCCAAGTGATACATTTGATAAAAAAGCAGATGCTGTAAAGCGCGCCAAAGAAATTGCAGAGAATAAGGATTCTTCCGTTATTCGCTATACAAAAGACGGAAAGAAACAAGATGAATGATTGAAATAACCCTTCTGAAATTCATGGAGTAAAGTGAATTTCAGAAGGGTTATTTTTTGTTGAGACTTTATGAGTTGTTTAATTTCTTTAAAGTACTTTATTCTTTAAAGGTATTTTCAATATCCAACTCTTCTTCAAAGGCTTCTTGATACAATTCATATTCTCTTTCGCCTTGTCTTTCTTCTTTGGCTTCGGTGATTTCTTGTTTCGATTGTTTAGCCAGCTCTCCAGAGTAGATTTTAACATTGTTTCCAACATCCGAAAGATCATTTTTCAATTCACCAGCAGTGATTTTCACATCTTGTGCTGCTGCTTTAAGATTGGCTTTTAACAAGTCTTTACTCATGGAGTTTTTATTTTTCAATCCCTTTAGATTTTCCTTTAAGATCGGACCATCTACTCTGGCTTGACTTGAAATTTTGTTGGAGGCTTCTTTAAAGCTAACAGATACACCTTTTGAAGCATCTTGAAGTACCGCTTTGACATCTTCGCTTTTATCTTTAGCAATATCAAAATAATCTTTTCCAGTTTCTTTCGTGCGATTTGCTTTCTCCATTAATTCTTCTTGTAACTCATCACCTGGTTTTGGTGCATATAACATAGCTGCTGTGTAGGCTGCTGCTCCTCCAATCAATGCTCCTAACCAAAACGTTCCTTTTGACATAGCTATCCACTCGCTTTCCTTAAATTCATAAATAACCTTTTTATTTCCTTTATCTCATTTATTTTAGCATGCTAAAAAGTATTTCACACTTTATTTGTTTGAGTCCAGTTCTTTTTCCAAACTAACCATTTCTACACACAAACAAATTGCCTTAACAGCGGCTTCTATTTCTTCCACTGAGATAGATGTTGGCGCTAAACGGATACTGTTATTTCGTGGGTTGACTCCATAAGGATAAGAGGCATTCGCTTCTGTTAAGCTCACTCCAATATCCGCTAATAACTCAACAATTCTGTCTGCACAGCCATCCATTGTCGTTAAATGCACAAAATACCCCCCATTTGGCTCGGTCCATTCCAACATCGTTGATTCTTCACCAAAGTAGTTTCCAAAAAGATTACTGATGCTGTCAAATTTTGGTTTCAATAGTTCAGCATGTTTTTCCATATGTTGCAGTAAATGCTTTTTATCTTTCAAGAATTTCACATGACGTTTCTGATTGACTTTATCAAATCCAATCGTCTGATCAGAAAGAACTTCTGTAACCCAATCAATATTTTCTTTACAAGCTCCCAAAGCTGCTACCCCGGCACCTGGAAAAGTAATTTTTGAAGTAGAGCAGAACATCCAAACTCTTTTTTCCGTTCCATATGATTTGCTGGTTTCTAATACATTTTGAACATGTTCTTTCTTTTCTTTAAGGTGGTGCACGACATAAGCATTGTCCCACATAATCACAAAATCTTGAGCAAGAGTTTTCATTTTAGCCAATCTGTCGACTACTTCGTTCGAGTAGGTCACTCCTGTAGGATTGCTGTAAGTAGGGATACACCAGATTCCTTTGATTGAAGCATCATTAGCTACTAGAATTTCCACTTGATCCATATCCGGTCCAGTTGAAGTCATTTCAATAGGAATCAATTCAAACCCTAATTTTTCTGTTGCATTGAAGTGTCGATCATAACCTGGACTTGGGCATAAAAATTTGACTACCTTTTCTTTAGCCCATGCTGAATTTTTATCTGACTGTCCTAAAAACATTTTGCTGGCTAAAACAGTATACATTAACTGCAAGCTCGAATTCCCTCCAACGATGACCTCATCAGCGGTAATTTCCAATACTTCTGAAAAAAATTGTTTCGCTTCAGGGATCCCTGTCAGTACACCATAATTACGAAAATCAGCTTCAGTTTCTTGATACAGATCTTCCGGCGTTAAAATGTTCAACATCGGTTCAGATAAGGCTAATTGATCTTTGCCAGGTACTCCCCTTTTCAGATTTAATTGAAAAGGTTTCTCTTTGAATCTATCGTATGTCTCTTTCAGCTCTTCTAAACGGTTAATTTTTTCTTCATTTGTTTGTCTCATCTTGTTTAGTCTCCTTAGCGGCATCATTCTTTTTGTCAATAGGTAAATTATAGCCAAAATAGTTGCGGAGGGGAAGAAATACCTGATTGAAGCAGTTTTTTTATTTTTATATCATTTAAGGCTATTTATTTGAATACTTCGAAACTATAGTATATCATCAAAATTGAAGAAGCACTCATTAATGTATGCCCTTACGTTAAGTGCCGACATTAATTCTGCTATTCCCATTATAACTTAGAAAGGTGAAGGTGGTAGCAATGATTAAAAGAAAGAAATTTTGGCTTTCTTTGACCCTTACAGCAGGAACTGCGCTTTTATTAGCAGCATGCGGAGGAGGAAATGAAGAAGCAAATAATTCCGAAGATACCGGAGCGGATGGAGATAAAGTTTCGATTGAATTCTGGTCCTTCTGGGGCTCTGGTTTACGCAGAGACGCTATTGAAGAAATTATTGAAGATTTTAATACATCACAAGACGAAATCGAGGTTGAGTACGTTTATCAACCATGGGGAGACATATGGACCAAATCACTAGCTTCTATTGCAGCTGGGGATCCACCTGATGTTATCGTTCAAGACATCAATTCAGTTCAACAACGTGCAGAAGCACAACAATCAACGAACCTTCAAGACTACATTAACCAAGAAGATGATATGGAATCTCTCTTCTATCCTCATTTATGGGAAACCGTATTCTATGAAGATAATGCCTATGCGTTGCCTTTTAATACAGATACCCAAGTGCTTTTTTACAATAAAGATGCTTTTGAGGAAGTAGGCTTAGATCCTGAGACTCCACCTGCTACATGGGAAGAATTAGAAGAATACGCTCGTGCTTTAGATGTACAAGACGGAGATTCATGGGAACGCATCGGATTTTACCCGCTTTGGAATGTAGGCGCAGATGTTTGGGCATTAAATGCGGATAATGGCGTAAGCTGGTTCGATGACGAAGGTAATGTGACCATTGATACACCTGAAAAAGTAGAAGCTCTTGAGTGGATCTTAGAATGGCAAGACTACTATGGTGCTGACACTATCAATTCATATGAAGCAGAATTCGGCTCAGGAGTTGCTGATCCATTCATTTCTGGATTAGTGGGTATTCGAGCTCAAAATATCAACTATTACACCAATTTACTTGAAAATGCACCTGAAGACTTTAACTTTGGTGTAGCACCTTTACCAGAACATGAAGAAGGCAGCGGAAATTGGTCATGGGGTGGCGGTTTCGTTCTAGAAATCCCATACGGAGCAGAAAATCCTGAAGCTTCTTATGAGTTTATGAAATACCTCACTTCAACAGAAGTTCAAGAAAAATTTGGTTTGAATAGTTTTGATATTATGGCAAACCAAGAAGCTAACACTAATCTGACAACTCATCCTGATTTAGATGAGGAAGGCCAAATGATTTATGAAATGGCTGACCGCAATTTAGAAAACACAGTGATCACTCCTGTTCCTTTGACTGCACCTGACTTTAGTTCTTTAGTGAATGGAGAAATTGATAATGTGATGCTGGGAAATAAATCACCTGAAGAAGCATTGGAAGCAGCTCAAGCTTCAGTTGAGAATCTCGTTGAACAAAACGAATAACGGTTTATTTCATCAGCAAAATGACTCAGCGGACAAGGTGACAGAGGCTATTCTTTGTCGCCTTGTTTTGTACTAAACGAAAGAGGTGAAAAAATTGGCTGCTATAACAGAAAAGCAAAAGAAAAAAAAGACTAAAAAACAAAAAAATGATGCTCTTTGGGGCCTCTTCTTTGTCTCTCCATTTATCATTGGTTTCGTTATTTTTATGTTGGGGCCAATGCTATTTTCTTTCTATGGAAGTTTTACTAACTACAATTTGACTTCCAAAATGGACTTTATCGGCTTTGATAATTTCAGAAGAATGTTTACACAAGATGAGCTTTTTTGGAAATCACTCTATAATACGGGGTATTACGTCTTGTTCAATGTTCCTTTGACAGCGATTGGGAGTGTTTTATTAGCCGTCTTATTAAATCAACGCGTGCGAGGAATCTCCATATTCAGAACTATTTTTTATTTACCCGCTATTTTATCTGGTGTGGCCGTCTATGTATTATGGATGCAGATGCTCTCTCCTACATCAGGTTTAATAAATACTATATTAGCTTGGGTCGGGATTCAAGGTCCTGCTTGGTTATTTGATCCCCAATGGACAAAACCGGCTCTGATCTTAATGAAACTGTGGAGTGTGGGAGGCGCAATGCTGCTGTATTTGGCGACTTTGCAAAACGTTCCAAACCAACTATACGAATCAGCAGAAATCGACGGAGCCAGTGCTTTTAAACGATTCCGTCACATTACTTTACCAATGATCACGCCCATTATTTTTTATGATGTAGTTACATCAACTATCGGAGCTTTCCAAATTTTCCAAGAAGCTTATGTCATGTCGGAAAGTGGCACGAATGGTCCAGCGAATTCCCTTCTCTTCTACAATTTACATATGTGGAACAAAGCTTTTGTGGCTTTTGACATGGGGTATGCAATGGCTATGTCTATGGTATTATTTGTTATCGTGTTGAGTTTAACATTTGTGAATTTAAAATTGGCTCCTCGTTGGGTACATTATGGAGGAGGTCGAAGTGAATGATTGAAAATGTTTCGAATACAAAAACTTCTGAACAAACTGAAAAAATTATTCCTAAAAAGCAGCACTTTAAGAGTCGGAAAAGACAACGTAATGCAAATAAATTCATTTCTTACATTCTTTTGATTGGGGTAAGTATTGTTCTATTAGCTCCACTCTTTTGGATGGTTTTTACTTCTTTAAAACCAATGGAAGAAATCGTGCGCTTCCCGCCAAGCTTCTTTCCGGAAACTTTACAATGGTCCAATTATACAGAAACCATTGCAGCCTTTCCGTTTTTCAAATATGCAAGGAACACTTTGCTCATCACGTTTTTTGTTGTGTTAGGTAATGTGGTGTCCAATTCATTTATCGCCTATGGTTTTGCTAAAATATCTTTCCCAGGGAAAAACATTTTATTTTCTCTAGTCTTAGCTACCATGATGATTCCAGGATTTGTTACCATGATTCCACAATACATTCTATTCACTCGAATCGGCTGGGTAGGAACTTATTTACCGTTGATCGTCCCGTCTTTCTTCGGTAGTGCCTTCAATATCTTCTTGATGCGTCAATTTTATTTATCGATCAATGATGAGTTGATTGAAGCCGCCCAGATTGATGGTGCAAATCATTTGTATATCTGGAGTCATTTAATGGTTCCTTTGACTAAACCAGCATTGATTACTATTGGGATCACATCCTTTAACGGAGCATGGAATGACTTTCTTGGACCATTGTTGTATATTCATGATGAAGAGATGTATACCTTACAAATCGGATTACAAACTTTCCAAAATCAATCGACTACCCAGTGGAATTATTTGATGGCTGGAGCTACTTTAGTCATGATCCCAACAGTCTTATTGTTCTTCTTCGCTCAGAAATACTTCATTCAAGGAATGGACTTGACTGGCGGAACAAAAGGATAAAAAAATGAAAATATACAGTAAATCGGTAGAAAGGACAACTCTGATGAAAAAATTCGACTTTACCAACGGAATTGTAGAAGGTACCGAATGGATATCCCGACTGGCTGTTTTGAACCTTGTATGGCTGTTGTTTTCACTGCCTTTAGTTACCGCAATTCCAGCCACAAATGCCTTGTTCCATATCTTGCATTTGTGGTCACAAGGCGAAACGTCTGTGCCTATTTTTAAAACTTTTCACCATTATTTTAAATCACATTTTTGGGAAGGATACAAAATTGGGCTGCCGGTTTTCGGAATATCTGCAATCCTATTCCTAGACAGTTGGTATTTAGCCAGCTTATCCTCTCCAGCAGCTTGGATACAAGTTTATAAGTACGTGATTTACGTCGCTTCTATTCTTTTTGGATTGACAGCTTTATTCTATTTCCCGTTAACCAAAAAGCTGACTACTTCTTTGCCAAAAAAATTTTTAACAGGGTTTGTTTTAATGGCTGGTCATCCGCTCATCAGCTTGGGACTATTCCTCATCTCTGGAGTATTGCTTTTTGTATTGTTGAGATGGCCAGCATTATTCTTTTTCTTTTCAGTAAGCGGTCTTGGCTGGATAGCCACAATAGCTGTAAAAACTACTTTCACTAAAACCCTGTTGAAAAAAATTCATTCTGTACAGAGCTAAATGAACAGTTAAAAAGGAACGTCAAGACAGTAAAGTTATTGTCCTGACGTTCCTTTTTTAATTTAGTTTTTTACTGAAGGGTTATCCCCTTTTGACGGAAATAATTTGATCAGCAAAATACTCGTCACGTACAAAATAAACAGGACAGCAAAAATTCCTAACATACCAATACCCATAAGTTCCAATCCTTTTTCTAAAGCTGTGTAATCTACATCAAACATTCTACCGCCTCCCTTCAAGAAAACGATCTTTACAACAAGGTCACATAAAGTAATTCAATACTAAGCCTCCAGCTACAACCGAGGCAATCTGCCCAGAAACATTCGCTCCAATTGCATACATCAATACGAAATTCTGATTGTCTTCAGTATGGGCCATTCGCTGGATTACTCGAGCTGACATAGGAAATGCAGAGATACCAGCAGCACCGATCATCGGATTGATTTTTTCTTTTCTGAATATATTCAGAAACTTGGCGAATAGAACCCCGCCGATGGTATCCATTACAAATGCCACCAGACCAAAAGCAATGATTAAAAGTGTACTAAGATTTAAAAACTGATCAGCCGTCATTTTTACTGAAATGGTCAATCCCAATAAAATACTGACCAGATTGACTAATTCATTTTGTGCGGACTGACTCAATCGATCCAATACACCGCATTCCCGCATCAAATTACCAAACATCAAAAAACCGACTAACGGCAATGAAGCTGGAGCGACAAAGCCCGCCACAAAAACAACACTAATTGGAAATAAAATTCTAGTTGATTTAGAAATCGTTTCTGCTTGGTAAGTCATCTTGATTTTCCGTTCTTTTTCTGTAGTGACCGCTTTGATGGCGATAGGCTGAATGATAGGCACTAAGGCCATGTAAGAATATGCTGCTACAGTAATGGGTCCCAATAAATGAGGCGCTAACTGATTGGTTACAAAAATGGATGTCGGACCATCTGCCGCTCCAATAATTCCGATAGAAGCAGCTTCTTGCAAATCAAATCCAAATATAATCGCTACTAAAATAGTAAAAAAGATCCCAAATTGAGCTGCTGCTCCAAATAAAAACATAAAAGGGTTCTTTAACAATGGTCCAAAATCGATCATTGCTCCGATACCGATAAAAATCAACAATGGAAACAACTCATTCGAAATCCCAAAATCAAAGAGAACATCTAAAATTCCTTCTTGAGTCTGTCCATTTATTTCTTGACTAATCAATCCAGAGCCGGGTATATTGACTAATACAGCGCCAAGCCCCATCGGAATAAGCAATGTTGGTTCATACTGCTTTTTGATACCCAAGTAAATCAACAAAGCTCCAATTCCCATCATAATGATTTGACCAGAAGTAACTGCTGATAATCCATTGATAAAAGCTTCCAAATAATCCCCTCCTGCCACCATACGCTATTATTCCTCATTTCTTCATTAACCAAAGAAAGATAACAACACACCTGCAGCTACTGCAGAACCAATGACACCTGCTACATTTGGCCCCATGGCGTGCATCAACAAGTAGTTGGAAGGATTGGCCTTTGCTCCCTCTTTTTGAACTACACGTGCAGCCATCGGAACGGCAGAGACGCCTGCTGCACCAATCATTGGGTTGATCTTTCCACCAGACAGCTTGCACATCAATTTCCCCATCAATACACCACCTGCTGTCCCTGCAGCAAATGCGATTAAGCCCAACAACACAACTTGTAAAGTCTCTATAGTGAGTAAAATATCCCCATTGGCTTTAGCTCCAACCGTTATCCCCAGCAGAATCGTGACAATATACATAAATGAATTTTGTAACGTTTCAGTAAGTTTTGGTACAACGTTGCTTTCTTTCACTAAATTTCCCAGCATCAGCATTCCGATTAGTGGAGCTGATGAAGGAACAACTAAAATAACAAATATCGTAGTTACAATAGGAAACAATATTTTTTCTGCTTTTGATACTGGACGCAACTGTTCCATTTTAATTTCTCGTTCTGCTTTAGTTGTTAAGGCTTGTATGATCGGTGGTTGGATAATAGGAACCAATGCCATATATGAATAGGCAGCTAACGCTATGATGGGTAATAAATGATCTGCTAATTGAGTAGTCAAATAAATTGCTGTCGGTCCATCTGCACCACCAATAATTCCAATAGATGAAGCTTCTTGAGGCGTCATTCCCAAAGCCAAAGCTCCGAAAAAAGCAATAAAAATCCCGACTTGTGCCGCTCCGCCTAACAACAAGGTCTTAGGATTTGCAATTAAAGGTCCAAAATCAATCGTTGAACCTAAACAGAGAAATATAAGTGGCGGATAAATTCCCAGCTCTGTTCCTTGATAGAGATAGTACAAGAGTCCTCCTGACGAACCAGCCTGAGGAGCCAACATGAGATTGGCTAAAGGCAAATTCACTAATAACATTCCAAAAGCTATCGGCAACAGCAGATAAGGTTCATACCCTTTTTTGATGGCTAAATATAGAAAAGCACAAGCCAATAGGATCATAATGACGTGTTTGTAACTCATATTGACCAGACCAGAAGTAGTGATGAGTTCATTTAGTGCCTCAAACATTCGCCTTCCTCCTCACCTCAAGAGATAACCATCAATGAGTCCCCAGATTCTACCGCCTGATTAGCTCGTATTTGGATACTTGAAACCACTCCATTGTTGGGAGCTACAATTTCATTTTCCATTTTCATGGCTTCTAAGATGCACAAGACTTCTCCCTTAGAGACTGTTTGTCCTTCGGCTACTTGAAGACGCAAAATAGTACCGGGCATTGGAGCAGAAATGGTATGACCATCAGTCTGAGTTGTATTATGATTCTGCTGCGGTGTTGATTGGATAGGTGCAGTGGGTTGTGCGAGCTGTTGGGAGTGAGTTTCAGTGTCGACTTCTTTCACAGATACTTGATAGACTTTTCCATTAACCGTAATTTCGTAATTTTTCATGTCATGATCCTCCATTTAACGAATTCTTTTTATCGACGTGATTTGATAATGCTTATTTTGCTGCTCTTCATTCGCTAAAATCAATGCCATCAAAGCCGCTGCTGTTCTCGTCTCTTCATCTTCCACTAGAGTCGTTGCAGCTTGTGATTTCTCTTTTTGTCTTTCTAAGACGATCCGAGATAAACTGATGACAAGCTGCAGCCCAATCAAAATGAGAAAAACAACTAACATACTAAGGACAGTGACCACTACTCCATCCATAACAGTGAAATTTCGCATACTACCCCTCTTTCCTTACATACTTGCTGAAATTCGTATCACCACATCTTCAGCTACAGATTGTACTGTTGGTTCGGAAACCATCATAGGTCTTTGATATTTCTTTTCTAAAAAAGCTTTGCCTACTTGTGGGAAAAGAGCATACGTTAAGACATCTTCATCTGATTTTGCCAACTCGCCCAGCTCTTTTTTCAACCGATCGAATTCTGGTTTGATATGATTTGCAGGACGGTCGGTCACTACAGGATCATCATGAATGATCGATTTCCTGAATTCTTCGCTTACCGGTACCGGAGTTTGCCCGTAAGAACCACGCAAATATTCTTTGATTTCATTTGGTACCATCTTATATCGTTCCACAGATAAAACATTGAATACGGCTTGAGTTCCGACCATTTGGCTCATAGGGGTTACAAGAGGCGGGAAACCTAAATCAGCACGTACACGAGGAACTTCTTTCAGTACCTCATCGTATTTATCCGTAGCATTAGCTTGCTTCAACTGAGATAACAGGTTAGACAACATCCCACCTGGAACTTGGTAAATCAGCGCTTTTGGATCTGATCCCATCATTTTCGGGTTCAACAATTCATTTGCCAAATATTTATCTCGAATAGGTTTAAAATAATCCGCGACTTCTTCTAACAGGTCAACATCTAGTTTAGTACGATTCTCCCCTTCATTTAAACAAATAGCCATTGTTTCTGTAGGTGGTTGACTAGTCCCTTCTGCGAATGGTGAAATAGCGGTATCGATCATATCCACTCCTACTTGGACTGCCATCAGATAGGTCATTTGAGATGTGCCGCTGGTAGCATGTGTATGCAGACTTAAAGGTACCGTGATGACCTCTTTTATTGCCTTAACTAAGTCTTTTGCTACATAAGGGGTCAGTATTCCAGCCATATCTTTAATGCAAATAGAGTCTGCACCCATATCTTCCATTTGTTTCGCTAAGTCAGCAAAATAAGGGATCGTATGCACATCACTGATCGTATAACAAATGGTCAATTGTGCATGCCCGCCATATTTTTTTACCGCTTTTAAGGAAGCTTCTAAATTTCGTACATCATTTAATGCATCAAAAATACGAAAAATATCGATTCCATTCTCCATCGCTTTTTCGACAAATTTGTCAACCACATCGTCTGCGTAATGACGATAGCCCAACAAATTTTGACCGCGCAGCAACATTTGCAACTTTGTATTCGGAGCTCGTTTGCGTATTTCTCTCAACCTATCCCAAGGATCTTCATTTAAAAAGCGAATGGCTGCATCAAATGTTGCTCCACCCCAGCATTCTAAAGAAAAGTATCCTACTCGGTCCATTTTTTCAATGATTGGCAACATATCTTCTGTGGACATTCGAGTAGCCATCAAACTTTGGTGAGCATCTCTAAGAACTGTTTCTGTCATTTCAATCGTTCGGCCTGGCATGTATCTTCCTCCCCACTCAAAAAATGGAAAAGCAATTCTTACAATAAGAATTGCTTTTCTTACGCAAATCAAGAATGAACTGTAAAGAACTCATTCTTATTTTACGCTTACTCAAAATTCTTCTATTAGATTTAATACAGCTTTCAAAGCTTCGTTAGGCAATACATTTAATGGATTTTTTTGATTTTGTTCATTGATAAATTCGCCACGCATTTTCATTCTTTCATCCACTAAAGCCGTATAAGACGAATTAGAGAAACCCGGTTCAAATCCGTTGACTACTAAATAACTGATATCTGAACAATTGCCAAAAGATTTGAATTCAGCTGTTCCCTCCACTATTTTTTCTACTGCTTCCAGAGTGACTTCTTTAGGTATTTTTTTATCTAAAAAGAAACCTGTGTTCAGAATGTAGCAATCGGTATTTTTTTTCTCAAACAGGTATTTAAAATTATTGTAATCATCGATCAACGGATAAACTCTAAAGGGATTAGCATAAGGCTCAATAACCAACTTGTTGATATCTACCCCTTTTTTCAAACGCTCAGCAGTCGTTCTCTTAGTAGCCAGAGTGGCTCCAAACGTCGTGGCCAACACTGGATCGGTTACTTTTAAGACTGGCGGCAGCGATTCATCTTTCATGATCCAGAAAATAGCATTGATCGGTTCATCAAATTTATCTACTCGATTTGGCGTAGAATAACGGGATTTCACTGTCCGCCCATTTCCGTTACGTAGATCTTCTGTCAACAGGACTTTTTTCCCCTCTTCATCTTGAGTGACTCCTACATTTTGTACACTGACAAAGTAATCTACTTCTGGATGATCAGCAGGATAATCTTGTGTTTTATCAAAATAAGACGGTTCTAAAGCGATGGAAGAGCCATTTTCCAAAGAAATGATAAAAGCATCATCATGCAATACTTCGATTCCATACTTATCATCATGCTTGGCATGAGTCAAGGTCGATTTACCTGAACCCGATAGTCCGAAAAATGCTGAAACGTAACTCTCGTTATTTTTAAGAGTAAATTTCTTCTGTCCGCCATGACAAGAGGCATAACCGACATTATGGGCAATATTCCATGCTAAAGTAAGTGTAGCTTTTTTTAATTCCCCAAAATAATTCATCCCAAGAATGATGGCACAATTGTGTTCAGGATCAAAATAGGCTAAACCTAATGGATAATCTGGATGATGCCAATAAGCATCTTGGTAAATCATGATATCTCCTTCATTGATTTCAACGGAAGATTGATACATCGTGTTGTATTCTTCATTGGTCACTTGGAAATTTAACAACCAAGAATACAAGTTATTTTCTTGTCCTTCTGGTACCGTTAAATGAGCTTTCACCATAAAATCAGAATCTAATCCTACATAAGCTGTTGTTTTGTATCTTAATTTTTGCGTACCATCATAAACGGCATCCATAACCAAAGATTTAATTTTTTTATCTTCTTCAGGATTTTCTCCTTGTATTCTTTTTGCTACAGCAGTTCTTCCTACAACATTGTTTCCATTTTCCACTAAAACTTTAGCGCTTTGAGGCAATCCTAGTTTTTCAGGAAATTTAACGTCCAAATCAGTCACAATCGTATTGACAGCATCATGTGCTAATCCATAGGCATCTTCAAGTGTAGTGACTAACTGAATATTATTGCTGTACATAGAAGTTTCGATAATAGAACGTAATGAAGAAAACAGGTGATTTGTTTTGCGAATTTCTGATTTTAAAAATCTTTCTTTCGTTGACAATGGCGACACTCCTCACAATTAATAGATTATTGGAACCATCTTTACCTATTGCTGCAACTTTTCAAAAACTTTTAAACCGACTATTTTCTCCCATCCTTTCTTTTCTTATTCAAACTTCTAAAAGTTGACCAGCAACACTTAAAAAATTTATAGTGACTCGATTACACTCTTATAATAACAGAAAAACACCTATTATTAAAGCGCTTACTTTACTTTAAATAAAAGAATTCATTCCTTTTTTGGAATGAATTCTTTACCTCAATGATGATCTTTATTCTTTTGGAATGGATGATTGCCTTTTTTAATCCTAGTTCCTACATATACTATATACAGTCCATAAGCAATAACCAAAACTGCAACTAATGGTTGGATAGCTATCGCAAAAATTCCCATGAGCACAATTAAACTTCCAACAATTATCTGCCATTTTCCTAAACGTTTATTCACGATCATCTCTCCTACTTGTTCTCTTACTTCTAGTATAACAAACTATTTATCCAAATGTTGTCGTTTAGGAATTAAATAAACTAATTCTATTGTCTCCATCGACTTATAGTTTGTTAAATCTGCTATAAACGTAAGCGCAAAATGAAACGGTATATAGATATAACAAATAACCCTTGCTACAATAGTTTTGTATTACAGTAAGGGTTATTTGCAGCTTTCTTGAACTTCTTTACTCCATGGTAATAGATTTTGAAGTA
>NZ_JBGQQT010000011.1:0-95102 GCF_045528345.1 Desemzia sp. FAM 23989 | reverse complement strand
TATCTCCAGATAGTTACTATTTAAAACAAAAGCATGTTATATAAAATTGAACCGCCGTATACCGAACGGTACGTACGGTGGTGTGAGAGGACGGTAAATAAATTAATTATTTACCTCCTACTCGATTGAATATTTTACAGAACCGTGGCGGTTTCTTTGAATAAAAAACAAGAACAGCCTATAATAACGGTAAGTACGAAGAACAGTTGGAATGAGAGGATGAGTAGGATGGCAAATAAAGAACAAATAAAAGAGCCTTTTTTCGCTCAGGATGTAGAAACGGTTTTTAACAAATTTGAAACATCCAAAGAAGGTTTATCAACTTCAGAAGCAGAAAAGCGGATCGAGTCATATGGGCATAATCAGCTCAATGAAGAAAAACAAAAAAGTGTCATCGTCAAATTCTTTGAACAGTTCAAAGATTTCATGATCTTGGTTTTGATTGCAGCAGCTCTGATATCAGCATTTTTCGGTGATGTAGCTGATGCGGTGATTATTTTAGCGGTTGTTATTTTAAATGCTGTTTTAGGTGTGTTTCAAGAAGCGAAAGCTGAAGAAGCTATCGCATCCTTAAAGAAAATGTCTTCTCCAGAAGCACGTGTAAGACGGAACGGCTCTGTAGTACATATCAAAAGTGAAGAGCTGGTTCCGGGTGACATTGTCTTACTAGAAGCTGGAGATGTGGTACCGGCAGATATGCGTTTATTTGAAAATGCTTCCTTAAAAATAGAAGAATCAGCCCTCACTGGAGAATCAGTTCCTGTTGAAAAAGAGTTGACGCTGATAGAGGATGAGAAAGTCGGTATCGGTGATCGAAAAAATATGGCTTTTATGAACAGCAATGTCACTTATGGACGTGGTGAAGGGATTATTGTTGGAACGGGAATGGCGACAGAAGTTGGTAAAATTGCGACTATGTTAGCTTCTTCGGAAGAAACGATGACACCACTACAAAATAATTTAAACCGATTAGGAAAATATTTAACAATTGCCATCATTATTATTGCTGTTGTGATGTTTGTGGTGGGGCTTTCCAATGGACGTGATTGGGTAGAAATGCTATTGACCTCTATTTCTTTAGCGGTAGCGGCTATTCCAGAAGGATTGCCAGCGATCGTGACGATTATTTTATCACTGGGAACCCAAAAGATGGCGAAGCGAAAAGCTTTGATTCGAAATCTGCCAGCGGTGGAAACATTAGGGAGTACGGATATTATTTGTTCAGATAAAACTGGAACATTGACTATGAATCAAATGACCGTGGAAAAAATTTATACCAATAATGTTTTGCAAGACGCAAGTGAAGAGATAGGTATGGATTCGCCGGTCATGAAAGTTATGACATATGCAAATGACACCAATATATCTGGCGAAGGAGAATTGATTGGAGATCCAACAGAAACAGCCTTGATTCAATTTGCATTAGATAAAAAGCTGGATGTTAAAACAGCTTTGGAAAATGAACCGCGTGAAGCAGAAGTTCCTTTTGAATCGGAGCGTAAATTGATGTCAACGATTCATAAGATGGCGGATGGAATGTACTTTATTGCTACTAAAGGAGCACCGGATGAATTACTGAAAAGATGTACCAAGATTGATATCAATGGAGAATTGCAACCATTGACAGAAGACAGTCGAACGGCTATTTTAGATACGAATCATGATATGGCTACTCAAGCACTACGGGTTTTAGCGATGGCTTATAAAGTGGTTAGCACGGTTCCTTCAGAAGTAAATACTCAAACGGTGGAAACGGATTTGATCTATGCTGGTATGGTCGGGATGATAGATCCTGAAAGAGAAGAAGCTAAGGATTCCATCAGCGTGGCTAAGACAGCTGGTATCCGTTCGATCATGATCACTGGAGACCATAAAGACACTGCAGCTGCGATTGCTGCACGATTAGGGATCATTGAAAAAGGGCAGTCAGAAGCCGTTATTACAGGTGCGGAATTAGATCAGATCGATGATGCTGCATTTGCTAAGTCGGTCAAAAAATATTCTGTTTATGCACGTGTTTCGCCAGAGCATAAAGTTCGAATCGTCAAAGCTTGGCAAAAAGCGGGTAAAATCGTAGCCATGACAGGAGATGGAGTAAATGACGCTCCAGCTTTAAATACCGCAGATATTGGTGTGGGTATGGGAATAACGGGAACCGAAGTATCTAAAGGAGCCAGTGATATGGTCCTTGCAGATGACAACTTTGCGACTATTGTAGTCGCCGTAGAAGAAGGGCGAAAAGTATTTACCAATATTCAAAAAGCGATTCAATTCCTATTATCTGCCAACTTGGGAGAAGTGCTGACGTTATTCATTGCTACTTTACTAGGGTGGAGCGTACTTGGACCGGTGCACATCTTATGGATCAATTTAGTAACGGACACTTTTCCAGCTATCGCACTTGGATTGGAACCGGGTGAAAAAGACATCATGCAAGAGAAACCGCGTGGAAAAGAAGCAACATTTTTCTCCAATGGTGTTTTTCCTAGTATTGTGTACCAAGGAATTATAGAAGGAGCGCTTACGTTAGGTGTTTATTGGTGGGCAACACACAATCCTGTACATGTAGGCAATGAAGAATTGATTCATTTAGATGCTTTAACAATGACTTTTGCAACATTAGGTTTATTGCAAATCTTCCATGCTTTTAACGTAAAGTCGATTGAAAAGTCTATATTCACAGTAGGAATATTTAAAAATAAAATGTTTAATTTAGCGGTTGTTACTTCAGCTGCCCTTTTAGGAATAGTCATATTGGTTCCTGGATTAAATAGCTGGTTCAGTGTAGCAACGTTAAATCTTGAACAATGGTTAATAGTATTAGGTACATCGTTCTCAATTATACCAATTGTAGAAATCATCAAGTTCTTTATCCGAAAATTTATGAAGTAACCCATTAACCCCATTCTTTGTGAAAAAGGATGGGGCTTATTATGTAATTTGGTTGCTTTTTTCACATAAAACAGTTACTATTTATAAGTCTCTAGAATTTTGTCATTATCAGATTCTAGGACTACCAGTCGGAAAACTAGGTAGTCTGGGACCTTTAATCCTATGATCAAAAAATGCTTTCCAGTCATGGGAGAGCGATATTAAAGGGAGAGTTTATATGACAACAGTATCTATTATTTTAGTATTGGTATTATTTGTCGCTGTTTTGTTTGGGCTATGGAAAATGCAAACAAAACATGTGAAGTTTTCAACTCGTGTATTTGCGGGTTTAGGAGCAGGGGTAGTTTTTGGTGGTCTTTTGCAATTATTATTCGGTTCTGATGGAGCAGTTACAACAGAAGCCATCAGTTGGATCAATATCGTTGGACAAGGGTACGTGAGATTCTTGCAAATGTTGATCATGCCATTGATTTTTGTCTCTATTATTGGAGCATTTACAAAAATTGAAAACAGTAAAAACCTAGGGAAAATCAGTACTTCAGTATTGACGACTTTGTTGGCCACTACAGCGATTGCTGCTTTGATCGGTATCGGAAGCGTCTTACTGTTTAACTTAGATGGAGCTGAATTTACTCAAGGAGATGCTGAAACAGCTCGTATCGAACAAATAACCGAAACTTCAGCCCAAGTAGAAGATCTATCTCTTCCAGAACAAATTGTTAATTTTATTCCGAATAATGTATTTGCAGATTTAGCTGATTCAAGAGATACAAGTACCATTGCAGTTGTAATCTTTTCAGCATTTGTAGGAGTTGCTTATCTAGGAATTTCTAGAAAAGATCCGGAAAATGCTTCTTTCTTCAAAAAAATCATGGATAGCTTGTATTCCATTGTGATGCGTATCGTAACATTGGTATTGCGCATATCTCCATATGGTATTTTTGCTTTAATGACAAAAATGTTAGCTACTAGTGATTTCAATGCATTAGTAAACTTAGGTGTATTTGTCATTGCATCTTATTCAGCCATTGCTGTGATGTTTATTATCCATATGTTGATTTTATCAGGTTTTAAAGTTAACCCGATCACATATGTGAAAAAAGCTTTTCCAGCACTAAGTTTCGCATTTACTGCTCGTTCAAGTGCGGGTGCCTTACCGCTAAATATTGAAACACAAACAAAAGCCTTAGGTGTAGATAGTGCCTCAGCTAACTTTGCTGGATCATTCGGTCTATCTATTGGGCAAAACGGCTGTGCAGGTATTTATCCTGCTATGTTGGCAACTATTGTTGCACCAACTGTCGGAATTGATGTATTTAGTCCTTCATTTATTATTACGCTAGTTGCAGTAGTAACGATCAGCTCGTTTGGAGTTGCTGGTGTAGGTGGCGGAGCGACATTTGCTGCATTAATCGTTTTAGGTGCTTTAGATTTACCAATTGCAATTGTTGGGTTATTGATTTCAGTTGAACCGATTATTGATATGGCTCGGACGATGTTAAACGTAAACGACAGCATGTTAGCTGGAGTTGTTTCTGCTAGAGTTGTCCACACATTAGACGATGACATCTTAAATGATGAAAATGCTGTTGTGAGCAGCGAAGCCTAATTAAATAAATTCAGGAAAAGTTGAGATAAGAAAACTTATCTCAACTTTTTTTGTGTGCCGTAAAAAGGGGAAAATAGGGAGAAATGGAACGCAAATCGTTTTTACGTTACTTTAGAAGTCCTTAGTTCAGAAAAAGAGCACGCAAATTAATTTTACGTGCCCATAAAACTAGTTTTCTTTCAAAAAGGGAACGTAAATAGAATTGAAGAAACAAAAAAAGTGCTGATGAGCAGTCATCGACACTTTAATAGGAAAGAGAATGATCCTGCTCATTTAGACGATTTGCACAGAGCAGACTACGTATCTATAAGCTCTACTCCACTCTCTGTCTTAGACGAGTCGCGTAAGGCAGCTCACACACCCAAAAATAGAACCAGCCCTAGTCAGGTAAAGTGCACCTGGCTAAGGCTGGTTCTATTTTGTTCGGAGAGCTAAACGACTTACTCCACTCTCTATTCGTAACGCAATGCTTCGATCGGGTCTAATTTAGCTGCTTTTCGCGCTGGATAGAGTCCGAAAAAGATTCCGACTGCACTAGAGAAAAGCAGAACCAATAGAACGGATCCAATGGTAATGTTTGGAACGATATTCAAAGCATTTGAAACGCCTGTTGCTAATAAAATGCCTAGGATAAGTCCGATAGTTCCGCCGATCAAACACAGGATAACGGATTCCATCAAGAATTGTACCAAAATAGTTCTCGTTGTCGCCCCTAATGCTTTTCGGGTACCAATTTCTCGGGTACGTTCGGTGACCGAAACCAGCATAATGTTCATTACCCCAATTCCACCAACCAATAAAGCAATTCCTGCTACTGCAGCGATGAAGTTGATGAACAAGCTTAATACTTGGTCGACTTGATCGAGTGCTTGCAGGAAGTTAGTGGCTGAGTACCAATTTTCTCCCACTGCATCGTGTCTTGTTTCTAAAATCCGCACAATTTGAGTGGAAACAGTTTCAATAGCATCTTTATCGGTAACTTGAATGGTTAAGCTGTCGATCCCGCCAAGCGTAGGATTTAGTTTTTCCATCGTCGTTAAAGGAATAGCTGCATACAAAGGCATTTGACTTAAGTCAAAGGAGCCTTGCAAGTCTTGGAAAGTTCCTTCAACAACTCCGATAACAGTCAAATCCAATTGGTTTCCTGAATTCCCGACCAATTTGATTTGTTCTCCTAACACTTCCGTACGCCCGTTAAATAATGCAGCAGCTGTATCTTCACTGATCACAATAACGTTTTTTCCGTCTGCATAGTCATTTTGATTGAAATACCGTCCGCTGATAATGGTACTTTCCATGACTTGATTGGTATATTGTAGGTCGGGTGTACCATAAGACACAATAGATTGACGGCTTTCAAAGTCTGATTGTATTGAAGCCATGGCTGTTTTGTCTGGTGAAATACGTTCAATTTCTGGAATAGCTTCTTTTAGAGCCAGGATATCATTTTCTGTTAGTGGTTCTGTTTCGGTGGCTTCATCAGTCACGGAAAGCGAAATCGTAGAAGCGCCTAAGTTATTAAATGTGCCGGTAATTTCTTCCGTTGCGCCATTTCCAACACCTAAAATCGCAATTACAGCTGCTATACCGATAATGATACCTAACATAGTCAAAAAGGAGCGCATTTTATTTGCCAGAACGCTATCGATCGCCATTTTAAAATTTTCACTAAAATTCAAAGAGTAACAGCTCCTTTCTAGATTATTTTTTGAGTTTGACTATGGTCATCTTGGATTTCTCCATCTCTAAATAAGACCATCCGTTTTGTGTATTCCGCGACTTCCGGTTCATGTGTCACCATGACTACAGTGGTTCCTTCAGCATTGATTTCTTGGAAAATACGCATAATTTCTAAAGTCGTTTTAGAATCTAAATTCCCAGTTGGTTCGTCTGCCATCAAAACGGATGGTTGATTAACGATGGCACGAGCAATAGCTACACGTTGTTTTTGACCACCAGAAATTTCATTGGGGCGGTGTTTCACTCGATCACTCAAACCAACTCTGTCTAAAGCTTTTAAAGCTCTTTCGCGTCGTTCTTTTTTAGGAATATTAGCATAAACCATCGGCAATTCCACATTCTCTAAAATAGTCATCCGCGGCATCAAGTTAAAGGATTGAAAAATAAACCCGATTTCCTTGTTGCGGACCAGAGCACTTTCGTTATCCGACAAATTGCTCACATCTTGACCATTTAAAAAATACGTGCCGGCATCAAAGCGATCCAATAAGCCTAAAATGTTCATCATTGTTGATTTTCCAGAACCGCTGGGGCCCATAATTGAAGTGAATTCACCTTTTTCGATGCGCAAATCGATTTTGTTCAGAGCAGTCAATGATTCTCCGCCTGTATAATATGTTTTAGTGATTCCTTTAATTTCAATCAATGTTATCTACCCTCTATTCTTTGTCTTGAGTCGTTACAGTAATACCGTCTTTTACATCTTCGCTTGGTGAAAGAACTACGGTGTCTCCAGAAGCTAAACCAGAAAGAATCTCTACTTTTGTAGTAGATTGAAGCCCAATTTCTACGGGTGTATTTTGAACGACATCATTTTCTACCGTATACACGAAAGGCTCATTTTCATTATTGTAAACTAATGATTCTATTGGAATCGTTAAGGCGTTTTCAGCACTATTTGTGGTGATGTCTGCATCAATATCAAAACCAGCAATCAAGCCTTCTGGATTTTCATCAAATGAAATCACAGCATTTAATAGTTGAGTAGATCCTGTTGCACCAGTAGTTTCTATAGCTACTGGATCTACATGTGTGACAGTACCAGAATAAGTATTGTCTCCACTTGATAACTCAACGGCTTGGTCTACTTTTACTAAAGGAGCATCTGATTTAGTTAATTGAATCGCAACTTCTAATTCATTTAAATCTGACAAAACAACTGCAGGAGTCCCAGTTTGAGCACTTAAATCAGGCTCATCTTCAGAAGCGTTGACCGCTGTCACACTACCTGCAAAATCGGCTTCAATATTGACTCCATCGAATGAAATCAATGTATCTCCTTCTTCAACAGTATCATTCACAGCAACCGGTAAATCAGAAACAGTACCTTGTCCAAATACTTCTTGCGTTTGGCTAGGCTCAACCAGTCCAGTCAAAGACAATGTCTCTGTAATGGTTTCTTCTGTTACTGTATCGGTACGTACTGTTAAAACGTCTTCCTTATTATTTGCAAAAATAAGGGTATATCCTATTAAGGCAACTGCTGCTACGGCAACTATGATGCCGATGATTTTTTTCCAATTCATCAAAAAAACTTCCTCTCACTATTCGACTAATTTTTAACTATACGTCTTTATTATAAAGCGAAAAAATAGAGACGTCTATTTTGTTGCCAAAACTTAAGAAAGAATTAGAGTCTATCTTTTAGCCTATTTGTATTTTTTCTGTATAATAAAGTATATAAATGCTAAGAGAGGCGTTGCTTTATGAAACAAGAAATTTTTGCAATAGGCGATGTTCATGGAGAAATCACTTTGTTCAAAGAGATGTTACAGAACTGGGATGAAGAGACACAGCAACTTGTTTTGATAGGGGACTTAGGAGACCGTGGGGAAAATCCAAAAGAGTGTTTCGCTTTAGGGAACTCTTTAGTGGCCGAAAAAGGAGCTATTTGTTTACGAGGAAATCACGAAGAGATGCTGCTTGGTTTTCTGCGTCAACCAGAAGAAAATTATTCATTGTATGCTATGAACGGCGGAGGAAAAACCATTGAGACCTTCTTGCATCCAGGTGCGGAAGACGAATATTCGGCTGTGGAAATAGCGGGGATAATCAAAAGTCATTACCCCTGGCTAGAAGTATTTTTAGAAAACTGCTTGCTGTATTATGAATGGGAAGACTATATTTTTGTACATGCTGGTGTCGACTTAGCTAAAAAAGACTGGAAAAAAACCGCCGCAAAGGATTTTGTATGGATTCGCGAAGGTTTTTACGATCAGAAAAATAAGACAGGCAAAAAAATAGTTTTTGGACATACCATAACTCCAATGCTATATGGTGATAATAAAACTACTGATGTATGGACCAAAAATGACCTTATTGGTATTGATGGCGGTGCTGTGTACGGAGGAGCTTTGCATGGAGTTCGTTTCGATAAAACAGGGATCGTAAAAGATTACGCTATTCCAAATAAAAACAAGGGATTGTGGGAATAAAAAGTAGAAAAAGCATGGTTTGGGATATGGTGTCTCAAACCAATTGCTTTAGTCTAAAAAAAATTAAGGGGAGAAAAAATGATTCAATTTGAGAAAGTATCCAAAGAATACCAAGAAAATAAACCAGTAGTCTCCAACTTAAGCTTTGAAATTCAAGATAACGAATTTTTTGTGTTTATTGGACCTAGTGGAAGTGGCAAAACGACCACTTTAAAAATGATCAATCGCCTGATTCCATTAACAAACGGCTATATTCGGATTGATGGGAAAATGATCAGTGAGTACAAATTAAATGAATTGCGTTGGAATATCGGCTATGTATTGCAGCAAATTGCATTATTTCCACATATGACGATTGAGGAAAACATTACGGTTGTACCAGAAATGAAGAAGTGGCCTAAAGAAAAAATGAAAGAACGTGTCACAGAACTATTAGCTAGTGTAGGGTTGGATCCAGAAAGTTATCGGAACCGCAAACCAGCTGAATTATCGGGTGGAGAACAACAACGAATTGGAATCGTTCGCGCATTAGCAGCGGACCCGGATATTATTTTAATGGATGAACCGTTTAGTTCGTTGGACCCTATCAGCCGGAGCAGTTTACAGCAAGACTTGCTACATATGAAAGAGACTTTGAATAAAACCATTGTCTTTGTAACACATGATATTAGCGAAGCTTTAACGTTAGGTGATCGTATCTGCTTATTTAACAAAGGAGAAGTTGTGCAGATTGGAACGCCTCAAGAAATCCGAGAGCAACCTAAGAATGACTTTGTACGAGAATTTTTAAAAGCTGGGAATATAGTTTCAGAACAACGTCGAACAGTAGGCGATTTAGTAAAAGCAGGTTATATGGACAAAAGAACGGCAGACGTTGAGGGTGCTCCAAGCCTCAATATTTATGCGACCATCGAGGAAGCGACTGGCGTATTAGCTAAAGCATCAAACGTAAAGGTCATGAATGAGAACCAAGAATGGATTGGAACTATTTCACAACAACAACTTCTTTCTTACCTGGCCGATAACGTTCAGGAAGGAGGAAACCGCTAATGCAAACATTGATCGATACATTTGTAGAACGAAGAGAGCAACTGTGGACCACTTTATTAGAACATATCGAATTGTCATTGATTTCATTACTAATAGCCGTTTTGATCGCTATTCCCATCGCAATAGCTTTGACTTATCGAAAAAAATGGGCAAACCCTATTATTCAAATTACTGCAATTTTCCAAACGATTCCTTCTTTAGCTTTACTAGGGTTATTGATTCCGCTGGTAGGTATTGGACGACTTCCCGCCACCATCGCTTTAGTGATGTATGCATTGCTGCCAATACTGCGCAATACCTATATCGGTATTGTGGATATTGATCCTTCAATGACTGAAGCTGCAGATGCAATGGGGATGAATGCCTTTCGAAAATTAGTGAAAGTCCAAATCCCAATGGCACTTCCTGTCATTATGGGAGGAATCCGTAATGCAATGGTATTGATTGTCGGAACGGCTACAATTGCTTCATTGATCGGGGCAGGAGGTCTAGGGGATCTTATCTTACTAGGAATCGACCGAGGAGATAACTCACTGATCTTGTTGGGAGCTATTCCATCCGCGTTACTAGCGATTTTGTTTGATGTCTTTTTGGGTGTTTTGGAAAAAATCTCCTTTAGAAAGACGATTATTGTATTAAGTGTAGTGTTAGGTTTGATGGTGATTGGTTTTGTTGCTTCATGGCTAACCAATTCTGAAGAAGAAATTACGATTGGTGGTAAATTAGGTGCTGAACCAACTATTCTGATGCATATGTATGAAGATTTAATTGAAAGCCAAACCGATATTTCTGTAGCATTAGAACCTAATCTAGGGAAAACAACCTTCAACTTTAATGCCATCCAATCTGGAGACATCGATATTTATACCGAATACACTGGAACGGTGTTGGCCACTTTCTTAGATGAACCGCTTGAGTCATCAGACGAAGCAGCAGTTTATGAACAAGCTAAAACCGGTTTAGAAGAGCAATATGAGATGACTTTACTGGATCCAATGGATTTCAACAACACTTATGTATTGGCGGTCACTGAAGAGTTGGCTGAACAATATGATTTGGAAACTTTTTCTGATTTGATTCCGATTGCTGACGAAATCAAAGCTGGATTTACATTAGAGTTTTCAGACCGAGAAGATGGATATCCGGGGATTCAAGAATTATACGGGTTAACATTTGGCAGTGTGGAAACAATGGAACCAAATATCCGCTATCAAGCTGTTGAAACTGGAGACGTCAATCTAGTAGATGCTTATTCTACGGATAGTGATATTGAAGCCTATAACTTAGTTCAACTAGAAGATGATTTAGGCCTATTCCCACCTTATCAAGGAGCTCCATTGATGCTGATAGAAACGTTGGAAAAATACCCGGAATTGGAAGGAATATTGAACCAATTAGGTGGGAAAATAACTGACGAACAAATGCGTCAAATGAACTATGCAGTAGATGTGGAAGGCAAATCGGAAGATGAAGTAGCGCATGAATTTTTAGTAGAAGAAGGATTAATGCCGAACTAGAAAAAATGAGTAAAGGAAGACGTAAATGAAGATAGGAGTTATTTCTGATATTCATATCGATTCAAATAAAAAGGCTATTCCAGCAGGGAGCACATTTGCCAAAACATTAGCTAAACAACTTCATCAAAAGGATGTTGATCTATTGCTTTTGGCTGGAGATATCAGTAGTGATTACCATCTTTCGCAAAGTTTTATGGATAAGTTAAAAGAAGAAACGACTTGTCGAGTTCTGTTTATTCCTGGAAACCATGATTTCTGGTCTCGAAAGAATGGGGAAGAAGATACCAAAAAGATTTACGATTTTTTCAAACAACAACCAGAAAGCATTCTTGAAAAGCCTTATATCATCAATGACAAATGGGCTGTGGTGGGCAATTCGGGATGGTACGATTACGGATATGCGGATGATGAGCAATATACAAAAGAAGATTTTGACCGGATGAAGTATCGGATTGGTGCTTGGAACGACAAATATTATGTGCATTGGGGCAAAGAAAACCAAGAAGTTGCGCAGTGGATGTTGGATAAGATAGAAGAAGATATGGAGAAAATCGGAGATCGCAACGTGATTCTTATGACCCATATCGCTACTCATCCGCAATTTGTAGTCCCCTTACCAAGCCGGACTTATGATTATTTTAATGCTTTCTTAGGTAGTTCTTCTTATGAATGGCTGTATCAAAAATATCCAATCAAATACAGTATTATGGGGCATGTCCATTTTAGAAAAACGCTTCGTGATGAGGAAAGAACTTATATCAGTGCGTGTTTAGGCAATAAAAAACATTGGCGCAGAAAAGATATCGAAACAGAGATTGCCCGGACTATGGTGACGTTTGAAATAGACTAGAACATGTTTGCAGATGGCAGGAGTGAAGCTTGAGTGAGCTTTCCTCCTGCTTTTTTTGCGTGAAATGTTGGTAGTTAGGGTATTGTTTAAATAAACGGCTTTCTTCAGTGTCTGGTTAGATGAGTTGCGCATGGCTGCTCATGCGCCTATAAGCTACTCTCCAACTGTCAGGAAAGTGCACCTGACTGTTGGAGAGTAGCTTATATTCGATGAGCAAAACGCCATGCTCCACTCTCTGCTTCTTAAACGAGTTGCGCAGAGCAGACTACATGTCTATAAGCTGATTTTGACCTGTCAGGAAAGTGCACCTGACTGGTCAAAATCTTCTTATAGCCAGTAGTCTAAACGCTCTGCTCCACTCTCTCTTTGTTTATGCTAAAATAGAGTGTATGTGTATTATAGGGAGGAAGAAGATTATGGCTGAAACAAATGAAAATCGTGTACTGAAATTATTAAATGCTGAATTGACAGCTTACTCAAAAAAACAAATTACTACTGTATTGAATTTATTGAGTGAAGGAAATACGGTTCCTTTTATTGCTCGTTACCGAAAAGAAATGACGGGTACTTTGGATGAAGTACAGATTCGCGAAATCGAAGAGCGACACACTTACCTGGAGAATCTAGAAAAACGTAAAAACGATGTCCTTCACTCGATTGAAGAACAAGGCAAATTGACTCCTGAATTGGGAAAAGAGATCAAACAAGCGGATAAAATGCAATTAGTAGAAGATTTGTATCGTCCATTTAAGCAGAAACGCCGTACTAAAGCTACGATTGCTAAAGAAAAAGGGTTAGAACCTTTAGCAGAGTGGTTACTGTCTTTTCCAAAAACCGACGTGACCGCAGAAGCTGAAAAATACATTGATGAAGAACAGGAAGTAGTAACAACAGAAGATGCCCTAGCAGGAGCACACGAAATACTGGCAGAATCTTTTGGTGACGAACCAACTTACCGTCAATGGATCCGTGATTTCACTTTCAACAATGGACGCATCGTTTCAGTTTCGAAAAATGAAGAAGCAGACGAAAAAGGCGTTTATGAAATGTACTATGATTTCAGCGAAGCTATCAAATCAGTAGTATCGCACCGTGTATTAGCGATGAATCGTGGAGAAAAAGAGAAGATTCTAAAAGTCACTTTGGAAGTTGATGAAAACCGAATTTATTCTTATCTAATCAATCAAATTATGAAAGATTTATCTTCAACGGCTGCTCCATATCTACAAGAAGCGTATGTAGACAGTTACAAACGGTTTATTGGACCTGCTATTGAACGTGAAATCCGTTCTACTTTAACAGAAGCAGCCGATGAACAAGCGATTGCGATATTTGGAGAGAATTTGCGTAACTTATTGTTGCAACCCCCTTTGAAAGGAAAAGTTGTTTTAGGGTTCGACCCTGCGTATCGTACAGGTTGTAAATTAGCCATTGTGGACGCTACAGGAAAAGTAATGGATATTGATGTGATTTACCCACACAAACCTGCTGGACAAAGACAACGTGAAGAAGCAGCTATTAAATTTAGAGCTATGATTGAAAAATTCGGTGTTGAAATGGTGGCTATCGGGAACGGAACAGCTAGCCGTGAATCAGAGTCCTTTGTAGCAGAAAACTTGAAACAAGTGGACCGAGAAACGTTTTATGTGATCGTCAACGAAGCAGGAGCATCCGTCTACTCAGCAAGTGATGAAGCGCGCAGTGAGTTTCCCAATTTACAAGTCGAACAACGAAGCGCGGTAAGTATCGGTCGTCGTTTGCAAGATCCATTGGCTGAATTGGTGAAAATTGACCCTAAATCGGTTGGAGTAGGTCAATACCAGCACGATGTTTCGCAAAAACGTTTAGAAGAGCAGTTGGATTTTGTGGTTGAAACAGCTGTTAACCAAGTTGGAGTAAACGTAAATACAGCCAGTACTTCTTTATTGCAGCGAGTGGCTGGATTAACGAAAACGACGGCTAAAAATATTGTATCCTATCGGGAAGAAAATGGCCGTTTTGAAAAACGAAACCAATTGAAAAAGGTTCCTCGTCTAGGACCTAAAGCTTACGAGCAAGCTATTGGATTCTTGCGTATTATTGGTGGAAAAAATGTCTTAGACAACACCGGAATTCACCCCGAATCTTATGCTGAAGCGGAGCAAGTTTTGGAATATACTGGCTTAACTTTAAAAGATGTAGGAACAGAAGCTGCTAAAGAAGCTTTATCTCGTGTAAACTTGGATGAATTGGCTACAAAGACAGAGTTAGGGAAAGAAACTTTAAAAGACATTATTGATGCTTTAGTCAAACCAGGCCGAGATTTACGAGATGACATGGCGGCTCCATTATTGCGCCAAGATGTATTGTCAATGGAAGATATTCAACCCGGTATGAAACTAGAGGGAACTGTGCGAAACGTCATTGATTTTGGAGCTTTTGTGGATATTGGTGTGAAGCAAGATGGATTAGTACACATTTCCAAATTAAGCAAAAAATTTGTTAAGCACCCGACTAATGTCGTAGCAGTCGGTGATATTGTAACCGTTTGGGTAGATCAAATCGATGTGAAAAAAGGTCGGATTTCCTTGACCATGTTGGATCCACAGAAATAAAGAGCAACCATTCAAACGATTGAAATGATAAGGAGGTGTACAGTTGAGTCCTGATGAACTACAAGTGCTGGTAGAACAAATTTCTTTGACAGATTTTGGTGCACCTTTCAACCATAAAGCCAGTTTCAATAAACGGTTACGGACAACTGGTGGAAGGTATCATTTGGAAAGTCACGATTTGGATTTTAATCTCAAAGTTTTTGAAACATTTGGGATGGAGGAATTTTTAGGAGTAATCAAGCATGAGTTGTGCCATTATCATTTACATTTGGCGAACAAAGGGTTTCAACATCGTGATGCGGACTTTAAGCTGTTGCTCCAACAAGTCGGCGGCTCTCGGTATGTAAAATCTCTTGCCAAACCTAAAAAAACTCATTTTTGGATCTATGAGTGTAAAGAATGCGCTCAGAGATATTACCGCAAACGAAGAATGAATACACAAAAATATTGTTGCGGTGTTTGCAGAGGAAAACTGAAATTGAAACCAGAACGACTAGAACAACAAGTCTAATAACTATTTCTAAAAAAATTCTCAGAAAATTGGCATCAATTTTCTGAGTTTTTTTTTGCTTTTGTCAGCAGAATCAAAAATAAATACTTACAATTTATAGATTTTCCTATATAATATAAAAATACACTTCTAAAAAGTAAGCAACTTGACACAAATAAAGAACAAATCAAAGGAGATACAAAGTATGGAAAAATACCGGATAGATCCCAGCCAGGGATTAGAATTTGGATTGTACACATTAGGCGATCACATTCCTGATCCTGCAACAGGCAAGCGTATCTCGTCAGAACAACGGATTCAAGAAATCATTGAATTAGCTAAATTGGCAGAACAAGCTGGATTAGATTTTTTCAGTGTCGGGGAAAGCCATCAAGAATACTTTACCACTCAAGCACATTCAGTTGTATTGGCAGCCATTGCCCAAGCCACGAATAAAATTAAGATCGCCAGCTCTTCAACCATTATCAGCACTTCAGATCCTGTACGTGTGTATGAGGATTTTGCTACATTGGACCTCATTTCGAATGGACGTGCAGAAATCATTGCAGGTCGTGCATCGAGAGTCGGTCTGTTTGATTTGCTTGGGTATGACCTTAGAGACTACGAAGAATTATTTGAAGAAAAATTTGACTTGTTGAAGCAAATCAATGAGCAAGAAGTTGTCAATTGGGAAGGAAATTTCCGCAGACCGTTAAAAAACGCCCACATTCTTCCTAGGCCTGTAAAGGGTTCATTGCCGCTTTGGCGAGCAGTTGGAGGACCGCCAGAAAGTGCCATCAAAGCTGGTTTCGCTGGAGTACCCATGTTTATAGCGATGTTAGGGGGGCCAGTCAGTTCATTTGAGGTTTCTATACGCGCCTACAGAGAAGCGCTTAGCCGTTCAGGTTTTGAACCTGCAGAATTTCCTGTCGCAACGGCAGGATTCTTTTATGTGGCAGAAACCACTCAAGAAGCCTTTAAAGAAGCATATCCCTATATCAATCAGGGCTTGCAGCTGGTGAATGGCTCGCCCTATCCAAAGCAGCAATTTGCTCAGGGAGCAGATACCCGAAATGTGATGAATATTGGTAGTGCACAACAAATCATTGAAAAAATCTTGTATCAATACGAAACATTTGGACACCAGCGTTACATTGCGCAAATGGACTTCGGTGGAGTTCCATTTGATAAATTGCAAAAGAATATTGAGATTATCGGCAACGATATTTTACCCGCGATTAAGAAATACACGAAGAAAAAATAGGAGTGAAATAAATGAATGTAGTCTTGTTATCTGGTTCGAATGTGGGGACTAAAACTCGAGTAGCCATGGATTATACGATCAACGTATTATCAGAAAAATACCCGGAGATTGAAACTACTCTTATCGATTTAGCAGAATACGATATGCAGTTCAGTGATGGACGGAATTATTTGGAATATGAAGGGGACACGGGTTACATCACGAAAACGATTATGGCTGCAGATGCTTTGATTATCGGATCACCAATCTTTCAGGCGTCTATCCCGGCCTCATTAAAAAATGTCTTCGACTTATTGCCGCAAAATGCTTTCAGAGATAAAGTAGCCTCTGTGATCGTGACAGCCGGTTCTCCGAAACATTATTTGATTGCTGAACAACAAATAAAACCCATCTTGGCTTATATGAAAGCCCAAGTGGTGCAGCGCTATGTCTTTATTGAAGAAAAAGATATCTACCGTAAAGAACTAATCAACGACGACATCCATTTCCGCATTGAAAATTTAATCGAAGACACAGTAGTGTTGACAGAAACGTACTAAAAAATCAGAGAAGCAAAAGAAGCAGAGTATGGATTCTAATCAGTACGAATAAAAAAGAGGCGGTACAGCAGAAATGCTGTTCAACGCCTCTTTTGTTATAATGACAGAAAGAAGTCTGAGAGATGTAAAAAGAAAGGTGCGAAAAAGATGTCTCATTCTACTGTGACTCAGGAGTTGATAGCTGAAAAATTTCCGGATTATTTAGACAACAAACAAAAAAGGAAAACTATTCAAAGAACGGAAGTATTATTTCGCTCACTAAACAGTCTGCCAAAGAGAAAAATCAACTGGCAAGATTTGTTGTATTTGCCATTATTGACGAAGCCCAAAAGGGATTACACGATAGCACCGCCTGTTGCTATCGATCAATCTGGATTGATCCGCCCTTATTGGAAAGGGCTGTTTTCCCAAGCCATGAAAGAGTTATCGGAACTGGAACAAGTCTCTGTAACGGATTTTGGAGCGGTCGGTGATGGACAAACAGACTGTACAGAAGCTTTCCGGCAGGCAATCGGGAATGGTAGGAGAAGAGTCTTTGTGCCGGGAGGAACTTTCTGTACTCGGGGATTAAAACTGCCGTCTTATACTGCTTTAATAGGATCCGATACAGAAGAAACAGTGTTGATCTTAGCAGACGAATCACCAAAAAAAGAACGCTTGCTAACGAATAAAGATTGTTTGAAAGGGAATCATCATATTGAGATCGCTCATATGACATTGGATTGGAATGTGGAACGACTTCCCAAAGAAGAACGCACCTCTGCTGGAGGAACGACTTCGAGCGGAATCACACTAGCACATGTTCAATTTGCACACATCAAAAAAGTGAAGATCATCAATCCAGGCTTACATGGAGTAGACATTACTTCCATTCGGTACAATTATTTTGGTGATGGCCGGCGTTCGATTTTGGGAAGTCGATTTATTTGGGTAGATCAAGTCGAAGCAACGGGGTTCGGAGACGACGGCATTACGACGCACCATAGTGATGATCTGTTCATTACGAACAGCTATCTTCATCATCCAAGCGGCAGGGCGCATAAAACAGGCTTTTCTAATTCAAATGGTATTGAAGTAGATGACGGCTCTCAACACGTAGTACTGGCAAATAATCGAACAGCTTTTTGCTTCGGCGGTGTAGAAATCAAGGCTCATGAGACCAGCTCAGCTGCTTCGGATACACAAATTATTGGGCATTATTCGTATCACGACAATCGCTCGTACAATTTTCGCCATATCGGACATCATCAAGGAGAAGATACCCAATCCCAATCTGCTTATGGAATCAGAGCTGCTTATTTAGTCTCGGATTCGCCGCAATACACTGATTTATATGTCAAATCAACTCCGAGAGCATTAGTCGTTTCAGCTTATCAAAGAGTAGCCATTCATTCTTTTTTTGCACAAGCAGGACAAGACGAACAAGATCCAATTGCGATTTCTATTCAGTACCGTGCGAATCAGGTGAAACTACGGAAGATTAAGTTGGAAGGATATACCCGAAGTAAAAAAGCGCTGAGAATCTCAGAAACCGCGCGCGAAGTCTCCATTGTTGAATAAAAAGAATCCCAGGTCAAAACAAAAAGCCATGCAGTTTATTGAACTGCATGGCTTTTCTGGCTAATTAGTTTTTAAACTTCAACTGCTTTTGCGCGAACAGTCATATAAGCATTCTTTTTCAATCCAGGAATCGTCATCATTACGACAAAGCTTGTTAGATACAAGACCGATAAGAATCCCATGACGATCAGTAAATTGTAATTGTCCATCAGAAAACCAATTACAAGTGAAGAGAAACCGCCGATTGCTCGACCTACGTTTAATACAGCATTGTTTGCGATAGAGTGGATTCGTGCAGGATACAGTTGGCTTACGACAGCTCCATAACCTGGGAACATCCCATTTACGAAGAACCCGACAAATGCTCCGCCAAACAATAATGTCAATTGGCTATTGGCGTAGACAAACAGGAAGACTGAGGCAGCTGCTACCAATAAAAACAGAGCGAAGATGATGCGTGGTCCAAATTTGTCCAGTAAACGTCCGAAAGTCAGCATTCCGGCACACATTCCGACAATCGTCACGACCATCCAAAGAGAAGAGCCAGTAACAGACAGTCCCATTTGTTTTTGCAGGATGGAAGGAAGCCAGTTCATCAGACCAAAGTAGCCGGCAATTTGAACGGTGGCCATAAACATTAAAGCAATAGTGGTTCGTGTTAATTCTTTTGTTTTAAACAATTCTTTTAAGGAAGGTTTTTCTTTTGTGATTTCTTCAGCAGAGGCCATCAGTTCAAACTCCCCATCCACCGAAGCGTGCAGCCAAATGACTAAGAGAATCGGGATTAATCCGAATAAGAATAAAGCTCTCCAACCAAGCAGCGGAATTATGGCTCCTGCTAATAAAGCAGCTGCAATGGATCCTATTTGACCAGCGACGCCGTTCCAAGAAGACATGACACCTAATTTTTCCGGAGGCGATACTTTAGCAATGATGCTCATTGCAATTCCGTATTCTCCACCAGCTCCAATTCCCGCAATAAAACGGAGGACACAAACCCAGAAGAACGAATCTGCGAAGAACAAGGCTGCTGTGGCGAGTGAAAAGATCAGGATCGACCATTTGAATAATTTAAGGTTTCCTTTGCGATCTGCTAACACACCGAACACTAGGCCGCCTAATAGCATACCGAGGTTCGTGATAGTAGAAATAAACCCTCCTTGGGCGCCTGTAATACCAAGATCTGTGATGATGGAAGATAAAGCGAATGACAAAAACATGACATTCAAATCGTCCATCCCAGATCCGGCTAAGGCCGCAAAGAGGGCTTTCTGTTTATTTTTGGGCATAGTTGTACTAGCCATAACGACATCTCTCCTTAAAATGGATGCTCTCTGACATCCTTTATTTTAGTTCTCACACAGTATAGCCATAATTTTTCATTCTGGCAAGTATAAATTTTCCGTTGACAACCCCTGTTCAGTTCGCTAAGATTAGAACCAATGAAATACAAAAGATTTCCTTAATTGAGTCCTGTGAGGCTGAAAGGAAGTGCGGAAAAGCTACGCTCTCTTTGCGCTCCTATGCCCATCTACAGGCTAGGAGCGCTTTTTTTGCTGGGAGACTTCCAGCTTCAGCTGGTTTAGTCGAACAGTACAAGATTGAGCGTAAGCGAGAGGTTGTTCATAAAATTTTATCTTTTTTGCAAAATTGCTAGGCCTCGCAGCTCTACTACAACAGCATATGAAGTGTCATATGTAGCTACTTTACTGGAAGAACAAACCGAAACCAAACCGACATGGAGGATAAACAAATGATGACCAAACCTATTATTGCTTTAGATGTGCCGTCTAAAGCAGAAGCAATGTCTTTTCTAGAGTCTTTCGAACAAGAATCCTTATTTTTAAAAGTTGGGATGGAATTGTATTACAGTGAAGGTCCAAGTTTGATACGTGACTTAAAGGATAAAGGCCATCAAATCTTTTTGGACCTAAAATTGCATGATATCCCCAATACTGTTTATCGAGCGATGAAAGTTTTGGCAACTTTAGAAGTGGATATGGTAAATGTACACGCAGCTGGTGGAAAAGAGATGATGGAAGCGGCCATGAGAGGGTTGGAAGAAGGAACCAAAAAAGGGAGTAATCGTCCATTACTGATTGCTGTAACTCAGCTGACTTCTACTACAGAAGAAGCAATGCAAAACGAACAACTGATTGGACATTCGTTAGAAGAAAGTGTCACTCAATATGCCAAATTGGCTTATCAAGCGGGATTGGATGGAGTAGTGTGTTCAGCACTAGAAGCTCGCATGATTCATGAAGCGACTGGTCAAGGATTTTTATGTGTGACTCCCGGCATTAGACCTGCAGGAGCTGACATTGGAGATCAAAAACGTGTAGCTACGCCTGAGTTAGCGTTAAAAGAAGGAGCTACTCATATTGTTGTGGGACGTCCGATTGCACAATCTGAAAACCCAGTAATAGCTTATAAAAATATCACCAACCAATGGAATGGGGAGAAATAAGATGAATCAAGAGACTAAATTTGCAGATTTATTATTGGAATGTGAGGCAGTCAGTTTGAGCCCGAAAGTACCTTTTACTTGGGCGAGCGGTATCAAAAGTCCAATCTACTGCGATAATCGTATTACGATGAGTTACCCATCAGTGCGAAAAGAAATCGCTAAAGGGTTAGCCGATTTGATGCGACAATTTTATCCAGATGGGGAAGTGATTGCTGGAACGGCTACAGCTGGGATTCCTCATGCTGCTTGGTTGGCGGAAGAATTAGATTTGCCGATGATTTATGTCCGTGGTAAAGCTAAAGACCATGGCAAACAAAATCAAATCGAAGGCCGCCTTCAAAGTGGACAAAAAGTGGTTTGTATTGAAGATTTGATTTCCACAGGTGGAAGTGTCATTGATGCTGCATTAGCCATTCAACAAGCTGGCGGAGAAGTTTTAGGATGTGCAGCAATATTCAGCTATCAACTTCCTGCAGCGAAAGAAAATTTCGAAAAAGCTGGATTTGAGATACACACACTTTCAAACTATACGACTTTAATCGAACAAGCTGTAGAAAAAGGCACTATTGACTCGGAAGAAAAGCAGTTGTTAGAAGAATGGCGTAAAAATCCTTCTCAATGGGGAAAATAAAGTGATTCAGTTTATATTGAGTGATGTTAAATAATTTTTTCTAAATATCGCAATAAAAACCAGCTTTACAATTTTTTGAAATATTGTTAAAATTGGTTGTGTTGCGATAAGCGGCTGTGGCGGAATGGTAGACGCGCTGCCTTGAGGGGGCAGTCAACAATTGTTGGTGGAAGTTCGACTCTTCTCAGCCGCATAAAAATTTTATAAGACTATTCAGTAAAGGGTAACTAGCTGAATGGTCTTTTTTTGTACGAATTTAAGTATACCGCTTTCATATATGGATAGAATAAATTGAATACTTATCTGCCTTTTTAATAGATATAAAAGGATTTTTAATCTGAAAATCGGTAAAACACGAACATCTTATGCATATCATTTTATAAAAATCTAAATTAATGGTATGGTGCATTCTGTAACAAAAAATAGTTTATTGGAGGCAATTGAAGTGAAAATTATTGTTGTAGGAACATCTCATGCTGGTTATGAGTCAATTCAAACGTTGTTGAAAGAACAGCCAGATGCTGAATTGCATTTGTACGAACGTGGAGACACAGCTTCATTCTTATCTTGTGGGATTCAAAGTTACTTAGAAGGAGTAGCCGATTCGCTAGATAGCCTACATTATGCAACAGAAGGTTCTTATATCGAACAAAAAGTAAATGTTCATATGAATAGTGATGTTGTGGGAATCGATCCACAAGCTAAAACAATTACTGTAAAAACAAGTGATGGAGAAACAGAAGAGAGTTATGACAAATTGATCATTTCTCCAGGAGCCATGCCGGTTAGAATTCCTATTCCAGGTGTTGATTTAGATAATATCTATTATGTACGGGGCCGTAACTGGGCTGAAAAAGTTAAAACACGTATGGGCCAATCTAAAAAGGCCGTTGTTGTAGGTGGAGGATACATTGGTATCGAGGTGGCTGAAGCATTTGCTAAAGCTGGTATCAAAACTACGGTTATCGATTCTTTAGATCGAGTGTTAAACACTTATTTAGATAAAGAATTCGTAGATGTATTGAATGAGAATATGCAAGAAAATGGATTGACTGTCCGTACAAGTGAAATGGTTAAAGAAGTCATTGGAGAAAACGGAACAGTAACTAAAGTCGTTACAGATAAAGGCGAATACGAAGCAGACACCGTTATTATGGCTGTTGGGGTTCGTCCTAATACGAAATGGCTTCAAGGCATTGTTGAGTTGAACCAAGATGGAACTGTAGCAATCGATGAGTACTTAGAAACTTCTGAAAAAGACATCTTTGCAATGGGAGATGCTACTAAAATCCCGTTTGCTCCAAATCATGGATCTAAACTGATTGCTCTAGCTTCAAATGCTCGTCGCCAGGGAGTTATTGCAGCTAAGAACATTTTAGATAAAAAAATTAAAATGCCTGAAGTATCTGGAACATCTGGATTAACATTGTTCGACTACAAATTAGCTTCTACAGGTGTGAAAGACATCGATCAAGATTCTATTGATGCTGAAGTAGAAAGTACTTTTGTAGTAGAAAATATTCGTCCTACATTTATTGATGACGAAAAAGTGATGATGAAGATTCATTTCGAAAAAGAAAGCCACCGCATTGTCGGTGCTCAATTGATGTCAACATATGATGTGACAGCTTCAATCAATGTGATTTCTGTAGCTATTTCATCCGGTTGGACACTAGAACAATTAGCGTTTGCCGACTTCTTCTTCCAACCAGGATTCAACCGTCCATGGAACTATTTGAATGTTCTCGCTCAAAAAGCTTTGGATGGTAACTTTGATGGGGAAAAGCTATAAAATAAGATAACTCCCTCAAAAAATTAAGTAAAAAAGAAAAAAGTATCACGCTGCTGTTGATAGGTAGCGTGATACTTTTTTGTATCTAGAATTGTTCCATTTCAAAAGACAGCTCGCTCATTTAAATAACCTTTAAGATGGATGGCATTTTTCCATAAATAAGCAGTATACAAAACCGCAATGATTGTAGTAACGACAACTACTTCTATTCGAGTTGAACCTACATTAGAAATACTCGCCAAAAAATTGTAAAGAATGTGCGCTAGAATGCAGACTTTTAAATTGCGCGAAGAAATCATGACTACCATAAACAAAAAGCCGACTACAAAGGCGTTCATAATTTGAAGAGATGTTTCGTAGCCTGTCATCTGGGTAGCAACAAGACTGATGATATGACCGAAAGCAAAAGTTGAACTAATGAAGAGAACAACCGTTAAATGTTTCCACTTACGGCTTAAAGCATTGAACATTAATCCACGGAAAATGACTTCTTCCATAAAGCTTACTGCTGTATAAAGACCTAAGAGCGCTAGAACATCAAGTAAAGGCAGTGATGTTTGAAAACCATAAAAAAGTGAAATACCAGAGATGAAAAAAAGTGGCAAATAGTAAAGCATTATTTTGTTGGATTCAGTGGCTGGAGTTGTCAAACCTATTTCGGTGCTTAAACCGGTTCTATAAAGATAAAGGAAACATAGCGATGCTAACAATAACTGTGGAACTGCTCCAATTAAATAAACTTCTCGATCTGTTTGAGCATAATTTCCGATAAAGGTGGCCAAAAGAAGATAAAGGATGAGCCAAAATAAGGTGGGAAACATAGGTTGTCTGTGATGAAATTCCATAAGACTGATCCTCCTTTTAAAGAACCAAAGAATAAAAAAAGATTGTGTGTAGGTGAGCAATAAAGAATGAATCTTATTTCATTGAACTCATTATACTCTTTCAACGATGTGAAGTATATTATTTCGATTGTACTGGGGATCTATAAGAACGCTTCTTGCAAATAGAAGATGAGACGGTAACTGTGCAATTATTTTTTTGAGTATCGTAATAAATAAGCTTGAAGGGTAAAAACATAGACAAGAACAATAAAAAAAGCAGAAAAATTCACAAACAAATATTTGTTCGGACAATATAGAATATTTTCTTTACATGTACGTATAAGTGAGTATAATTCTTTTTGAAAGCGCTATTATAATAAACAGAAGGAGGTAAATTCTGAACCACTCCCCGTCAAGTAGACAGGTTAAAAAACAAAATAATTGTTTACCCTACCACATTGAATAAGATGCTCAACGTGGTATTTTTTTATGAGGCTAAAGAACGGTACTCCGAAGGAGTTAAACCGTTAAATTTTGGTACATAACGCTTATGCATATAAAATTGAATGTAATCATCGATTCCGTTTATAAGATGATCATAGGTATCAAAATCATGACGATAGTAATATTCTGCCTTCATTGATCCCCAAAAGGATTCAATAGGTTGATTATCCAAGCATTTGCTTGGACGTGACATACTAGTTTTGAAACCAAATTGATTTTTAAGGGCAAAATAATCATTAGAAGTATATTGATACCCTCGATCACTATGAATAATTGGATGTGCAGCTGGATTTTTTTGCATAGCTAACTTGATGGTATCCATCACTAATTTATTATCGTTTCTTTGACTAATGATATAAGAAACAATCGATAAATCATAACGGTCTATAACTGCACTGATATAAGCTTTTTCATGATTGCCATAAAATAGGTAACTCACATCAGTAAACCATTTCTGGTTCGGTTTCGAAGCTTCAAAATCTCGGTTAATAGTATTTTCTGAGATATGTAGAGGAATAGATTTTGTCCACTCTGGTTTTTTCTTTCGAATTTCAGATTTCAACCCCATAGAACGCATTAAACGGCGAACCCGTTTTACATTAACAACCTCATTCAATTCACGATAAACAGCCCATTTCATCCGTTCTACACCGTAAATACCATAAGATTCGTCAAATATTTTCTGAATAGATGCAGCTAATGCCTCATTCTTTTTTTCTGCGTCTGATGGACATCGATGTAACCATTTATAGTAGGAACTTCTACTAACCTCTACAGCTTTACATAATTTTGAGACAGAATACCCTTTTTCTTGATGGAGCTCAAACACGACAATGTATTGTGTCTCTTGACGACTTAGCGAAAATGGTCGTACCTTTGATTGAGCTCTAACAACTTTTTTTCAATATCTTTCTACATTTCAAGATATTCATTTCGTGCTTCAAGTTCTTTAATACGAAATTTCAACCGTTCAGTATCCGTTAATTCATTCTCTGGTTTATTTTGACCACGAAGATCTTTAAGTCCGTCGGACCCTTTAAGTTGGTATTTTTTAACCCATGAATAGATTTGTTGGTAAGATACACCATACTTTTCAATAGCCCCCTGATAGTCATTGTCTCTGGCAATAGTAAATTGTGTGATTTCCAATCGTTCTTCAAATGTTGTTTTACGCCCTTTAGTCATAGTGGTCTTAGATCTCCCCATACTCGTTGATTTTAGTTCTTTTCCACTATTATATAGGTTAATCCATCGTTGTAGAACTGAAAAACTGGAAATATGATATTTTTTCACCGTACTATTCTTAGAGTAACCTCGAAAAACCACGTCTTCAACCGCCATTTTTTTCAGGTTTTTCGAGTACCTTTTCCACGTCTTCGATTCCACTAGTCCTTCAAAACCATCAGCTTTATATTTGCGGATCCATGTCTGAATTACAGAACCGTGAAGGTTCATTTCTTTACTGACAAATCTTAATGAAGAACAACCGTCAAGTATTGGTTTAATGATGGCTAATTTTTCGTCTGCGCTTAATTTAACTCGTTTAGACAATAAAAAACACTCCCTACAAAATAGTTTAGAAATTTTTGTTATTTCTAGTGTCTACTTTGTAGGGAGTGTATCAGAAGTTGTGTTCCCTTTAAGGTAAGATTATCTTCAAAAAGGAACGCAAATTAAAATTGCGTTCCTTTTTTGAATTAATTTTTAACTAACTGGCACGCAAATGGACTTTTGCTGCTTCAGCAGCAGTAGAAGTGTAAGGATCACTATTCCTTGTTTACGTGCGCTGTAGATAGAGTCATTCTATGTTACATAATAGGTAGCTGTTAACGCACAGCTGAGCGAGATAGTCGGATCACCTTAACCTTTCTTTTTGTAGTAAACTCCCAAAAGATTAATGACAATCCCCTCCTTTAAGTAGAATGAAATTGGATGAAGAAGCAAGTAGACCGCCTAATATAATTCGGAGGTTTATTGCGTTGAGCTGAAGCAGTCAAATAGAAAAGTTGAAACAGCTCATTTAAGCGATCAGTAAGGTTTGTCATTTAATCACTCCTTCATCTGATGTAAGTAGTGTTAAAAAAGCAGCCTTCAGCACATTAGCCAAAGACTGCAGTATGGTTTATCTTGAATATCTGTTGTTTCTGTTTACAGAGTCACGAACTCGCACTTGCACACGAACAGCTTTTCTTTTCATCATAGAAAAGCGAGCATGCAGGAAAAATACTGAGGTAAACAACATCATGAATCCTGAACTGAAAATTAGGGTATTTGCGTTCATTTCACTCATCCTCTCTCAACGACGCTTTGTCCTGCTGCACTTAAATGATAAATCAAGTGACTTTTATTACATCTTCATTATCGCTTATTGAATAGAATAGTTCAACAAATATACCCTTAGTTTCCTATTTTTTTAGAGCCTCTTGTAAGGGAAGGGAAAATAAAATGATATGTAAACGGATTCTTTAGTGCTATAATGAAATAGAATTTTAGTATGATGAGGTGGCTGAATGAAATACAGTGTTTTAGATTTTTCTACCAAAGAAACAACGGTATCAACTAGAAAAAGCCTGAATGACAGAGTAAAACTGGCGAGACTTGCAGAGTCGTTAAATTACACCCGCTTTTGGATTTCGGAAAACGATTCTAATCCCGTCATAGTCGGAAGTACGCCGGAATTGGTTATGTCTCATTTAGCTCTTGCGACAAACGACATTCGTATTGGCTCTGCGGGAATTATGGTTCCTTATTACAATGGAGAAAAAATTGCGGATACTTTCAAAACGATGGCTATTGTAAGAAATAGTCGGATAGACGTTGGGATAGGACAAGTTGCTGGCAGCGGACAATGGTTTTCGAAAGCTTTAAATGAAAATAAGACAGAATTTTCCCGATTTGCAAATGAAATGAATGAACTCAAAAGATTGTTGGGCTCTTCCATTACAATGAAAGAAAAAAGTTCTTATGCAGCCTTGATGCAAACGGGGAGCCCGGAAATTTTCATTCTAAACAGTCATCCACAGAGTGTTGGCCTAACAGCAAATATAGGAGCGGGATTTTTTGCGGCTCATTATTTGAATCCGAGCATTGAATTGAAAGAGGCTGCCAAAAAATACAGAGAACAGTTTGTGAAAAGCGAATTAGTGGAAAAGGCGACAGTGATACTGGGAGTTTTCATTGCAATTGGAGAAAGTTCAGAGGAAAATGAACAATTGAAAAAGGAATTTGCTCAATGGAACCAATTGAATCAAGATTCATCCGTAATTTCTCCTCTTCAAGAAGCTATTATTGGTTCCGCGGAACAGGTAGTAGAAAAGGTGAGTCAAATGGCTGAAGAGTATCAGGCGGATGAAGTGATGTTGATCCCCAATATAGATAATAATGCACGTAGAGAAAAAACGATTCAATTGTTTGCCGATGCACTGTCGAAAAAAAGAAAGGCTTATTTTTAACGTACTTGTATAAAGAGATTGACAACAACACAATAGAATAAGGAGTGGGACATGTGATATATCAAGCAGCAGAAAATCGTTACGATAAGATGATTTACAATCGAGTAGGAAAGAGCGGGTTAAAATTACCGGCTATTTCATTGGGAATGTGGCACAACTTTGGTGATGTAGATTTATTTGATAAAAGCCAAGCGATTGTGCGGAGAGCTTTTGATTTAGGTATCACGCATTTTGATTTAGCGAATAATTATGGTCCGCCAGCAGGAAGTGCTGAAGAAAACTTTGGACGAATCTACGAAAAAGATTTAAAACCGTACCGTGATGAATTGATCATTTCCAGTAAAGCTGGTTATTACATGTGGCCAGGCCCATATGGAGAATTCGGCTCAAAGAAAAATGTGACGGCTAGTATAGATCAAAGTTTGAAACGGATGGGATTGGAGTATGTCGATATCTTTTATTCACACCGTCCTGATCCAGAAACACCTTTTGAAGAAACAGCTCAAGCATTGGATTTGATGGTCCGTCAAGGAAAAACATTATATGTAGGAATCTCCAACTACTCTGCTGAACAGACTGCTGAGATAACGAGTATTTTCAAAGAATTAAAGACACCGTTCATTATTCACCAGCCTTCTTACAACATGTATAACCGATGGATAGAAGAGGGGCTGCAAGATATTTTAACTGAAAATGGAACAGGTAGTATAGCGTATAGCCCGTTAGCGCAAGGATTATTAACAGATCGTTACTTAAATGGTGTTCCAGAAGACTCACGTGCTAGTCGGACATCAAGTCCATTTTTAAATACTGACCAGGTCCACAAAAAAATTACGCAATCGCAAGCATTGAATGAAGTTGCTAAACGTCGTGGACAAACGTTAGCAGAAATAGCCATTGCTTGGATCTTACGAGACGGCAAAGTAACCAGTGTCTTAGTGGGGGCAAGTCGCGTTTTGCAACTGGAAGATAATGTTAAGGCTCTAGATAATCTAACCTTTACTAAAGAGGAATTAAGTGAAATTGATGGTATTCTAGCAGAAAATAAAGGATAATTGAATGAGCAACCAAGGCTCCTCAGTCTAGTTGATTGAGGAGCCTTTTTACTAAGGAGGAAAAAAATATGCATTTTTCACACATTCATCATGTAGCGATCATTGCTTCTGATTATGAAGTATCCAAGCGTTTTTATACTGAATTACTGGGGTTGGAAATCATTCGCGAAAACTATCGAGCAGAAAGAGATTCTTACAAATTAGATCTCAAAATTGGAGATAGCGAAATCGAGTTGTTCTCTTTTCCAAATCCGCCCAAAAGATCCAGTGGTCCTGAAGCAACAGGACTCAGACATTTGTGTTTTTATATCGAAAATATTGAAGAAACAGTTGCAGAGCTGAATCAAAAAGGCATCGAAACAGAAGCGATTCGAGTAGATGAATTCACAGGCGGAAAATTTACTTTCTTTAGGGATCCAGATGGTTTGCCTTTAGAATTGCATGAGTAGTCTTTTTTTCTGTTACACTAAAAGAAATAACATCATGAAGGAGAGTGTCGTTTTTGGAGTTCAGTATTTTAGATTATGTTCCCAAAGATGAAGGCATGTCCGCTAGTGTTCGACTGTTGGTAGAAATGATAGTGCTAGGTTAAAGAAAGAGAACGCGTTTTTTGAATCTTTTCGTGAGTTACGTTAAAATAGAAAAAGAAACAATAAGATCACTGAATAGAGGAGAATGTTGAAATGGCTACTAAAATGATTCACACTTGTTACCGAGTACAAGATTTGGAAAAATCGGTAGAGTTCTATACAACTATTTTAGGCATGAAAGAAATGCGTCGCTTAGATTACCCTGAATTTAAGTTTACACTGGTTTACCTAGCATTTGAAGAAGGCGGCTATGAACTAGAATTAACGTATAATTACAGCGCTGAAGCGTACGACTTAGGAAACGGCTATGGACATATTGCCATCGGTGTAGACGATTTAAATGCTGTACATGAAGAATACAAAGCTAAAAATTGCGACATCACGGACATCAAAGGACTGTCTGATGGAGCAGCAACGTACTTCTTCATCATGGATCCAGACGGTTATAAAATTGAAGTTGTCCAAAATTAACGTTAAAAAATGAATTATACAAGAAAAGACAAATTCACTAGAGGTATGACTAGCCTCCAGTGAATTTCTCTTTTTACATAGGGGGATATTAAATGCAATTTGATTCAAGCTCGTTTCACTATTCATCTAGAAGAGAATTGGTTTATGGAAAAAAAGGCATGGTTTCGACGACACATCCGTTAGCTTCTCAAGCAGGATTAGAGATGTTGAAAAAAGGCGGAAACGCGATTGATGCGATTTTGGCTGCAGCAGCAACACTAACTGTCGTCGAACCTTCTGCAAATGGAATCGGTGGAGATAGTTTTGCCATTATTTGGTACAAAGGGGAAATGTATGGCTTGAATTCAAGTGGATCAGCTCCTGGCTTGATGCTGCACGAAACTTTAAAGCAAAAAGGAACGGAAATTGCTCGCTATGGTCTGGATCCAGTCACTGTACCCGGCGTTCCGAGCGGCTGGGCTGCTTTAGCAGAAAAATTCGGTAATCTCTCTTTAAGCGAGGTGTTGGAACCGGCAGCGGTGATTGCAGATGAAGGACATCCTGTTACCAGTAAGATTGCTGAAGCGTGGGAGAGAACCTATCATATTTTCTCCAAACAGCTGGAAAAATATCCAGTGCTGCAAACGTGGTTTGAGACGTTTTGTCCGAATGGGCAACCCATCAAAGCCGGCGAAATGTGGTCTTCAAAAGGGCATGCTAAAACGCTGCGAGAAATAGGGGCTACGAATGCGGAAGCTTTTTATCAGGGGTGGATAGCGGATGAAATCGATGCTTTTTCTAAAAAGCACGAAGGCTATTTACGCAAAGAAGATTTAGCGAACCACCAAGTTGAATGGATAGAGCCTATTTCGACAAATTATAAAGGGTACGATGTTTGGGAGATGCCACCAAACGGACAAGGAATTGTAGTATTGATGGCTTTAAATATTTTAGAGCAATTGGAGTTAAAAGACAAAGAGAATCCAGATACCTATCACAAACAAATTGAAGCGATCAAGTTGGCATTTAGTGACGGCTTACGTTATATTGCAGATTCTAGAACAATGGAAACTAAAATTGAAGCCATGTTATCAAAAGAGTATGCCAAAAATCGAGCAGATTTAGTAAATGATACTGCCATTTTGCCAGAGCCTGGTAAATTTGATAACCCTGGTACGGTTTATTTAGCTGCGGCGGATGAGGAAGGAAATATGATTTCTTATATCCAAAGCAATTACGCTGGTTTCGGTTCGGGAGCCGTTGTGCCTGGTTTAGGAATCAGTTTGCACAATCGAGGCAACCAGTTCTCGTTGGATGAAAATCATCCCAATGTGTTGCTCCCTGGGAAAAGACCGTTTCATACCATTATTCCTGGATTTCTGACAAGAGATGGAGCAGCAATCGGACCATTTGGGGTCATGGGTGGAGGCATGCAGCCTCAAGCTCATCTGCAAGTGTTGAGCAGTATGATCGATTTTCAGTTGAATCCTCAAGATGCATTAGATGCTCCTCGTTGGCAATGGCTGGAAGAGAAGAAGATTCTAGTGGAACCTCACTTTCCTTATCCCGTGATTCAAGAATTGCTGAAGAGAGGCCACCAGGTACAAATCGCGACCAGCAGCGGTTCATTTGGAAGAGGTCAAGTCATTTTGCGACAGGAAAATGGCGTACTGGTCGGTGGAACAGAATCTAGAGCAGATGGGCATATCGCAGTTTGGTAGCGGAAAAAAGAGCAGCTTGTTTTGTACAAAAGAAGAAGTTAGAATCGAAAAGAACTTCTTCTTTTACTGTGCTGTTTAAGAAATGACTATTAGTCTATACATATTATCTAAAAATATATCTTTACTAAAAATTGGATGTGTAATATAATTTGGGCGAAAAGGGTCGCAAACAAATGTAAGCGATTTATAAAATGGAGTTAAAAATAGTAGAAAAAGAGAGGTATTCTAATTGAAAGAATTTCAATTCATTCACATCAACGAAGCAGCAAACGAATTTCACTTGAGCAACCAAGCTGTCAGCTACATTTTTAGAGTAGATCCAACCACTCATCAATTGGAACAATTATACTTTGGTAAAAAAATTCAACACAGAAAATCCTTTTTCTATCTTGTTGAACGGGAAAACCGTCCAGCGAATAACTTGTATGAAGGGAATCATACCTCTTCTTTAGAACACATCAAACAAGAATACCCAAGCTTCGGAACGACCGATTTTAGATACCCGGCTCATCAAATTAAATGGCCGTCTGGAGATCAAGTTACTCATCTTGAATATGCATCTTACACAATATCAAAAGGAAAACCAACTTTAGAAGGTCTTCCAGCTACATATGTCGACAGTAAAGAAGAAGCCGAAACTCTCACCATTATCTTGAAAGATATTTATTCAGAATTAGAAGTGCAGTTGAACTACACCATCTTTTCTACATTTTCTGCTATCACCAGAAGCGCTTGTTTTATTAATCGCGGAACAACAACAATCCAATTGGAAAATGCGATGAGTGCCAGCGTTGATTTTCCTGATGCTGACTTTGAATTGCTGCATTTGAATGGAGCTTGGGCCAGAGAAACGCATGTGGAGCGAAAAGCGCTTCATACAGGATTGCAATCTGTTTCCAGTGCACGTGGAGCCAGCAGTCATGCACATAATCCTTTTATGGCTTTAGTACGACCTGAGACGACCGAATTAAATGGGGAAGTCTACGGGTTCAGTTTGATCTACAGCGGCAATTTTACAGCTCAGGTAGAAGTCGATACGTATCATGTAACGAGAGCCATGTTGGGAATCAATCCTTTCCGATTCAACTGGCAATTAAATGAAGGCGATTTCTTCCAAACCCCTGAAGCAGTGTTAGTTTATTCTGATGCAGGTTTAAATGGCATGAGCCAGACTTATCACGAGTTATATCGGACACGTTTAGCGAGAGGCCGGTGGCGCGATAAAGAGCGGCCAATTCTGATTAATAACTGGGAAGCAACTTATTTTGATTTCAACGAGGAAAAGATCCTTGAAATTGCTCGAAATGGAGCTGAATTGGGCATGGAATTATTTGTGCTGGATGACGGTTGGTTCGGGAAACGTGATGATGATACCAGTTCATTAGGGGATTGGGTAGAAGACAAAACTAAATTGTCTAATGGAATCAAAGGATTGTCTGAAAAAATCCATCAATTGGGATTGAAGTTTGGATTATGGTTCGAACCGGAAATGGTGAGCAAAAATACACCTCTCCATGATGAACACTCAGACTGGGTCATTGGCGTTCCAGGGAAAAATATTTCTCACGGCAGAAACCAATTTGTTCTTGATTTTTCCAGACCTGAAGTGGTCGATTCAATCTTCCAGCAAATGGACGCAATCCTGCACGATGCGCAAGTTGATTACATCAAATGGGATATGAACCGCTATATTTCAGAAGCTTATTCAGACGCTTTGCCGCCAGAACAACAAGGAGAAGTTTATCATCGGTATATTCTAGGTGTATACGAGTTGTATGAGCGATTGATTACTAAATATCCGGATATTTTGTTTGAATCTTGTGCAGGCGGAGGAGCGCGTAATGATCCGGGTATGCTGTATTATGCGCCGCAAGCTTGGGCTAGTGATGATACAGATGCTGTAGAACGTTTGAAGATCCAATACGGAACTTCGATGGTGTATCCTTTGTCCAGTATCGGAAGCCATGTTTCGGCAGTCCCTAATCATCAAGTCGGACGAGTGACTTCAATGGATATAAGGTCAAACGTAGCTTATTTTGGGACATTTGGTTACGAAATGGACATCACAACATTGAGTGATGCTGATAAAGAATCTATTCGTCATCATATTCAATTCTTCAAAAAACATCGCGCATTAGTCCAACAAGGGACATTTTATCGTTTAGAGAGTCCATTTGACGGGAACACTGTTGCTTGGATGCTGGTTTCAAAAGACCAATCTGAAGCATTGGTAGGGTATTACCAAATTTTAGCGACGCCAAATCCAGCTTATGAACGCTTGAAATTAACAGGTTTGAATCCGGAAACAATGTATATTGTAGAGCCGATAAATCAAAGCCGGTATGGAGATGATTTGATGGCTATCGGATTATTATTTGCAGATGATGTGACTAACGGTATAGAGCCTACTTGGAAATTCAATCGTCATGGCGACTTTACCAGCAATATGTTTTATTTGAAAAGTAACGATTCATTGGAGGACAAGAAATGGGAATAGCAGCTTTTGATATTGGAGGGACTTCTGTCAAGTATGGAATCTGGGAAAATGATGCGTTGAGTCATAAAGGCAGTTTTAAGTCGCCTCGTACTTGGGATGGAATGAAAGCAGAATTGCAGCGCGTAAAAGAAGAAATGGCTGAAAAATACGTTATTGATGGTGTAACGTTTAGTGCTCCAGGGGCGGTCAATCAAATTGGAAGAGTCATTGAGGGAGCCAGTGCATTACCCTATTTACACCACTTTCCAATTTATGAGGAATTGGAAGAGTTGTTAGGGTACAAGGTAGCTATCGAAAATGATGCTAACTGTGCGGCTTTAGCAGAAGTGTGGCGAGGCTCCGCTAAAGGCTTGAAGAATGTATTGATGGTAGTGGTTGGAACTGGAATTGGAGGATCGGTGATCGTAGATGGTGAGGTTCAACATGGAGCTCATTTATTTGGCGGGGAATTCGGCTACACGTTGTTAACGGAGACTCAAACATTCAGCCAGCTGGGGACGGCTGTAAAAATGGCTGGACGCTATGCAGAGCGCAAGGGAATACCGAAATCGGAGATCAGCGGGGAGGAAGTTTTTCAGTTAGCAGAAGCTGGAGATGAAATAGCAATGGAAGAGACAGAAACATTTTACAGCTCTTTAGCCCGCGGCATATTCAATTTGCAGTACAGTTACGATCCGGACTTAGTATTGCTGGGAGGCGGAGTATCCAATAAACCGGATATTATCGATCAATTAAATAAACGATTTGAAGACATTTTAACTCAAGTTCAAATAGCACCTTTTATGCCTCAAGTAGAAACGTGCTTGTTTAAAAGTGATGCCAATTTAGTCGGTGCGGTGTACAATTATTTGCAAAAAACTACTGGAAAGATGGAGAGAACAGATGAAATTAAAGCAAACTGAGCGTATTTTATTTTTTGGAGATAGTATTACAGATGTTGGTCGGGACCGTGACGATTTTTATGACTTAGGCAAAGGGTACCCGTTGATGGTGGCAGGCAGGTTGCAAGCTGAATACCCTGCATTAAAGTTGTCCTTTTTAAACCGCGGTATCAGTGGCGACAAGGTAGCAGATTTGAAGAAACGGTTAGTAGAAGACTGTATTTCGTTAAACCCAACAGTCGTATCGATTTTGATCGGAATAAACGATACGTGGCACCAAGAAGGATCGGCAGAATTTGGGTCAGCTGTGCTAATGGAGCAATTCGAACAAGAATATCGAGAAGTATTGAGCGCCATCAAAGAAAAAACAGGTGCTCAAATTGTGGTAATGGAACCTTTTGTATTGCCTTATCCCACAGACCGAGCAAGTTGGAGAGTGGACTTGGATCAACGAATTCAAATCACTCGTAAATTAGCTGAAGAATTCCAAGCTGATTTTGTAGCGTTGGATGGTCCGTTGAATGCTTACGGCATTAAACACAGTTTCCAATATTTAACAGGAGAAGACGGAGTTCATCCTACTGTTGCAGGCCATGGAGTGATTACCGAAAAATGGTTGGAAAACATAGAATAAACAGCAAAGTAATCAGCTAACGAAATACAAAAAGAAACCAAAGAGGGATTTCCTGCTTTGGTTTCTTTTTGTGTAGGCTTTAAAAAATCAATTTGTAAGAGAAACAGAATTTGGAATCAATGGAAATGTCGGCAAATGAAAAAATTGTTGGATGCTTAAAGCAGCTCCGCCTAAAAGAATCGCTTCTTCCCCCAACAATGAATTTTCAATAGGGGTTTTTAAACTAAATGAACTAACGATATTTTTTCTGATCAAAGGTAAAAGAGCAGGAATCTCGTTAATCAATGTAGAGTTCAAATACACTTTTTCTGGACCATAACTTGCGATAGCGTTATTGATGCCGATACTGATATGAAAAGCAAACTCTTCGATCAATTGAATCGTTTCAGGGTCCCCGGATTTGTAAAAGGTAATGAGATCAGCTAAAGAAAGAGTCGAATCGTTTTTTAACTGCTGAAGAGCAGCAAGAACGGCTCGTTGAGAACTGTATTGTTCCAAACACCCCTTATTTCCGCAAGGACAGTCTTTGCCATGAGGATAAAGGATCGTATGACCAATTTCCCCACTGCGTCCATCTCGACCGTGATACAGCTCATTATTGATGATACCCGTGTTTTTCGTGAAGTGGCAGAATTGGGAAATGAACTAGCACATTTAGGCAATCAGTTGATTGGTGCTGAGACCAAAGCTAGAATAGGCATTATTTTTGATTGGGATAATTATTGGGCATTGGAATACACTAGTGGACCGACAGTTGATTTGTATTATGTGGATCAAATCCAGAGGTATTATGAAACGTTATACCATAATCAAGTGGCGGTAGATATTATTCCAGTAGATGCTGATTTTGAGCAATACGATATGATCTTAGCTCCTGTTCTTTATATGGTCAAAAAAGGAACAGCTGAGAAGTTGGAACAATTTGTAGCAAAGGGAGGAACGTTCCTGACGTCTTTCATGAGTGGAATTGTAGACCAAAGCGATAATGTCCATCTTGGAGGATATCCAGGACCATTAAGAAAGTTATTGGGAATTTGGGTGGAAGAAATCGATGCCTTGGCTCCTGAAAAGCGCAATACAGTTGAATTTGGGAGTAGAGATTGTAACAAACCGTCTTATGAATGTTCAATGTTGTGTGACTTGCTGCATTTAGAAGGGGCAGAGGCAATAGCTGAGTACAAGAGTGATTTTTATAAAGGCATGCCTGCAGTGACGAAAAACTCTTTTGGAAAAGGAGAAGCTTGGTATTTGGCAACACTTCCTGAAAAAGAGATGCTTCAAGAAATTATTGATCACTTATTGAAAGAAAAAAATATTGTTGGTTTCGGAGTTCAGCCTGAGGGAATTGAAATCACCAGCCGCGTGAAAGACGGCAAAGAATTTATTTTTGTGATGAACCACACGGATGAAGCACAAACTGTAGCAAATAGTTTTGTAGGATATGAGGATATTTTGTCCTCAGCTGAAGGAACAGAAGAGTTGCTGCTTGAACCTTTTGGAGTGCGTATTTATACGAAATAAACAATAGGAGACAAGAACTGGTATCGGTTCTTGTCTCTTATTTTGGCTCTTCATCTTCTGGCGTTGGTAAAGAACTCTCCTGCGACCAATGAGAGTTAGAGTAAAATCTGATTTGTGGGAGTGATTTTTTATGTCAAAGTATAGTGAAGAGAAGAATAGGGTTTGAACATCAAGGAAAAAATTGCCATGATGAAAAATGGAGTTTGAACATCAAGGAGAAAATTGTCTTGATGAAGAATGTAGTTTAAACATCAAGGGGAAAATTACCATGATGAAAAATGGAGTTTGAACATCAAGAGAAAAATTGCCATGATGAAGAATGGAGTTTGAACATCAAGGAGAAAATTGTCTTGATGAAGAATGTAGTTTAAACATCAAGGGGAAAATTGCCTTGATGAAAAATGGAGTTTGAACATCAAGAGAAAAATTGCCATGATGAAGAATGGAGTTTAAACATCAAGGGGAAAATTGCATTGATGAAGAATGGAGTTTGAACATCAAGAGAAAAATTGCCATGATGAAGAATGGAGTTTGAACATCAAGGGTAAACCCGCCATGATGAAAAATGGAGTTTAAACATCAAGGGGAAAATTGCCTTGATGAAGAATGTAGTTTAAACATCAAGGGGAAAATTGCCATGATGAAAAATGGAGTTTGAACATCAAGGGGAAAATTGCCATGATGAAAAATGGAGTTTGAACATCAAGAGAAAAATTGCCATGATGAAAAACGAAGATCTCTTTCACACTATTACTCTAGTAATTTCTCAATAGGATACATCTTAATTTTTACTTACCAACGTCAAATATTGCAGACACCCTATTTTCAGTTTTTTATGAATTGTTCGTACAAAGACTGAACCCGACCTCGGAAAAATTGCATTAAGAGATCTAAGAAAAAAGCGAGAATGAGGGTATTGATGACTAAACGTAGCATTAAAGACAAACCCGCCTATTGATACGTATAAGATATTTAGGACAATTCGGATTATTTGAAGGAAAAGCGTTCGTATGAGTTTTCTTCTATAATGAGGTGCTTAATGAACTCCTTATAGCTTAAACTGTTGCCAAATAGTAATCGGATACAACTTATTGCAGGAGATTTTATCTAAGGTGATAAGAAAACTAAGGACCAAACAGATTCATCAGGAACGAAAAAACAACTTGTAATTTTCCCCACCAGGTGGTATGATTCTATACATGCGATGAGTTGACCAGCAATCAGGTGATTTTGTCATTTCGCTGCGGCGACTAGTGATTGCTAAGAAATAGGCAGGGCACAAGTGCGTAAGCACACTGCGGGATGCAGGTGTTTGGATCCCTCTGTTTTGTGGAATTCATGGAACCTATTGAATGTAAATTCAATACTGTCGGAAAAGCTCGAGATATTGCTTCTTAGGAAGCGATTATCTCGAGCTTTTTTTGTTTTTTTATGTAACCGTTAGATTTTAAAAATGTAGATTTCCCATACGGCACAGCTATTCTTCTAATAGAACAGTATCTACTTTTCTGATTACATCAATAGCCAACTTAAGATCTCGCAAATTTTGTTCTGTAGGGATATTTTGGATGCAAAACACTTTTTTATCTAAAAGATAGTCAATAGAAGTGGTAGAAATCAAGATATCATAGTCCATATTTTTTAACAGCTTTAATGATAATCTAGGTTCCATATAAAGTTCTGAAACAACATCACCGCCATATTGAATGTTGATAAGGTCACGCAACATTTTTGCATGTTCTAAATCATACGTACTAATAATCAGTAATTTGGCTTTTCTGCGTTGCTTGTGTAACGCAACGAGTAAATTATCCCAGTGGATGACTAGGGTATATATTAATTCATCTATTGAATGACGACTGAAAATCAAATCCATTTCCTGTTGGTAATGACGGATCTGCTTTGTTGCTGAATGAATAAAAGTTGGAACATCTTTTTCAAGTGAACGGACAAAATATTCTTTTTGATCAAAAAGAATATAAGGTGTTTTTCGTATATGTTTATTTGGCCTCGAAACAATCTTCGAAAGGTTATAAAGATCAAGCAGAAGATGTTCTTTATTGGGTATGGGTACTTTAAATTGGTTGGAGAGACTATCTAACATATTTGATAGTAGAGCGATTGATTTTTTTAACACTGGCTCTGTTTCTGCTTCTTTGATGAGTTGGTCATATGTAAAAGCAAAACTATTCGTCAAAAATACAGCAAAAACTTGTTCAATAAACTCCGGTTGAAAAGAAATGTTCATTATATTTTCAAGAGGTTTCAAAATAAAACGAAATTTTGTTAAATCAGGGATATATTTTGCCAAGTTATTTGGTTTTATATCCATATAGTGTTCCTTTTGCGTTCGAATCAAACTAACAGCGATCCAGTGTTTTACACGTTCAAAATCTGAAAAATTCAAGGGAGTATGGATGAATTTAGCTGAGAGCACTATGAAATTCTCGAATATTTTTCTATCCATAGTAGGGTATGGCCAGTCAACATGAGTGCATTTCTCCATAAAATAGGAAATATAAAATGAACGTATAGTGGATTCTGGCCCCTCTAACCGGCAAGGATTCGTTAGGATTTTAAGGGGATAATCTTCAAACACGAGATTGATTTTTTTGATTGTCCTGGCTAGTGTAGAAGAACTGATGTATAAGAATTCAGCCATTTCATCAAGAGATTTTGTCTCATCATGAAATAAACTTTCAAGAAATAAAAAATGAGTACTCTCTTTTAAGATGAGACGATAAACCATTTCAATACTCATATTTGTAGGTAAAAATAAGCAAACCCCTCTGTAAGAAGTTTGAAGATAGTCTTTAGCTAACAATTCTTTTAAAGAGAGCACATCTTGTTTGAGTGTTTTCTCAGAGCAATGCAACGTCTTAGCAAGAACGGGGATCGGCATCCAATCTTCATTAGCATAAAGGGTTTCGAAAAGCTTCAGTTTTCGTTCTTCATATTTTTCTAAAATTTCACGCATGGGTATCCCTCCAAAGTTGTCGCTTACTATTGAAGATGCAGGTTGAATCAATGAGTCATTTATTATACCATTTGTTTTTATTTTTAATTACTGTATAAAAGAAACTAAGAAGATTAAAAAAATAGGAACGGTACAAGTCAGCATCTTTTGGATATATCGTTTTGAACGAGTAATTTTTTTATTGAGGCGCAGAGAATTCTTTTAAGGCACCTACTTGATAACTTAAATAAGTATAATTTTGTTTTACATACATATCTTTTGGGGTATCTTCCGCGTCAGCAACTAAAATAACCGTCCGGGATCCTGCCATGTCCATGACAAAATGTTGGATTTCTGTGCCGATGCCTTGACGTTGGTAGTCCTCTAACACAAAAAAGTTATCTATTTCTACAGTATCTTCCCCTAACAGCAAATCAACTCCGCCAACAGCTTGCTGACCTAGATAGGCGATGACTTGCTGCACCTTTGGATCATCAAAATCTTGTTCATAGAGTTCTTGTTTTTGACGAGCAAAGGTTTCACTGATTTGAATATCTTGAGTGCGATTGAGCTGCTTGAACACTTCTAGAGTATCTTCTGTAACAAGTCCAACAGTAACAGCAGAGTTTCTTTTTGTAGCTAAGAAATCTTTCGGATCGATAGCGTATAATTCTAAAATTTCTATTCCGTAACCATTACTGGATAGGTAATCAATAATGGGCTCTGTAAATCCATAGTCTTCTGGCCAATAGAATTTCACATGGTCCATTTTCATATCTTCATGGAATTCCAACAGTATTTTTTCAATTAATCGGAATTCTTCTAAAGTGGGCTGGTACTTTAAACGCATAAAATTATAATCATACATGAATAGTGCATCGTGATTGTGGTACAGCTTATAAAATTCATTTTCTTCAATTAACGTTGTTTTTGAAGTGATGTTATCAAAAGTAATCATAGTAGACCCTCATCCATTTATATTTTGTTATGTTTAGTATACCGCCACATGAGAAGTAGATAAAGACATAATTAGACGGCACAAAAAAATAAAGACGAATTAACCGTCTTTATTCAATCAATAAAAAAAAGATTTATTGTGGATTAGTTGCTGCATCGATAACTTCTTGTGGAATTGTCATATCGTTCGTTTCATTCAATTACCGTATTCATGCTCAATGTTCATCACTGAATCATGACCTTCTTGAACGCCGGATAAATGACTGTTCAATTCTTCAATAATTGAAGTCTTTCCTTAACAGAAACAAAATAATTAGTCGCTTTCTTTAATAGAGAAGCTTATGGCATAATATAAGAAAACAGGTTAGTGGAGGGAAAATATGAAGAAACAACGAATGTACATCATTTCTTTAGATGCTTTTGGTGCAAATGACTTAACATACGCTAGAACATTGCCTAATTTTAAAATGCTGTTGGAAAGAAGCGCACTAGTGGAGAAAGTAGAAACGGTGTACCCTTCTTTAACTTATATGGCTCATACATCAATTATGACGGGCGTTTATCCCAATAAACATGGGATTACGAATAATACATATGTACAACCAGGTCGTAAGTCTCCAGATTGGCACTGGTACGCGAAAGATATTCAAGTTCCAACTCTTTTTGATGCAGCACATGAAAAAGATTACAAGACAGCCAGTTTTCTTTGGCCAGTAACTGGAAGAAGTAAATCGATCGATTACAATTTAACAGAGATTTTTCCGAATCGTCCTTGGCAGAATCAAGTCTTGGTCTCTCTTTATTCTTCTACGCCTAAATTTATTCTCGAGTTGGAGCGGAAATTTGGCCGATTGAGAAATGGGATTCAGCAACCAGAACTGGATGAATTTTTAACTGCCAGTATACTAGAGACCATCGACACAAAGAACCCTGATTTAATGGCGATCCATTATGTTGAATTAGACAGTATGCGCCATCATTTTGGCGTACATTCCTCTGAAGCACAACAAGCGATTCGAAATATGGATAAGCATTTAGGACAGATCATTGAAGTGATGAAGCAAAAAGGTATTTTTGAAGAAACCGTCATAGCGATTTTAGGAGACCACTATCAGATAGATACCCATACAGTGATTCATTTAAACAGCTATTTCCAGCAATTAGGTTGGATCAAGACGGGAGAAAAGGAACAGCTTCTCGATTGGGAAGTTATGGCTAAGGGAGCAGAGGGAGCGACTTACATTTATACAAAACCAGAAACTGATTTAGAAAAAGTTCGTCAAGCACTTGAAGAGTTTCCAAAGGGAATCGAAACGATCTACACTCAAGCGCAAGCTGAACAATTGGGTGCTGACGGGTCTTGCAGTTTCTTGGTTGAAGCCGAAAGAGGGTACTATTTCGCAGACGATCTGGGATCTTTAATTGAACCAACGGAAGGCAGCGACTACCATAGAGCAACACATGGGTTTTCACCTACTAAAGAGAGTTATGAAACCATGTTGTTTCTTTCAGGACCAGGAATCGATTCAACAGCACTAGTGCCATTTGCACGTTTAGTGGATGAAGGTCCTACTTTCTTATATGCGATGGGATATGAATTCAATCATCCTACAGATGGAAGAATATTAACTGAGTTGTTTCTAGAAGGGAAAGGGGAGGTTAATCGTGCAAGAAACCAGTAAGAAGTTTACGTTTACTAAGCCGGAAAAAAGCTGGATTATGCAGGACTGGGCAAATTCTGTTTATTCAATTATGGTCACAACAGCCGTTTTTCCTTTGTACTATAAAGCTATTGCGGAGGGAGCAGGTGTTTCAGAAGCTGATTCAACCGCTTATTTAGGTTATGCGAACGCCATTGCTACACTGATTGTCTCCCTTTTATCGCCTATTTTGGGGGCGCTGGCAGACTATAAAGGGTTTCGGAATCCTTTATTTACTTTTGGGACATTGTTGGGGATTCTATCCACATTAGGTTTTGTCTTTGTTCCAGAAGGTCAGTGGGGAGTGCTGCTCGTATTGTATGCTGTTTCTTCTATCGGATTCAGTGCAGCAAATATTTTTTATGATGCTTCTATTATGGATGCTACCACATTAAATCGAATGGACCGAGTGAGTAGTGCGGGATTTGGCTTTGGATATATAGGCAGTTCGATTCCTTTTATTATTTTTATTCTATTTCAATTAACTGGCGTACTGCCTATTTCACAAACAGCATTGATAAAAGGCGGTTTTTTTATGACAGCTGTGTGGTGGTTTATGTTCACGATTCCGTATTGGAAAAATGTGGAGCAAAAACATTATATTGAAAGACAGCCTCATGTGGTGCGCAATAGTTTTAAACGACTATGGGACACATTTAAAAATATCAAAGAATATAAAAATGCTTTTCTATTTTTACTGGCTTATTTCTTTTATATCGACGGTGTAGGGACTATCATTAAAATGGCTACTGCAGTGGGTGCGGATATAGGGATTGCGGGTAATTCTTTGATTGTTATTTTATTGGTCGTTCAAATTGTAGCCTTTCCATTTTCAATCATATATGGAAGGCTGTCTAAAATATTGGGAAATAAAAAAATGCTTTATGTTGGGATTGCCACCTACATCTTTATTTGTATTTTTGCTTTAACATTAGATTCGTTAACTAAATTCATCATCCTGGCTGTTCTAGTTGGAACGGCTCAAGGTGGGGTACAAGCCCTAAGCCGTTCTATGTTTGGACAATTGATTCCAGGAGAAAAATCGAATGAGTTTTTTGGTTTCTACAATATTTTCGGCAAATTCGCTGCAGTTATGGGGCCTTTCCTGATGGGGATAATCACCCAGCATACGGGCAATTCTTTAAATGGTGTCTTTGCACTGATTATCCTCTTTATTATTGGAGGTGTTTTATTGTATTTCGTAAAAGACCCAAGAATAGCACAAGAATGAAAAGAGCGTGGAGCAGGGCGTTTAGCTAACCGAATATAAGAAAATCACTAACAGTTAGGTGGTTTTTCCTAACAGTCAGTGATTAGCTTATAGTCGCGTTAGCTGCCATGCGCAACGCGTCTAAAATCAGAGCGTGGAAAAAGTCGTTTAGCTTATCTTAAAAAGCAAAAAAATAAGCGCAAGGACGATTTATCCCCGCACTTTTGTTTAATTTGCTTCTAAAGCTAATTCTTGTTGTATGCGTTGGAATTCTACTTTACGGACGTCTCTTGGTAAGAAACAACGGATCTCATCTGAATTGTATCCCACCTGAAGTCGTCTTTCATCAGTTAAAATAGGTCTTCGTATAAGTTCCGGATTTTTATGTATCAAATCCAAAAGACATTCCAGCGACAATTCCTCAATATCAACCGTTAAATTTTGATAAGCATGGGAACGATAAGAAATAATTTCTTCTGTTCCTTCTTCGGTTAATCTTAAAATATTTTTTAATTCATCAATAGAAAGCGGACTGGCAATAATGTTTTTTTCAATATATGGAAGATGTTGTTCATCTAACCATGCTTTTGCTTTTCTACATGAAGTACAACTTGGGGTAACATAAAGATTAATCATATTTATCTCTCCTTTTACTATGTAGCAATTAGGGATAAAGCGATTTCACACTTAATGATAACTAGTTTATTAGAAAAAAGCAAGAAAAACGACTTTTTTATTTATTTTTTCTCATAATGAGTGTAGAAATGTTGACTTTCGATGGTTGTATAGGTAATGAAATTAGGTGAATAGATTGTGGTTGTTAGTGGATTTAAAAAATTAAGAGAAATACGGATTTGTTCTTAAGATGATGTTCAAGGGAAAGCTAAAAGGCGTCAGGGTGTATGGGAATAATAGTGATGGTTGTGGGATATGTCTAAGAGAAGGATGAACAGAAAAAATCGAAGATGCAACAAAAGGTGTCTTTATAAAGGTTAAGATCATTTTATCTTATTTAATACAAAAACACAATGGGGAAATCGTCATTGTGTTTTTGCTGAGTTAAGAACAATTATTTATTTCCAGACATCCAAGTATTTCTTTTTATATTTAGGTTCGTCAACCGATTCAATGAGTTCAAGAGAAAGATTCTTCAAGTTTTCATCAGATTGAACAAGGTATAGTTTTTTTAAATCCTCGATAATGTCAAATCTTGTTAAGGTATAGTTCTTTTCAACAACACAATCTCTAAAACGATTAGTTAAATATTGTAAAACAAGACCCTTTTGTTCTTTACCCGCTAAAGCAATTTTCCAAATGGATTGTAGGGCATGACGAGCAGTAACAAATTTTTCGTCATAAGTTACTTTCCACACATCAGAAAAATCTGTGAGCATACGATTTTCGGGATCACTAATGGCCAAACTAGCTAAAAACTGAGCCGCTCTGGATCTTCGATGATTGTTTTTATGCTTCAAATCACTTTTTAGATTCTCCCATACTTCGTATGCCCAATCTACAGGTTCTTCAGTTATTTTGAGAATAGCGTGATAAGCTGACAATTGTTTTTCTTTGTCAGTAGACGATAAGTCTTTAAAGTAAGATTGAATGGTTGTATCCATATTTGTTTCCTCCTCATAGAGATTAGAATGGTAGAGATGTATATAGAAGATAGATAGCGTTGTTTCTTCTCTTCTGTAGGATAACATGTTTTTCTTCCAGATTGATCACTAATTAAAAAAAGTTGATGTAATAGAATGAAAAAAGCAGAGTTGTTGTAATAGGAACCTAAAACTATAAGGAATAAGTGTATTTTTTTTACTTCGTTAAAATTCGCGTTATAATGAATGCAATGAAAATAACCCTATTTCATTGCATTCATTTAGAAGGAAAGGAAGTGTAGAGATGGCGGACACAGAATCGCTCTTTGAGTATCTTTCTTATTTTAAGGAGACCGATCAATTATTCGCAGAAGAGATTCCGCAAGAAGAAATAGAAGGGGAAGTCATCCCGGGTTTCATTAAATACGATAGCAGAATCATTGATTTTGCAAAGAAGTATAGAGACTTATCTCTAGAAAAAGGAGATTATACGGATTATATTCATGATTTTTTGGTCTCTGAGCCTTCTAGTGAAGAATGGGAAAATTTCATTGCACATGCAGACTTGGAAACCATTCAATCTTTCCTAACATATTTTATTCGAAAAGAGCATTTTAAAAACGGTAAAATGAAATGGGCTGTTGAAAATGGTGTGATGTATCAATTACTTTATCGTTTAAAAAATGTTCTTTAAAACGCTTTCTCAATTTAGTGATATAATATATCTAAAGAATTGATTCATTAAAAAGCAGTTCAATTTGAAAGGAGAAGATAGAGATGAATGATTTGAAAAAAATGATATTAGCAGGTATTGGCGGAGCTTCAATGTCTTATGACAAAGCAGAAGAAATGGTTGAAAAATTAGCCACTAGAGGTCAGATCACTGTTGATCAAGGAAAGAAATTGAGTGAAGAATTGATTCGCAAAGGCAAAGGGAAAATGAAAGACGACACTCTTGATAAAGATGAGATACAAGCAATCTTACTTCAAATGAATGTGGCTCAACGAAAAGACATTGAAGATTTAGAGTTAAAGATTGCTGCTCTAAATGCTCAAATGCATGAATTGATAGAGAATAACAAATAGGGGTGATTTTGTGCCTTCAAGTGGAGAAAGATTACGGGAAATAGTGAGTATTCTGGGCAAGTATGGTTTTGGTCATTTATACAATACGCGCGTGCGCTCACAAAAAAAAGAACAAGACCCTAAAAATTTACGAAGAGCATTTGAGGAACTGGGTCCCGGATTTATCAAAATCGGCCAAATTTTGTCTACCCGTAGAGATATTTTGCCGATGGAATACATTGCGGAGCTATCCAAACTGCAAGATGAAGCACCTTCTTTCCCATTTGAAGAAGCAAAGGCGATTTTTGTGGAAGAATTTGGTCAAGATATTGAAACAGTTTTTGAAACCATTGATGTAAAACCGTTAGCTAGTGCTTCGGTAGCTCAAGTCCATCGAGGAAAATTAAAAACCGGCGAAGAAGTTGTGCTGAAAGTTCAACGACCAGATATCGAGACCAGTCTGTTGCAGGACATTGAATTATTCATCCGCATCGTTGACCGGGCTCCAAATGTGTTCAAAGATTTCTTGGTGAATCCCAAAGAAGCCTTTGAAGAAATACGGCAGACATCTAAACGAGAGTTGGATTTTCGCAATGAAGCCAATGCTATCATGCAATTTCGGGAGTTGAACAAAGAAATTGCTTGTGTCAGTGTTCCAAAATTGTATTTACCGTACCATTCAAAACGTGTCATTGTGGAAGAATATATTGAAGGGTATAAAATTTTAGACTCTGAAGGGTTAACAGCAGCTGGGTATGTACAGGAAGATATTGCCCAAAAATTGTTGTTGTCATTTTTATCGCAAGTTTTTCGAGACGGTTTTTTCCATGCAGATCCTCACCCAGGTAATTTGATTATTAAAGAAGGCCAAATTTATTTTATTGATTTTGGGATCATGGGCTACCTTTCTGTTGAAAATAGAGAAAGTTTAAATCATTTGTTAAAAGCGATCGTCTTTAAAGACTTAAATCAGTTGATGAACACTCTTTTAAAAATGGGGGTACAACGGAAACGAATCGATCGTTCGCGTTTTTACGAAGATTTGAGTTATCTGGTTGAAACCTATTTAGCAGCTAATTTCAGCAGTATTCAATTTGGGACACTGATTGCAGATGTTTTAGATGTTACACGCAAACACGGATTATCTATGCCGAGTGAATTCACGTTATTGGTTCGCGCATTGACGGTATTGGAAGGACTGATAACAGAATTAGCTCCCAACTTGAATATCGTACAAATTGCAAAAGGGTATTTGATCGAAAGCGATAACTTTAAACTGTTTGAGCCCATAAGCAAAGAAAAATTATTATTATCTTCGCTGCAAATGACAAAAAGTCTAGTGGGTTTGCCTAATCAAATAAGCACATTGTTTGAGAATTTGAACAATGGTCGAACGAAAGTAAAATTAGACTTGATTAATATGGACGATAAATGGACCGGTTTAAACAAGATGGTTAACCGCGTTGTTTTTGCCCTTATTGTTTCTGCACTAATATTGGCGTCAGCATTGATTATCTTTGCAGCTGAAGGAACTGGCACATCGTGGTTAGGGATTATATTTTTCCTGGGAGCGGGTTTTTTAGGAATGTGGTTGCTGATTTCTATTATCCGATCAGAGAGGTTATGACAGGCTATTTGCCAGATGGATTTTATCTGGTCAATAGCTTGTTTTTGTCTTCTTTAAATTTGGGCTCTTCATCTTCTAACGTTGGCAAAGAAATTTCCTCCGGCCTATGGGGTTGCTTATGGAAAGCCATGGGACCCCTGAGCCAACCATGTCTCAAGGCTTACAAGCGTCAAACTAAGCGTAACGGCTAAAGCCTAACGCTTAATAATTCTCATTGCATCCTTTTTCATGGCTATAAGCAGCCCCATATTCCTCCTGAAATTTCTAGAAATGCGTTTCTAAAAGGTTTAGCATTAAAAAGAAATGTATTTTCTACTTACCAACGTCAAATATTGTAGAACCTAAATTTGTGTTTAGTGTGATCGGAAAGTCATTTTCTAAAATGAACGGAATCAAAAGATGTCTTTTTGGATACCTCGCTAAACTCCCATAATTGTGTATAATAAAGAATGAGAGTGAGGAATTAAAAAATGAAAAAGATATCTAAGAACACAAAGAATGTAAAGAACACAACAAAGAGCAAACAAACGGCTATGCAATTTGTCATTAAAGAAGAAAAAGAATTATTGGATTTTCTATTGGAGAACAAAGTGAAAAGCAGCCGAAACTCCATCAAATCTGTTTTGAGTAGAGGCCAAATAACGGTAGACGGTAAAACTGTGAAACAATTCAATTATCCTTTGAAGCCTGGTCAAACCGTTAAAATAGCGGACAATAAAACAGCTCAAATCCAAAGTGAATTGATGGGAATTTCTATTTTGCATGAAGATGAGGATATTATTGTGATCGATAAAGAAGCTGGCGTTTTATCTATTGCGGCTGGCCGTCAACAAGAAATGACAGCTCATAGACAATTAAAGATTTATGTCCAACAAAAAAATCCAGCTAACCGTATTTATGTTGTTCATCGTTTGGATAGAGACACTTCTGGAGTCATGATCTTTGCTAAAAGTGAAGAAATCAAACAAAGATTGCAAGACAATTGGAAGACGATGGTTAAAGAAAGAATCTACACTACGTTAGTTGAAGGAGAAGTCAAAGATGAAACAGGAACAATCGAATCTTGGCTGACGGAAAGTCCTAAATCGTATAAAGTTCATTCGAGCCCTAGAGACAATGGCGGGCAACATGCAGTTACTCACTACAAAAAAATTAAATCCAATGGTGTGACCAGTTTATTGGAAGTACAGCTAGAAACCGGAAGAAAAAATCAAATTCGCGTTCACATGTCTGACATTGGGCATCCTGTGGTAGGAGATAGAAAATATGGTTCTACTACAAATTATTTGAAACGGTTAGGATTGCATGCTACAACAATTGCTTTTCATCATCCAACTTCGAGAAAATTAGTCCGATTTACTTCACCGGTACCAAAAGTATTTAATACCAAAATAAAATAATCAGTCTAAAGTTGGAAGAAATAATTCCAGCAGTTCGCTAAACTAAACCAAGGAGGTTAGAAAACATGAAACATACATTAAAAAAACTTGGAATGGGTCTACTTGTAACCACGGGATTGATTAGTGGCACATTAGCCGCATCGGTTCCAGTACAAGCTGCTGAAACTGGTATAGATACAACAGTAGTTAATGAAAAATGGGGTAAGCCAACCTTTGTTTATGGTGGAGGTTTGTCTGAATCTGAAGTAGCAGAAACAGAAGAGTTGATTGGGATAGAGAACCCTGAAAATGTGGCTAGTGTCAATGTCACAGGAGAAGAATTAGTAGAGTATTTAGGATCCGGTTCTGCGAATACTTCCAGTTTGATTTCATCTGTATTAGTAGAAAAAGAAGATGAAGGACATGGAGTTGTAGTCAATATTCAAACACCTGAAAATATCACACAAATCACTCAAGAACAATATGCCAATGCAGCTATCACAGCAGGCGTTGCAGATGCCACGATCGTTGTTGCTAGTATTCGACCAGCTACAGGAGAAAGTGCGCTGTCTGGTATTTATAAAGCTTTTGATGTCAACGGTGAAGATTTAGACCAAGAGCGCATGGAAGTAGCGCAAGATGAGTTGGAAACGACCAATGAGATTGCTCAAGAGAATGCAGAAAATGCGGACTTTGATACTTCCAAATTAGATCAAGCTATTATCGAAATTAAACAATCTCTAGCGGAATTAAAAGAACAACAAGGTGAGTTAGCTACAAAGGAAGACATTGAACGTATTATCAATGAAGCATTAGCTAACAACAATTTAGAAAATGTAGTTACACAAGAACAGATTGACCGCTTAATGAGTCTGTTTGAAAAATATCAACAAACAGCAGCGATTGATTCAGAAGCTGTAAAAGAACAATTAAACAATTTATCAGAACTCGTTCAAAACAAGATTGGTGATTTTATGGATGATGCAGAGGCAAGCGGCATATTAGATCGAATCAGCAGCTTCTTTCAACAAATCTGGCAAGCTATTACGGGTCTATTTAACTAGAAAATAGGGAGATGTTTGTCATGGCTAGGGTCGCAGATCTACTATAAGATGCGAAGTACTTTATCTTGACCATGTCTCGAGTAGAATAAAAAAGCTGTTTCGGTTTGAATCCGAAACAGCTTTTTTATCATTTTACAGACAGATTATAAGTTCACGTCAATTTTGATGAAGTTTTTGAAACGTCCAATGATTGCATTGATAAATTGAGCAGTCAATTCATCCGTCAATTTGCCGTTTTCGTCAAATTTTTCGTGAACAGCGCCAACAAATACATCATTACCACCAGCAGCTGGCATAACGTATGCAGCAACTCCTAATGTATCTAAGATATCACGTAAGTGAATTTGAGCTTTAACTGTTCCTAGGTTACCCATTGAAGCACCCATAATCAAAACTTTTTTGCCTTCCATTTCTCTACCTGCACGAGAAACCCAGTCTAAAGCATTTTTCAATACTGCTGGAATAGAAGCATTGTATTCAGGAGTAGCAATAACTACTGCATCAGCATCTTTTACTAAAGCTTGGAAGTCACGAACTTCTTGACCTGGATCAGCTTCGATTTCTTCATTGAAGAAAGGCAAGTTGCCGATTTCTGCAACCTCGATACCTAATTCTGGATATGTTGTTGCTAAGTGGTTTACTAATTTTAAATTGTATGAATCTTTTCTTAAGCTACCTACTAATGCTACTGTTTTCACTAAAACGACCTCTTTCTTAAGCTGATTTAAGTACATTAATAATATACCATCATTGTATTACTTTTAACAAGAGTTAATACTATCCTAAAAGAAGAAAACATAATAAAAGTAATTAGAAAAGTTGGATGGATAAAAAATAAAACTTGATAAAGATCAAGTTTTAATCAAAAAAGGACGAGTATACTAACAGAGTAAAAGAAATGAGTTATACTAATCTTAAGTACATAGAAAAGAGGGACTCTATTATGAATTCAAATTGTCATGACCATTTGTTTGGAACTCACAAAGCTTGTATTCAATTAGTACCGATATTTAATCATTTAGAAGATGAACAAATGGATGAAATTATGCAAACTACTCAATCAGTATCATTTAAAAAAGGAAGTATGGTTTATCGCGCAGAGGAAGAATCCGATACATTATACATTGTAAATAAAGGGAGAATCCGTATTTATCGTTTGGCTGAATCTGGGAAGGAACAAGTGGTCCGTATTTTGGAACCAGGAGATTTTACTGGTGAAATGGCTTTGTTCAGTCCCGAAAACACGAAACACGAGTCCTATGCTGAAGCTATGGTGGATACAAAAATATGTCAGATCAGACGCTCTGATCTGCAGGAATACTTGTTGAAATATCCTTCCATTTCTTTAAAAATTTTAAATGAATTGTCCCAGCGATTGGAGAAGTCTGAAGAACAAACGACACGATTTGCTACCGAAAAAGTGGAAACCCGTCTTGCTTTATTCTTAGCAGAATGCCTTGATTCAGAAACGAATACCACGGAATTTGTCTTACCTATGACTAAAAAAGACTTAGCTTCTTATTTAGGAACGACTCCAGAAACCATCAGCCGTAAATTAAGCGATTTAGAGGATTCGGGTTTGATCAAGCAGAAACCGAAAAAGAAAATCCAAGTTTTAAATTTAGACGGATTGTTGTTAGTCTAAAAATTATTGATTTACTTTAATGGAATTCTGTTTTATAGTGAAATAGTAAACAAGGAAAGGAGAATAAGATGCAGATATATACGAAACGCGGCGATTTTGGAAATACCAATCTCATTGGCGGCCGAACGATTCCTAAGGATTCGATAGGTGTAGAAAGCTACGGTACTATTGATGAGTTGAATTCATTAATGGGGTATATTGTTAGTCAACTGGATGATACTGACATTAAACAAGAACTCATCAAACTCCAATATGATTTATTCGACTGCGGAACAGATTTAGCTACTCCAGATGGACTGAAAGAATATAAAGTCCAAAAAGAACTAGTGGAGTGGATCGAATCGAGAATTGACATCTATGCAGAAGAACCACCTGCGATTGAAAAGTTTATTATCCCTGGCGGACACCCGGTTTCCAGTTTACTGCAAGTTGCACGAACAGTTACTCGAAGAGCGGAAATAATCATTGTTGCATTAAGTAGAGAAACAACTATCAATCCAATTGTGCCGATTTTCATCAATCGTTTGTCCGACTATTTCTTTGCTATTGCTCGAGTGGTCAATCATCGTAAAGGAATTGAAGAACCGTTTTACGAAAGAGGAGGAGTCGTTTTTCATACAGATTTGAAAAAAGAGGCTATTCCTAAAACTAAATACAACTCTTGAAAAATGGAAGTTGGTGTAAATCCAACACGGTCCCGCCACTGTGAAAAGCGAACAGCTTTAAGTCAGGTCTTTTTTTCAATTGTTTATACACAATGAGGCTTCGAGGCAAAGCACTCTATTGTTCAATTAGAAGTTCTAATAAGACATTTGCGCCTTGTTGGGGCATTTTTTTTGTCTTTAAAACTAATGGAATTTATCAGGAGGAATAAAAATGGTTAAATCATTCAAATTAATGCTTTTAGTATCATCAGCTGTTTTGGTCACTGCTTGTGGGAGTAACAATCAAGAAACTGAATCATCATCTGCAACATCTAGTGAAGTCAGCTCAGTTGAAACAGCTATTACTGTCTCATTTACCTTTGAAGAAGACGATAAGGAAATAGCTGATTTAGCACAAGAATTTGACATTGAAGAAGGCCAAACGGTATTGGAAGCTTTGAAAGAGAATTTTAAAGTGGTCGAAGAGGGTGGTTTAGTCAGTTCTATTGAAGAGCATGAGCAAGATGAGACAGAAAGCAAATACTGGTTGTACACAGTCAATGATGAACAACCAACTGTTGGAGCAGCCGATTATGTGCTCAAAGACGGAGATGAAGTGAAGTGGAGCTTGAATGGCTATTAAACGCTCTTCAAAAAGGTATCAAGTTCAACATATAGCGTTGTTGGGTATACTGACAACTTTATGCTATATCAGCCGCTTGCTGTTTCAGTTTTTGCCAAATGTACAACCTGTAACAGTCATCTTACTGCTGATTACTCTTACTTTAGGAACAAGGGATGGACTGATTGTAGCTATTTTGAGTATTTTGATATCAAATATTAACCTAGGTTTAGGTGTCTGGACAATAGCACAGATTGCCTCTTTTACCGTTATTATCTTGTTAACAGGATCTCTTACAATTCTAGTTCCTCGTATTCCGTTTGTAGGGATGATTCTTTACGCCGGATTGACTGGATATATCTATGGTTTTGTCATTTCAGCAGTACAAGCACCATTTTTTGGCATCCAAAATTTTTGGGCCTATTATCTAGCGGGTTTGCCGTTTGACACCATGCACGCATTAGGGAATAGTGGGTTCTATTTTATACTAGCTCCTATTTTGGTTCCTATTATGAACAAATTTCTAAAGAAGTATTATCGTTAAAATAGAAATAGGATGTTCTTTAAAGGAAGTTGAGGCGTCTCTATCTCAACTTCCTTTTTTACATTTTGTGAAATGAAATGAAAACTGAACAGGTTGAAAGACTAAATATCAACCGTATTAGTTGAAAACAATAAAGATGTAAAGATATACTTTGAATAAAAAATGAAAACGTTTTACTGATTTACAGATCGGTAAAACAAATTTCTAAACAATTATATTAAATTGGAGGAGAATAGGATGAAGAAAAAATTTGTCTTTTCTGGTTTAGCCATTCCTTTAGTGTTTGGTCTAGTAGCTTGCGGTAATAACGATAATGCCGAAGACACAGACGGAGCAAGTGGGCAGCAAGTCTTAAAGGTGAGTTATCCGTCTTGGTGGGAGGATTGGTTTGCGGACTTAGAAGCTGATTTTGAAGCCACGCATGACGATGTCGATGTGGAATTGATACCATTATTTGATGACACAACTACTCGCCAAGCATTAATGATGCAATCGGCAGAAACTTCCCCAGACGTAGCTGTAGAAGATACTTTTATCTTGAATTCAGATGTAAATGCTGGGTATTTGGAATCTATGGACGATGTGGTAAATGGATGGGAGGATTGGGATTTAATAGAAGAGACTGTTAAACAAGGGGTTACTGCTGAAGATGGACAAATTTATGGAGTCCCTTTTAGTACTGATGTCCAAGGTCTCTGGTACAACAAAAATATTTTTGAAGAAGCAGGTTTGCCTGTTCCATTTGAACCTGCATCTTGGGAAGAAATTTTAACGGCTGCTGAGACTATTAAAGGCAGTAATAGTGAAACCATACCGTTATTTATGTATTCTACCAAGGCAAATGGAGAAGCAACAGCAATGAGAACTTTCCAACAATTGTATTTTGGTACAGGATCTGAATTGTACAATTGGGATGAAGGAAAATGGGTCGTAGATGAACAGGCTTTATTAGACACGTTTACTTTTATTGATAACGTTTATCAGAATGACTTAGGACCAGAGTTAAGCGTAGCCTCAAATAGCCAGATTTCTACTGTATTAGCAGAAGATTTGATGATAAATGATGGAGTTGCCATGGTAATGGATGGTAATTGGGTAGCAGCAAGTTGGCGCGAAGGGAGAGCAACTCCTTGGCCTGAAGCTCTGGATACTTGGGATTTTGTGGCCTTTCCAACTCAAAATGGTGAAGATCCAGAATACACTTCTATGTCTGGAGGTTGGGCATTATCTATTCCATCTAATGCTCAAAATAAAGATTTAGCTGCTGAATTTATTAAAATGGCAGTTGATCAAGAACACCAAACCGACTATGTTCGCCAAACAGGAGATATGACAGTACGAACTGATGTGGCAGAGGATGAAGAATATTTAAACCAACCTATCAGTAATTATGAGGAAGCTGGAGAAATTTTATCTTATACTAACTTCCGTCCGGCAGTAGATGACTACCCAACTGTTTCAACTCATATTCAAGAAGTTGTGGAGTCGCTTGTATCAGGGAATGTTACTCCTGAAGAAGCTGTTCAAAGCTATATTGAAGGATTAGAACGGATTGTTGGTACGGATAATATTATAAATCAATAAATTCAAATAAGAGACCAATTTAACAAGTTGGTCTCTCATTTTTAAAGAAATAAATTAAAACGAGGAGGGAGTATAATGCAGAATGAAAATGCACTAAATAGAACAGCAAAAAGGAAAAATAATAACAAAAAGAGGCAAGCAATACTCTTTTTAAAACCTTCTCTCCTATTATTAGTAGTGTTTTTTGTAGGACCTATCATGATGACTTTCTTCTTTTCTTTTACAAACTTTTCTTTAACAGGGGCAGCTGCACAGGATATTCAATTTGTAGGATTTAAAAATTTTAGCAATTTAATGAGAGACCCACGATTTGAACAATCGTTTTTTACTACCATTGTTTTCTTAGTATTATCAGGAATTATGGGTCAGCAGTTGTTTGGATTCCTATTAGCTTTTTTAATGAAAAATACAAATCGGACCTTTCGAAAAGTAGTCGGAAGTGTATTTATGGCAGGGTGGGTTACTCCAGAGTTGATTGTAGCAATCATGTTTGTTTCTTTCTTACATGATGGCGGAACATTGAACCAGATTTTAATGAGCTCGGGAATTGAACCTATATCTTGGTTATTCACTTTTCCTATGTTCTCAATAGTTGTAGCAAATATCTGGCAAGGTTCTGCATTGAGTATGCTGATGTTCCAATCTGCTTTAGATAATATTCCGGATAGTATAGAAGAAGCAGCAAAAATAGATGGAGCATCTGCTTGGCAAAGGCTATGGAAAATAACGATACCTATGATTAAAAATACGATTTTTACGAATCTAGTTATCATTACGCTAAGTACGATGGGGGTATTTACTTTAATTTACACTATGACAGGGGGTGGTCCTTCTGGAGCCACGTCTACACTTCCAGTCTTAATGTATGAACAAGCTTTTGTAAATTATCAATTAGGGTATGGAACAGCTATCTCATTAATTATTCTTTCTATAGGAATTATCCTTAGTTTGGTGTATATCAAATTATTAAAAACAGAAGAGTAGGAGGCAAAAATGATGAAACCGATAAAATTACGAAATATCATTCCATATATAATTTTACTCATTATTGCAGCAATGTTTATTTTACCGTTGTTTTGGATTATTTTTGCTTCTTTTGATGAGTCTGCTACACAAGTGTTAAAAGTTCCAGAAGAACTATCTTTAGCTAATTATTCAACTGTACTGACAGATTCAGGAAATCAAAGTGCTTTTATAAATGGCCTTTTCTTATCTGGAGGACAGACGATCTTAGTTGTTGTTTTATCCTTGTTAGCTAGCTATCCACTATCCAGATTTTCATTAAAGCACAAACAAAAATTATTGATGACAATCTTATTCATGACTTCGTTACCTATTACAGCAGTGATGGTACCTGTTTATCAGCTATTTGTTTTCTTTAATTGGGTAGACTCTCTTTGGGCAACTTTATTATTTTTAACCGCTTCAGGATTACCATTTGGCATATGGATGATGAAAAATTTTATGGATGGTGTACCAGTTGAACTAGAAGAATCGGCCTGGATAGATGGAGCCAGTTCATTTGATGGTCTGCGAAAAGTGATTATTCCACTTATGAAACCGGGGATCTTTACAGTAGCCATATTTACTTTTATCGGAAGCTGGGGCAATTTCTTTGTACCTTATATCTTGTTGCAATCTCCTTCTAAATTACCTGCCTCAGTAACGTTGTACCAATTTTTTGGGCAGTATGGTTACGCTGCTTACGGACAACTTGCAGCATATTCGATTATATATATGCTGCCAACTTTTATACTGTACTATTTCGCACAGAACCATATGTCTAAAGGATTTGCTTTAGGCGGAGCAGCAAAAGGCTGAAAAATCGTGCAAAAAAAGGACCGAAACATCGGTCCTTTTTTTGCACGATCGATTTTCCCTATCTAATAGGTCTTTTACTTCTTGGTTTATCCAGTATTTCTTTGTAAACCACCGCATGAACGATATTTTTTTGCAAATGAGTTTTACCTATTTTAAGACTAGGTGCATATGCATCGCGCGAGACAGCTGTTTTTTTTAGTGATTTCTGCTTTGTGGTATGACCTTCAGGATGAAATTCAGTACCTTCGTAACTGGATGATCCTTCAAGACCTCTAGTACCTTCTAAACTGCCCATACCTTCCGAACTTCCAGAACCTTCGCGGCTATAATCACGTTGCCGTTTAGTAGCAGAAGGATTTCTTTTAGGATTAGGTTGGTTCACAGTAGTTCTTTTTTGAGTATTGGCTTGTTTCGAACTGGAAGAATCTAGTTCATTCAATGCTTCTTTAAACTCAGAAGCAAGTTCTCTCCAACTTTGTTGTTTATTTGCATTTCGATTAGCCGAAACTGACCTACTTGGAGTTCGAGGAGTGGTCGTTCTTCTGGCAACTTGTTGTTGGTTCCGGTTGCTGCCTGCTCTTGTTATATCTGAGCTTTTCTTTTGCCGAGTGTTTTTCGGTATCAGCGCACGGATAAAAAATATGAAAATGAATATACCGCTATAAACAAGGAGACCCAACATGATGAGAATGAATATAGAATTCATTATTCATCACTTTCTCTCTTAGAACTATCTGAAATAGAACTTCTCATATCTGTATCAGCATTGATATTTTTCATGTTGTAGTAATCCATAACGCCAAGATTTCCTGACTTCAAAGCATCTGCTAAGGCTAATGGAACTTGAGATTCGGCCTCCACAACTTTAGCGCGCATGCGTTGTGTTTCAGCTTGCATTTCTTGTTCTTCTGCAATAGCCATAGAGCGACGTTCTTCTGCTTTAGCTTGAGCAATATTTTTATCTGCTTGGGCTTGTTCTGTTTGCAATTGAGCACCAATGTTACGTCCAACATCAACGTCTGCGATATCGATCGATAGAATCTCAAAAGCAGTACCGGAGTCTAAACCTTTACTTAAGATAACTTTTGAAATACCGTCAGGGTTTTCTAGTACGGCACTGTGATTTATGGAACTACCTACAGTTGTAACGATACCTTCACCAACACGGGCAATAATCGTATCTTCACCGGCACCCCCAACTAACCGTTCGATGTTAGCACGAACCGTTACTTTAGCTTTTACACGAACTTCGATACCATTTTTAGCTACTGCAGCAATAAATGGAGTTTCAATAACTTTGGGATTTACGCTGACTTGAACAGCTTCAAAAACATTACGTCCTGCTAAGTCAATAGCCGCAGCTTGTTCAAATTTTAAAGGAATATTTGCTCTTTCAGCAGCGATCAAAGCGTCAATAACTTGGTTGATATCTCCACCAGCTAAATAATGAGCCTCCAAATCATTAATGTTCAATACTAACCCGGCTTTTGTAGCCTTGATCAGCGGGCGAACGATATGAGAAGGAGTAACACGTCTCAAACGCATTCCTACAAGAGTTCCAATACCTATTTTAACTCCTGAAAAGTATGCAGTTACCCATAAACCAACGGGTACAAATCGTAAAAATAAACTGATAATAACTATTACTATAACCGCAATTATAGCTATACCAATAAAACTACTCGTTTCATTCATTTTCTACCACTCTCCTAACTATAATTTTAGAACCTTCCACTTTAATAACTTCTACTAGAACATTTTCTTCAATTCTTTCATTTTGACTCAATACATCTAAAGTAATTTCCTCAAATAAAGCTTTTCCAGTGGGTCTTAAAGCAGTAAGTGTTTTACCGGTTTGTCCAAGTAAAGAAGAATAATCAATACTACTCAAAAAACCTCTCTCGGAAGTTAAGTCATTATTTAAAACCAACTTACTGAAATTATCAAAAGAATAGCCTTTCTTGGCCAAGACAATCACTAAGCCAACGGATAAGAGAACAGCGATACTTAAATCTCGAATAGCTTGACCAAGATCTCCTAATGTTTGATACAAACCAAAAATAATCAACAGGATTCCTATAATACCCGCTATTCCAAAATCCGGTATAAAAACCTCAAAGATTAATAGAGATATACCTAAAATAAAAATGATAATTGTGTACCATTCATCATTCTCATTCATAAAGAAATAAGCAGCAAAACTTAGCAGCGAGATAGCTCCACCTAGAGTTGAACGAGGGGTTATTGCTGCAATAACTAAGCCAAGAAATCCAATTGAAAGAAGTGCAATGTTTAACATAGATTTACCTCCTTTCGTAATGAGTTATTTTTCAAAACTAAGTGTTTCAAACAAAATTGATCATGAAAAAAGTTTATTAAAGAAAGTGTTCTTATGATTATTTTACCATTAAAGTATTCTAATAGACACCACTTAGACAAAAAGAATAAAAGAAAGTAAAAAAAGTTAAAAAGAATTATTTAAAAAGAAAAGGGTCTTTAAAAGCATTTTTAAAAACGAAATGGTATAGTTTGAATAAGATGAAAAGATCAAAAAAAGTGGGTTTGTATTAAAAAAAGATGTCAAAAATTAGAATTCAATGATAAAATAAAACGAATAATTGTTTTTAACTAGAATGAGGTGGAGGAAATGGAAAAACAAATCATTAATTCATTCAACATGAAAAAATTTGAAGAAATGAGTTATCTGTTTAATACAGGGAATTATTATGACTGCTATTTAACTTTAGGAAGTCATAAAGAAGTTCAAAATGGAAAAGAGGGGTTTCGCTTTACTGTGTGGGCGCCCCATGCTGAGGCAGTTTCTTTAGTCAGTGATTGTACTGACTGGTTTGAAGGGAAAAGAATGGAAAAAGTAGGTCACACAGAAATGTGGTCTGTTTTTTGTGATAGCGCTAAGGAAGGACAACCCTACAAATACCGTATCCAACACCAAGATGGAACCGTCAAACTAAAAATCGATCCCCAAGCTCTTGAATACGAAGTACGGCCAAAAGATGCTTCAGTCATCAAAGAACTGCCACAGAAAAAATGGCGTGATGGGCTTTGGATGGCATCCAAAAAAAGATTCCCTGTTTACGAACGTCCATTGAATATTTACGAAGTACATATGAGCTCTTGGAAACGCCATGAGGATGGAACTTGGTATAGTATTCCAGAATTACAAAGGGAGCTTATTCCTTACGTAAAAGAGATGGGCTATACACATATTGAATTTTTACCTCTTATGGAGCACCCTCTTGACGCTTCTTGGGGGTACCAAGCGACCGGCTATTTTGCCCTTTCTTCAAAATTTGGAACATTAGAAGACATGCAAGATTTTGTTGAAGCTGCTCACTTAGCCAATATTGGTGTTCTGATGGATTGGGTACCGAGTCATTACAATAAAAATGATTATGGCATGGCTTATTTTGATGGCACACCGCAATATGAATATCAAAATTACCATCAAGCTCAAAACTACCGTTGGGGAACGTTGAACTTCGATTTGGGAAAACCACAAATCCATAGTTTCTTGATTTCAAATGCTTTGTTCTGGATTGAGCAACTTCATCTAGATGGACTACGAGTGGATGCTGTTTCCAACATGTTGTACTTGGATTACGATGAAGGAGAATGGATACCCAATGATGACGGAAGCAACCACAATCGAGAAGGCGTAAAATTTCTTCAAAAAATGAATACAGTTATCTTTGAACGTCATCCAGAAACATTAATGATTGCGGAAGAAAGTACTGCCTGGTCAAAAGTAACTAAACCTGTGGAGCAAGGTGGTTTAGGGTTTAATTACAAATGGAATATGGGCTGGATGAATGATACATTGAGATTTTTTGAAATGAATCCTGCACTTCGGAAACAGCATTTTAATTTACTGACATTTTCGTTTATGTACATGTTCAATGAGAATTATGTATTGCCTTTTTCACATGACGAAGTAGTTCATGGTAAAAAGTCATTGATGCACAAAATGTTTGGAGATCGGTACAATCAATTTGCCGGTCTTCGAACGTTGGAAGCTTTTCGGATGACACACCCAGGTAAAAAATTAGGGTTTATGGGAAATGAGTATGGTCAGTTCCTTGAATGGAAGTTTGATTCCAGCCTTGAATGGAACAGTTTGGATGACGCAGCGAACAATAAACATCTACAATTTAGCCGAACGTTAAATCAGATCTACAAAGAGAACAAAGCTTTATGGGAATTAGATCATGATCCTAAAGGAATAGAAATTTTAGACGCCGATAATGCTTCGGAATCGATTATGACTTACATTCGAAAAGGAAAAAAACCGCGAGATTTTCTTATTATAATATGCAATTTTGTACCTGTGGAACGGCAAAATTATCGAGTGGGAGTTCCGTTTGAAGGGCAATACGAAGAGCTGTTAAATACAGAAATGGAAGAGCTTGGGGGTACTTGGACCGAAACACAGGGAACATTAAAAACAGAGAAAAAACCCCATAATAATCAGGAATACTCTATTAATTTGATTGTTCCAGCTATGAGTGTGATTATTTTAAAGCCTAAAAGAATTTTTAAAGTACCAAAAGTATAAATATTCATTCTAATAGTCAAATTATTTTGTTTTATAGCTGTTTGAAGTTATTATAAAAAAGAGGAGGGTAGAGGAAGGTTACAGAAATTGTATCTTCCGTATAAAAATGAAAAATGAAATAGTCTCTATGATATTAGCTGGAGGACAAGGATCTCGTTTAGGAAAATTGACTAAAGAAATCGCCAAACCAGCCGTTCCATTTGGTGGGAAATACCGCATCATCGACTTTGCATTGAGCAACTGCGCAAACTCAGGAATTAAGAATGTTGGTGTTGTTACTCAATACCAACCGTTGGATTTAAATGCTCATGTAGGTAATGGAGAAGCGTGGGGGCTGAATACTCATAATGGAGGAGCTACCATTCTTCAACCTTATACCAATGTAGATGGAGAAAAATGGTTTAAGGGAACAGCTCATGCTATCTATCAAAACATTGGCTTTATAGACAGATACGATCCTGAATATTTATTGGTTTTATCTGGAGATCATATTTACAAAATGGATTACCAAAAAATGTTGGATTACCATAAAGAAAAAAAAGCTGCTTTAACAGTTGGTGTTATTCCTGTTGAGTGGGAAGAAGCTTCTCGATTTGGACTGATGAACACAGATAAGTCAGACAGGATTATTGAATTCCAAGAAAAACCTGACAATCCAAAAAGCAATCTGGCTTCAATGGGAATCTATATCTTTGATTGGCCTAAATTGAAAAAATATTTAATCGACAACCAAGCTAAAAATCGTCAAATGGAAGATTTCGGAATGCATGTTATTCCAGCTTATCTTCGAAATAGTGAAGATATTTATGCCTATGCGTTTAGAGATTATTGGAAAGATGTTGGAACAATTGAAAGTTTATGGGAAGCAAATATGGAGTTTCTCAACCCCGAACATGCCTTAAACATTCGAGATGAAAACTGGAGGATTTACTCTAATAATCCAGATTCTCCACCTCAATTCTTAACTGAAACTTCCAAAGTAACGAATTCAATGATAGTAGACGGCTGCTATATTGCTGGAGAAATAGAACATTCCATTTTGTCTCACAATGTCAAAGTTGGAAAAGGGTCAATGATTAAAGACAGTTTTATTATGTCAAACGTAACTATTGGTGAAAATGTAGTCATTGATCATGCGATCATTGGTGAAAATGCCAAAGTACACGATGGCGGAAAATTGATTGGTAAGGATAAAGATATAGCTGTGTTAGGCTACGCTGAAGAGATTGGAGGACTTAAAGATGATGAGAAGAAATAGTTTTTGTGCAATCGTTAATTTAGTTGAAGACGGTAGTAGGTTAAAACCTTTAACGAATAAACGCCCTGTAGCAGCCTTGCCTTTTGCAAGCAGATACCGCTTAATCGATTTCCCATTTACTGCTTTGCATAATGCAGAAGCTACATCTGCAGCATTATTCATTTCTGGAAGTGGACATTCACTATACGATCATATTCGAAGCGGGTTTGAATGGGGTTTAGACTCTACTATTGGCGGGGGAGTATTTACCCACTCTCAAATGGATTTAAAAGAATCTGCGGCTCTAGAAGGCGATAAATTGACTTATTATGAAGACCAACGAAACTATGTAAAAAAATCCGCAGCTGAGTACGTGGTGATTACCGGCAGTAAAATGTTGTGCCACATTAATTTACAATCTATTTTACGCTACCATAAAGAAAATTCTGCAGACATGACCGTTGTTTACAAAAATATTCCAGCTGCAGAAGTACCTGTTGATACAGACTTGAAAAGTTACTCTCTTAATCCAGATACTGGAGTGATTGAATGTCTTAATTCTGTTAGTGAGATGATGGATAAAGGAAATGAAAAATTAGCTATCCAAACAGGTATCACTGTGATGAGTGTAGAAAAATTCTTGTACTATTTGGATCTGCTTGAAGAAAGACAAGAAAGACACCATATGGGATTAATGCTGAACCTGGCTTTAGAACAAGGCAATAAAGTTTGTGGATTTGAATACACAGGATACTTAAAATATATCGATACTGTGTTGAGCTATTATGAAGCGAGCATGGATATGTTGGATGAAGACAACTACAATTCATTATTCTACCGTGACGAACCTGTCATTACACGAGCAAGAAATGGTGCACCAACTTATTATTCTCCTTCTAGCAAAGTTTCAAATGTTCAAATTGCAACAGACTGTTATATAGATGGTGAAGTGGAAAACACGATCATCTTCCGTAAAGTTCGTATCAAAGAAAATGCGGTAGTAAAAAACTCGATTATTATGCAAGGCAGTCAAATTGGTGAAGGAGCTCATTTGGAATACGTGATTTTAGATAAAAATGTCACTGTAGCTCCGGGAGCAAAATTAATCGGCACACCCGAACAACCTTTAGTAGTAGAAAAAGGCAGTGTACTGACTGAGAAGAAAGGGGCGTAAGCATGAAAGTATTATTTGCCGCTGCTGAATGTGCTCCTTTTTATAAAACAGGAGGATTAGGCGATGTTGCAGGTGCTTTGCCTAAAGAGTTGAAAAAAAAAGGAATTGACATACGTGTAGTGCTTCCTTTTTATACTTCTTTACCGCAGCAATACAAAGATCAATTAGAAGATGTTTGTCAATTCGAAGTAAAGGTAGGCTGGCGGAGTCAATTCTGCGGTATAAAGCAATTGGTTAAAGACGAGGTTACTTATTATTTTGTAGATAATCTGTATTACTTTAATCGCCCTGGAATCTATGGTTTTGATGATGATGGAGAACGTTTTGCATTCTTCTCTCAAGCTATCCTTGAGATGCTGGAAAAAATCGATTTCATTCCTGATGTGATTCATGTGAACGACTACCACACTGCAATGGTGCCTGTTTTGTTAAAAGACAAATACAATTGGATCGAAAGATATCAATCCATTAAAACAGTATTAACCATTCACAATTTACAATTCCAAGGTATTTATGACCAAGTAGTTTTATCAGATCTATTTGATATTGGCTACAATGCCTTTCATATGAATGGTCTAGAATTCTATGGAAACGTTAATTTCTTAAAAGGCGGTATTTATTACGCTGACTTAGTCACTACTGTGAGTCCCAGTTATGCTGATGAAATCCAAACGGAAGAATTCGGTATGGGATTAGATGGTGTTTTAAGAGACAATAAGAGTAAAATCGTGGGAATCTTAAATGGGATTGACTATGATGTGTTTAACCCTGAAGCAGATGAGCATGTTGCAGAACATTTCTCTGTGGATGATCCAAGTGGAAAAGCTATCAACAAAAGTGTATTGCAGGAAAAGGTGGGGTTGCCAGTCAAGAAAGATATTCCTGTAATGGCTATGGTAAGCCGTTTGACGGAGCAAAAAGGCGTTCATTTACTCATTGAAAAAATGGATGAATTGATGCAGCGAGAAGTCCAAATCATCCTCTTAGGTACAGGAGAAAGCCATCTTGAAGATGCTTGTAAACATTATAATTGGGCCTATCCTGAGAAATTTAAAGCGATCATCGACTTTGACGTTGAATTGGCTCAACTGATCTATGCTGGAAGCGATCTGTTTATTATGCCGTCTGCTTTCGAGCCGTGTGGACTTTCTCAACTAAATTCTTTGCGTTATGGAACGTTGCCGATCGTCCACGAAACAGGCGGATTAAAAGACACCGTGCAAGCCTACAACACATTTACGGGAGAAGGAACTGGATTCAGCTTCTCAGGCTATTCTAGCCAAATCATGTTGGAAACCATTGATCGTGCTTTACAAGTATATTTTGATTACCCAGATCAATGGAAAAAATTGGTACGACAAGCTATGAAAAAAGACTTCAGTTGGGAAAAATCTAGTCAATTGTATCAAGACAGTTATGACAGAATTACAGATCAAACAAATTAAATGAGCAGTATGAAGGATTAAAGGGCTAGACCAAATTTTTTTGGCCTGGCCCTTGTCGTATAACGCGCTAAGTACATAGAATGGTTATACCTATGAGGAGGATTTGGAATGACATTACAAGTAGCAGAGTTTAAAAAAGACTATGAGAGATTGTTGAAAGGACTATATGGACTAGATGTAAAAGAAGCTTCTCCTATTCAGTTGTACAGTGCACTTGGAACTTTTGTCAAAGCCTATGCAGGGGAAAATTGGACGCAAACCAAAATAGAGTACGAAAAAAAACAGGTCAAACAATTATATTATTTTTCAATGGAATTTTTACCGGGAAGAATGTTGAAAAGTAATTTACTGAATTTAGGGATCTTAGATACCATTCGCAACGGTATTGAAGAAATCGGTCTGGATTTTCAATCAATAGTGGAAGCAGAAGAAGATCCTGCGCTGGGAAACGGAGGATTAGGCCGATTAGCTTCCTGCTTTATGGACTCTATCGCTTCTTTAGGTATTCCTGGTGCTGGGAGCGGTATTCGGTATAAGTACGGCTTGTTCCAACAGCGATTTATTGATGGACATCAAGTTGAAGTTCCTGATAATTGGCTGCGAAATGGAAACGTATGGGAAGTCCGAAAAGAAAATAAAACCATCAATGTCCGATTTGGAGGTCAGGTTTATTTAACGGAAGAGGAAGGACGATTTGTACCGATCTACGACAATACCCGAAATATTTTAGCCGTTCCGTACGATACTGCTATGATTGGTTATCAAAATAATTTGGTCAACAATATGCGATTATGGTCAGCTGAAATCCCTCCAGAAGATTACGTTCACTATTCTAGTATCACCGCTCAACAAGAAGTGAATCAATTGACGGAAGTTTTGTATCCAGATGATTCTAATTATGAAGGCAGGATTTTACGGTTGAGACAAGAGTATTTCTTGTGCTCAGCAGGCGTTCAAAGTATTGTTCGTTATTACAAAAAATTACATTTGCCAATGATCCACATTGCAGATAGAGTTGCTATCCATATCAATGATACACATCCAGCTTTATGTATTCCTGAATTCATTCGCATTATGATTGATGAAGAAGGATTGAGTTGGGAACAAGCTTGGGAGATAGGGAAGAAAGTGATGAGCTACACCAATCATACGATCATGCAAGAAGCAATGGAAAAGTGGCCCATCGAAATGTTGCAAGCTGAGATCCCAAGAGTGTATCAAGTGATCGAAGAGATCAATCGCCGACATATTGAAAAGAAATTGCCTATCTATGGGGAAGAATTGACTTATCAAACAGCTATTATCAAAGACGGTGTGGTGAATATGGCGCATTTGGCTATTATTGGAAGCCACAGTGTTAACGGAGTTGCACAACTGCATACAAATATTTTGAAAAATGATGTATTGAAACACTTCTTCGAAATGTACCCCATTAAATTTAACAATAAAACGAATGGTATCACTCAAAGACGGTGGTTGCAAATAGCTAATGAGGACCTGACGAAATTTATTGATGACAGAATCGGTACGGAATGGAAAAAGAAACCATCAGAATTAAAGATATTGAAAGGGTATGCCAATAATGTGGCTTCTTTGAGAGAATTAGCAGAAGTAAAATTGAGAAATAAACAGCGATTTGCGCAGCATGTAGAAAGCAAAATGGGCTTAATTATTGATCCAAATGCTCTATTTGATGTTCAAATCAAACGATTGCATGCTTATAAACGTCAACTGTTAAATGTGTTGCACATTCTTTCCAGATATCTAGATATCAAAGAAAACCCAGAATTGGATATTCAACCAAGAGTTTTTATTTTTGGAGCTAAAGCAGCACCAAGTTATTTGTATGCTAAACAAATCATCAAAGTGATCAATGCTGTTGCTGAGTTAGTAAATAATGACCCAGACATTGGAAATAAATTGAAAGTAGTATTTGTAGAAAATTATGGTGTTACGTTAGCTGAATTGATTATTCCAGCTGCAGAAGTAAGCGAACAAATTTCTTTAGCCAGTAAAGAAGCCTCAGGAACAAGTAATATGAAATTAATGCTCAACGGTGCATTAACTGTAGCTACACTAGATGGAGCTAACGTAGAAATACGAGATTATGTTGGAGAAGACAATATATTCTTGTTCGGCCTAACTTCAGATGAGGTGTATGACTATTATGAAAATGGAACGTATTCTTCACGCACAATTTATGACTCTAGTCCAAAACTGAGAAAAGTATTAAACACTTTGATTGATGGGACTATTCCAGACATTAAAGAAGAAGGAAGAGTGATTTTTGATTCCCTAGTGAAATACAATGACGAGTATTTTGTACTGAAAGATTTTGAGGAGTATATTACCGTGCAACATCAAGTAGATGAACTGTATCAAGATAAACAATTGTGGAATCAAAAATCATTATTGAATATAGCGAATTCCGGTCCCTTCTCAGCGGACTTTACGATTATGCGTTATGCAGAGGAAATTTGGAAAATAGATTCTGAAATGCCGCAAAATGAACAAACCATTCACCTCAATGAACCAATTTAAAAAGAGCGTGGAGCAAAACGCTTAGATTTTCGTGAGGTTCACTTTTCTCTTTTAGTTGGTTGAACTTTCCCAACAAAAAGAGAAAGTGAAACTACAGGAAGTCTGTTTTGCGCAACGTATTTATAAAGAGCATGAAACAAAACATTTAGACTGTAAGACTCAAAATGCAGTATAGGTCCCAAATGATGGAATCTATACTGCATATTTTCATTGGTTTATCCGTTAAGCATTTTCTGCTTGTATCTCTGTTAAGACTTGCTTAAAGGTATCTATCGGTTGTGCTCCACTAATACCGTATTTTCCATCAATCACAAAGAAAGGCACGCCTTGGACACCGATTTGTTGGGCGGCAGTTACGTCTTGTTGCACAGCGTCTAAATAATCCTCTGAATGAAGAATTTTCGCAGCAACTTCTTTATCTAAGCCGACTTTTTCAGCTAACTCCACCAATGTAGGGTCATCATTTAACCATTCTCCATTGATAAAATAAGCTTCCTTTGCGACTTCCATGAATTCAGTACCTTTACCTTGTGTTTTAGCATACTGGAATAGGCGATGAGGTTTTACCGTGTTCCCGTGTTGAATTTTTTCATAGTGATAATCCAAGCCGGCATTTGTGGCCATTGTAGTCACCTGTTGGATCATATCGTCAGCTTGTGAAGAGCTCATACCCTTGATTTCTGCAAAATATTCTTGCATAGGGCCTTCGTATTTTTCAGGAGCCGTTGGATCCAACTCATAACTATGGTATTCAAAAGTGATATCTTCCATACCTTTTGTTGCTTCTTCAATGTGTCGTTTACCTATGTAACAAAAAGGGCAAACAAAATCTGACCAAATATCTATTTTCATTGTATATTCTCCTTTTAACTTACTATTTACAAGTCGATCATCTCTATCCTACAGGAAGGTGAGATTTATTTCAATGATTTTTCTAAATGAGGATGGTTTAGTAAAACTAATAAGGAATAAAAAAACAACAACGTAAGTTTCTGACTTGCCAGAAATGCGTTGCTGCAGTGAAAGGTTTTATTCTTCAATGTATTTATTTTCTTCTTGTTTACGGTATTTATCCATTTTACGTTTAAATAATTCTCCATTAGAAGGCGGAGTGTACGTAATTGCGTTAGCGCCAGCTTCAATAGTTTCTAAAATACTTTCGTCAGTTGGACCACCAGTTGCAATAATAGGAACATTCGGATAATTTTTGCGAATGCTGCGGACGATGGAAGCCGTTTTTGAACCTCCACTGACATTAAGGATATCTGCTCCAGCATCCAATTTTTCTTGGATATCTGTAAATTCAGAAACAATAGTGATCACGATTGGGATATCGATCACGGTGTTGATCTGTGTAATAGTTTCCAGCGGTGTAGGAGCATTAACGACGACACTGATGGCTCCTAAAGATTCTGCAAAAAGACTAATGTTTGCAGATCTGAGTCCATGTGTCAAACCGCCACCTACTCCAGCTATAACGGGTATAGATGCTACGGAAGAGATAGCTTGTATGATAGCAGGGTAAGGTGTGAAAGGATAAACTGCTATTACAGCATCCGCATCAGTATTGCAGATAATAGAAATATCTGTTGTAAAAATAAAGGATTTCAGTTTTCTTCCATTAATATTGATGCCGCTGCATTTAGTGATTACTGAAGGAACATCAACTGTATCATGTCTTAATTCAGTAATAACGGAAGGAATATTGTCTTTGTATCGGGCCATACTTTGTTGCCTCCTTTTTGTCTAACGAATTCCTTTTAATTAAAACCGATTTTAACTAAAAGAGCAATAAAAAAAACAAAATGTTAAGTCTAGTTGAGGGAGGTTAAAGACAAAGTATAGGTTTTGTCATCGGCAGAATCAAACAATGTGATTGAATTTTTATCGATTGGTTGAATAATCAGCTCATATCCATAATGATCTGTAAAAGTTAATTTTTTTTGATCTAATAAAGTTAACGAGCCTTTTACAGGTTTTTCATTTATAAATAATCGAGCTTGATCATCAATTTTAAGAGTTTTAGTTTCTGGATACAAAGAATCATCAAACGTCCATGTCCCGGCAAACCTGGAGATGGCAGAAGTTTTATGAAATCGAGTTTTTTTGTTTTTCTTACGCAGAGTTTCTCGTGCAATTCCTGCAACAAAAGAAACACCTAATAGATATGTAAATGCTTTGCGCCGACTCATTAAAAAATCTCCTTTTGTCTATAAATAATTATCCCAACAGTAGAATGAACTTGTCATTTCATGGTACTATAATAAACAAATTCCAAGTTTCCATATTTGTTTATATTATAATCTTTTTTTTCAAGAAGATATAGGGACTTCAGACGGATTTATGAGGAATATCCTAATTGTAATCATTTCTTAAACTATTCAAATTAAATTAAATAAAGGTTGTGAAATAATGAATGTAGTTAAATTTGGGGGCAGTTCATTAGCATCAGCTCAACAATTAAAAAAAGTAGTTCAGATCGTAAAAGAGAATAAAGCGCGTAAAATCGTCGTCGTATCCGCACCAGGAAAACGATTTCCACAAGATGAAAAAGTGACTGATTTGCTGATTTCCATAGCTGAAAAATCATTATTAAATCAAGATTTTTCTGATGAAATGAACAAAGTTGTACATCGTTACCAGGAAATAGCAGAAGATCTTCATCTTGATAAAAAGGTTATTGAAATGATTCGAATGAATCTGAATGAGCTGACAGCTGGAGATAAAACAACTCCTGACTATTATATCGATGCTTTTAAAGCAAGCGGGGAAGACAATAACGCTAAATTAGTCGCAGCTTATTTGAATCAAGAAGGATTGCTATCTAGTTATATCAATCCACAAGAAGCAGGATTGCTTGTAACAGATGAGCCGAACAATGCACGTATTCTTCCAGAAAGCTATGATGCATTGGAAAAGTTGCGTAACAGAACTGAAGTACTTGTTTTTCCTGGCTTTTTTGGGTACACCAAAGAAGGTCAAATTTGTACCTTTTCAAGAGGTGGATCAGACATCACAGGAGCCATATTAGCCAACGGAGTAGGGGCGGAATTGTACGAAAATTTTACGGATGTGGATGCTATCTTTGCGGCCAATCCGTCTGTCGTCAAAAACCCTTATCCAGTATCTGAATTGACGTACCGCGAAATGCGCGAATTGTCTTATGCAGGTTTTTCCGTATTACATGATGAGGCACTTGAACCAGCCTTTAAAAAAGGAATCCCAGTGGTGATAAAGAATACCAATAATCCTGAGGCTCCAGGAACGAAAATCGTTAAAGAACATACAAAAGAACATGCTCCTTTAATTGGAATTGCCAGCTCAAGTGGATTTATAAACATTTATATTGAGAAGTATTTGATGAACCGTGAAATTGGTTTTGGGCGTAAAGTTTTACAGTTATTGGAATCATATGGATTAAGTTATGAACATACCCCCTCTGGAATCGACAACTTGACAGTCATTTTACGAGAAAACCAAATGACCCCTGAGATTGAAAAAAAGTTGATTAGTGCATTAACAGAAGAGCTGTCTGTGGATAGTGTAAATATAGAAAGAGGTGTTGCATTGATTATGTTAGTTGGCGAGGGAATGCGTAATCAAATCGGAACGATGGCGATAGCAGCACAAGCTCTGAAAGACGAGCACATTAATATCGATATGGTCAATCAAGGAGCATCAGAAAATAGTGTCATGTTTGGCATACAGAAAAAAGATGAGGATAAAGCTGTAGAAGCTCTCTACCATGCTTTCTTTGATGAGGTCAAATAGGCAGCAAAAAAAGGGTTGAGATTTTTATAATCTCAACCCTTTTTTTAATTGACTAGTCTATTATGCAAAAAGCATGAAATAACCTAAGACTAAAATACCTAAGACAATACGATACCAACCAAAGGCTTTAAAGTCATTATTTTTAATGTATTTCAATAAGAACTTAATGGCGATAATAGAAACGAAAAAGGCAACGATCATACCTGTTAATAATATCGCTACTTCAGAACCAGTAAAGTTAAATCCAAAGCCCAAAAGTTTCAATAAGCTGGCCCCAAACATAATTGGAATAGACATAAAGAATGAATACTCAGTGGCTACAAAACGAGACGTTCCCAGTAAAATAGCTCCTAAGATAGTCGCTCCTGAACGAGACGTTCCTGGAATCAAAGAAAGTACTTGGAACATTCCTATTAAGAAGGCTGTTTTATAGGTTAAATCAGCAAAAGTTTTCGTCGATGGTACTCGATCTTTATTGCGGTTCTCGATCACTATAAACAGTATTCCATAAACAATCAGCATAATTGCTACGGTTTGATAATTAAATAAATGTTCCGTCAACCAATCATCAAATAAAAATCCCAAAACTGCAGCTGGAATGACCCCAACCACTACTTTATACCAAATAGACATCGTATCTTTTTTCTCTTGCGCAGATTTGCTAGGAGCAAATGGGTTCAATTTATGAAAAAAGATAAGAACAACTGCTAATATAGCTCCTAATTGAATCACAACTAAAAACATTTCCATAAACGCAGCAGAAGCATTAAGCTTGATAAATTCATCCACTAAAATCATATGACCTGTACTACTAATGGGCAACCATTCTGTAATACCTTCGACAATACCTAAAAATACGGCTTTTAAAAGTTCGACTAGAATACTAATCTACTCCTTTCCATTCAAAAAAATTGCATAGCAAGGATTAGTATAACGAATTTTAAAAAAGTAATCCATAAAATCACAGAAAATTAATATTTTTTAAGTCGTTTTGACATAAAACTAGGAATAGTAAAAAGCTGGGATCACCTAATCCCAGCTTTTAGTTAGTCCAGCTTCAAAAAGGAGCTATTGATTCATTAAAGTTCATTTGACGAAGAGAGTTTACGATTTGAAAGGACCAGGGCACCTAATCCGGTTAAAATAACGATTAACCCGATGATGAAACGGATAAAAGGCATCAATCCAATGAGTTCTAAAAGAAGTACGCCAAGGAGAATAAGCCAAATCTCGTTTTTTAACTTGTGCCATTTGAAAGTATTCACTAACCAAAATCCTATGAAAACAGCTGTAACGATGTGAGAAAGGTACACTAATATGGTGTAAGTGACAATAAGGATGAGTCCGAATGGTATTCCAATAATAGTCAACATGGACAAAATGGCGGCTATAGGAGTTAGGATCATTGTTACTAAGCCGATAGCAATTGTTTTAAGTGGGGCTGTAGAAATGGATTGGATAGGGTGCATCCAGAAATTTGGACGCCATAACTTGATCATAAACCAGACGATTAAAGTACTGAGGACACTCCAAAGAAACCCAATCAGGACCTTTACTGCTCTTGCCATTGGACGAGTAGAGCGGTTAGACATTGTTTGAGTGGATTCTTCCCAATCAGTCGTTCCATTGATTGTTGCAGTTGAATTTACAACGGCTGCATTAGGGCTTTCATAATGCAGATTTCCATCGATCACTGCAGATGACTGTAAAGTTAATTGTTGGATATCTAAATAAGCATTTCCAGCTACAGATCCATTTAAGGTAAAGCGCTGCCCCCCTCCATATAAGTGACGAGAAATCGTCCCTTCCTGCATTAGCGATGCTGCTGCAACAAAAAGATCTCTTACAATCTGAGCTTGAGAATCTATAATAATGTTTGCGCCCACTAGAAAAACATCCTGTCTGCTTTGAGCGGTGATAGTGATATTTTGACCAGTAGCATAAATATTGCCGGTTACTTCACCATTGATAAAAATAGTTTGAGCTACGACAAATAGCGAACCATTAATCGTTCCATTGATATGGACTTCTTCACCGACAGCAAAGGTCGTCCCTTCTACAGTACCATCAATTTGGACATCATCACCAGAGAAGAAACCAGGACCATCTAATGTTTCACTTTGATCTAATAGTTCAGTTGAATTCCCTGCACCATTCATATTTTGTGCTAACACATGTAAAGAGAAAAAAGGAAGGGTTATAAAAATCAGAGACAGTAGATAAAACAGACGCAAGGAAATCCGGCGAGAATACCTGCTCTTTTTCATGTTACACCTCCAATTGAATCTAACAATTATCGATCGCTTGGTAGTGAGTGAGCCTGTTTCTTGTAGGTGGAGTAGTTAAAGAGAGAGAAAAGGAAATTAAAGAGGGAAAGACACGGATGCCTGAGCTTTATTTGGATTGTAAGCCTTACTTTTCACCACTATATTACCACTATTCTAAAGAAGGGAGAAACAACAGGTTTGTCAGTTGCATCACCCTCAATACTTTGCACGATTACTGACAAGAAGACATTGATAAGAAACCGGTTTTTTGCTATACTGTATACTGTTGGAAGCACTTAAATACTTAATTTTGAAGAAAACTGGTGAGAGTAAGATGTTTGAAACAAAAGAAGTTGTTCCTGATAAACGAAAGAAATGGCTCTATAATTTATTGATGATCTATTTAATTGCTGGACCAGTAATTTACTTTGGATCTTTACTGCTGCTCAATATTGGAAGCGGGCAAAGTTATGAAGAACTGCTCAGTGAAAATTTAGGAGTTGCCCTTACTATACTGAAGTTAGGTATCAATTTGATTTTAGCTTATGTGTTGTACGCTACACAGATTTCTGAACGTAAAAAAGGTGGAGTCGCAGACAGCGTATTAAAATTGACTATGCCTCAACAGTTCATAACAGGTAATATCATCGGTGTGATTCTCTCTTTTTTAGCTTTCAATGAACTAACCGATAATCCTTTGATCACAGAGGACGAGATGAGAGCAAAAAAACCTATCAGAGATGAAAATAAAAAAGGCGTAATCATTCTCTTGATTGTACTAAATGTGTTATCATTAGGTATAGCATATGCCAGTTGGCGCATGAGTTAAAATGCATTATAAAAAAAGAAAGCAGGGATTTAAATGGGATTATTTGATTTCTTAAAAGGTAAAGATAACAGTTCAAAACAAGAAACGAAAGAAGCAAAAGTTTACGCACCAGTAAATGGAAAGTTAATCTCCATTGAAGAAGTGGCTGATCCAGTATTCTCACAAAAAATGATGGGAGACGGATTTGCAGTTATCCCAACTGATGGAGATATTTATTCTCCTGTTGACGGTAAAGTAATGAGCGTTTTTCCTACGAAACATGCTGTTGGAATCGCCATGGAAAACGGAGTTGAAGTTCTAGTTCACATGGGATTAGATACAGTGGAATTAGATGGGAAACCATTTACAACTACAGTAACAGAAGGACAAGAAGTAACAAGCAGCACTAAAATTTCTACTGTCGATTTACAAGCCTTAGCAGCTGCAGAGAAAGATAGTGCTATGGTAGTTGTCTTTACGAACATGGATCAAGTAAATGCTTTTGATATGATCGACTCAGGTGCAACAGTTTCTGCATCAGGAGATATCGGTTCTGTAACGGCAAAATAAATCATCTGAATCACAAAAAAAGGAAGACAGTGAGTTATAAAAACTCATTGTCTTCCTTTTTTTATTGTAATGGGCGCTCTAATTGGAATTCTTCATCTAAAGTAGCGTAATTGCTTCCAGCCAGTCGGGCAACAGGATTCAATTTGTCTGTTAGAATGTAATGATTTGAAGTATCCACTACTGTTTCATCAAAGAAAAAGTCAGTGACGCGAATGATAAATAAGTCAGATACCACTGAACCTTCTTCGTCAGTCACCGGCACATATTGATGCACTTTACCTTCAAAACGGATTTTAGCTTCTTTGATGGCGGGCACACTGACGGTTTTACTATCTACTAATGTTAAATTTGTTCGATCGATTTCACTTTCATGAGGCAGCAGCGGAGCAGAAGTTTTATTCATTTCTTCTACCAAGGGCAAATCAACAATGTGGATTACGGCTTCTTTCCGTTGCAGCATGTTGCGCGCCGAATCTTTGATCTCGCCATCTTTTCTTAAAATAGCTACTGTGATCAAAGGCAAATCATTTGATGCAGCACTAAAGAAACTGAATGGCGCAGCATTAACTACCGTGCCGTCCTTGGATAAAGAGGTTACCCAGGCGATAGGACGTGGGATGATACTGCCGCTGATAAACTTGTATTGTTGTTTTTTAGTTAATTCTTCAGAATTGTAATGAATCAAAGTATCACTTCCTTTTCATTTTCATGTGTAAATAGAGAGAGGAGTAAAATTCCTCGCAGATGGAAATACAAAAAATAAATATTCGTCCACTTTACCGTGAAAGAGGACGAATACTTACTTAACTTTTGGTACTGTGGACGAATCTTTCGCTTCAGCAAAAGATTATTTGCTGAAAATAGAATAGATTTTCTATCGGAGCTAAGCGAGACACTCCACACACTTTAGTAGAGCTACAAGGCCTAGCAATTTTGCAAAAAAGATAAAACTTGATTGGAGTAAAAAGAACCTCATTCAAATTTCCCTATTTTCTTGTCGTGTCTACCAAACAACCTCCGCATCCTTCAGTCCAGTTGCAGTCGCTTGACTCTCGGTAAAATCATTCTCTTTTTTGAGGACAAAAAAGCGTCCTCTAAAAAGAGAATAGATTTTCCTGTCGAGTCAGAGCAGCGACTTCCACATGCTTAATTAAAGTATTCTTTTTCGAATGTTTTGGTGCTTCTTACTGTGTCGATAGGGCGGACTAATTTTTCGATTTCTTCGCGGTTGTTCCTGAATTTAGGAGGTAACGCTAATGTTTCTCCTAAAATTTCTAATGATTCTTCATCATCCACGAATCCTGGTTCGTCAGTCGCTAATTCGAATAGAACTCCAGGGTAGATATTTGTATACGTTGATTCAAAGTAGAAGCGGTCTACATAACCTGAATTTGGCAAGTTGAAACTTTGCATACGTTCTGTCCAAGCGTCTAACATGTCGCGATCTTTTACACGGAAGGCCACGTGATGGACGCTACCGTATCCTTGTTGAGCACGTGGTAAAATAGTGCTTGGTTCTACAATGATTTGAGCACCATTCCCGCCAAATTCGCCTACTTCAAACTGATGGTATTGGCCTTCTTGAGCGATTTCTTTAAAGAACATTACTTTTTCAAGAACTTCTTTCATATAGGTAAAGTTAGAAACTCTAAAGAAGATAGGACCTAACCCGGTAATTCCGTATTCATTTGGAACAGGACCTTTTTGCCAAGGAGTTCCTGAATCGATTCCGTTGTCGTTTTCATCAGAAAGCAATGAATATTGTTGTTCATCAAAATCTTCAAACCATAAAACTTTCACGCCAAACATTTCTTTGATTTCATCGTGTTTCACATTGTAATGATCGAAACGTTTTACCCAGTAATCTAAAGCTTCATCGCTGGGGACACGTAAAGATGTGCGGGAAATAGTATCTGTACCTTTAGAGCCTTTTGGAATTCCTGGGAAATCAAAAAAGGTCATATCTGTACCTGCAGTACCTTTATCGTCTGCAAAAAATAAGTGATACGTTTGAATATCGTCTTGATTGACTGTTTTTTTCACTAAACGCATACCTAATACGTTTGTAAAAAATGCATAGTTTTTTTCGGCACTACTTGTAATAGCTGTGACGTGATGGATGCCATGAAATTGTTCCATGTTAAAATTCCTCCAATTGAGCTTCGATTTCAGCTCGTTTATTTTCTAAAAAGCTTGGTAAAGCTAGTGTTGCTGCTAATGATTCAAGGGATTCATCTATTGTAAATCCTGGTCCCTTAGTGGCGATTTCAATTCTTAGACCATTTGGATCGGTGACATATAAGCTCTTGAAATAGTCTCGATCTAGATACAATTCAATCGGTAAATTCATATCTAAGGCTTTTTGATGTAATGTCTCCAAATCTTCAACGGTGTTTATACTATAAGCAATGTGATCCATTGACCCATGTCCCAAACGCGACTTGTTGGTACTGCTAGAAGCTTCTACAGTTGTTGTGAATTGATTGGAAGGATTATAGACATAATTACATCCGCCTTCTCGTTGTAACCCTAAGAAGGAAGTCAAAAAGTCTAAAGTTGCTTCAGGATTTACTACACGAATCAAAACTTCACTTAATCCGATGATCTGCATTTCTCTAGGGATAGAAGAATGAGAAACAGCATTATCAGCAGTAATCACACTTTCGGATTCTCTCAAGGCAAGAGGCATACCATCCTCATCTTTAAAGAAGAGAGAGGCCTTATCGAATGAGTGCTCAATAGATACTTCATGTTTTGCCAAACGATCTTTCCAGAAGGATAAACTGCCTTTTGGTATGTCTAATGTGATAGTGGAAAAATAATTGTCTTCGTTATAAGCTCTTCCAGAATTCTTAAGTTCAAAAAAGGTTAACTGAGTACCGGGATTAGCGTTGTAATCTCCATAGAATAAATGTCTCATAGCTATATTTTGTTGATTAACGGTATTTTTTACAAATCGCAAGCCTAATAAATCTACATAGAATGCATGATTTTTTTTGGATGATTTGGTAATCGCTGAGATATGATGAATGCCAGTAATCAAGATAATTCTCCTTTCAAAAACACAATCGAACTTAACGACAAATGAAGTATAGCATAATCAAAAACATGCTTACAATAAATAAGTTTAAATTAGAGATATTCTATTTAGTAATTTTCAAAAAATGTTCATATATTAAAGGGAAATATACAAAGAAAAGAACTAATCAAGCTTTTCAGCAAAATTAGTTCTTTTTAAGGTTATTCCTTTATGCAAATGTCACGCCAACAACTTCAGGAGCGTAAATGTCTTTTTCAAGCAACGTTAATTTACCAGTTTCGCTGTTTCGTTCAAATAAAGTCAAGTTGTCAGAATCTTGATGTCCGACGACTACGAATTGATTGGTTGGGTCTAAATTAAAATCACGCGGCGTTTTTCCTTCTGTAGGAACATACTCTACGATTTCCAAAGTGCCGTCATTTGGCGACACAGCAAAAACAGCAATAGAATCATGTCCACGATTCGAAGCATACACAAATTTTCCATCGTTAGAAATACGGATAGCTGCTCCCCATTTGAATTCTTCTCGATCTTCAGGAACACTGGAGATTGTTTGAATATGTTCAAAAGACCCATTTGAACTATCGTAATCCAATACGACTACTTCACTGCTCAATTCTCCAAATACATAAGCTTTAGTGCCATCTTGAGAGAAGATGATGTGACGCGGACCAGTACCAGGCTTGGTATGATAGCGGCTGACTTCTGTTAATTCACCTTCGTCACTGATTGAGTAAGCGTAGATCTCATCTGTTCCTAAATCACAAGCAACAACGAATTTTTTATCCGGTGTTAGATCGATAAAATGAGCATGAGGACCATCTTGATTTTCGTGAACACCAGAACCTTCATGCTGAACTCTGTCTGCCAGAGAAATAGAGCCATCATTGGATGTGTGGTAAACGGATAACGTTCCGTTTCCGTAATGCGCGGCATAAACTAATGAACGTTCTTTATCATATGAAACGTAGCAAGGAGATGCAGTATCGTCAGTAGCAGCGGATACTCTTTCTAGAATACCATCGTTTGCAACTTTGAACATACCGACACCATTTCCGCTATCTTCTCTTAAAATTCCATATAAATATGAATTGTCATCATTTAAAGCAAGATAAGTAGGGTTTCCAGCCTCTGCCAACAACTTCAACTGTCCTAATGTTTTAGTTTCTGTATCTAAGACGATTTCATAGATCCCTTTACTTTCCTTTTTTGTATAAGTACCTAAATAAATGGTTTCTTTCATTGATAATCCTCCTATTAACTTACATTTCACATACAAAATCAGTATAGCATAAAACTAAGAAAACGGAATCAAAAACAGTTTAAGAAATCAGAACGTGGAGAAAATAGTCTGATTTTCGTAGACGACACTTTTCCCATTTAACTGAGTGTCTTTTTCCACCTGTAAAGATCGGTTCTGTAAGCATAATCTCAAAAAAATACCCAGAAACTGAAATTTTGATTTCAGTTTCTGGGTATTCTTCGTTTTACTATAATAATTCAGTGACAGCCTTAAAGATGCGTTCGCTAGAATGTGTATCTGGGTAATAGAGCAAAGCATCTGCTTTTTGACGGTTTTTACGAGATTGTTTGAAATCCTGTTCTGCAAGCTGCTGCATCAAATAAAGCAAGCTGTTTTGTGAAGTAGCTATTTCTCCAGGCAATTCATTCAAATAAGCTTGACGCAGAAAAGCCGACTCTGTATTTTTTTTGAACGGTAATTCTGGTTGATAAAATAAGACTGGAATACCAATAAAACTAGCATCAAAAGCGAGTGGATGTTGATCTGTAATAAAGATCCTGCTTGATTTCAATAAGTCCAAGGTATCCATTTGACTTTGCAAAACAACCTCGCAATTCAACTGTTGAAATTTACCCGTAAAATCTTTCATAGCATCTGGCAGTGCGATGACAGGAGTAAGATAGTGTCTGTCAACAAAATCCATAAACTCAGATTGTTGTACTAGAGTAAGCAGAGCTACAGCTGTTTCGCCTATAAGTTCTTTTTGACCGTATTTTCCAATGGGAAATTCTTGTGGGCAAATCACTACATTAGAAGCTATCTCTAAAGAAGAGCTTTTGCTTAACAATGCGTCAAACCGAGCTAACCCAGTTAATCGAATACTATTTTCTGGATAACCGAGTGTCTGTTGCAAATAGCGTTCCTCTATTTTGGAACTGGCTAAAACTAAGTCTGTTCGGAAATTTTTAGTGCTGTATCCTAAAGTTTCACTGACATCTTCTAGACCAAGGACATTTTTTTGTAAAAGTACTTTTTTAGCACGAATAAAATCTAGCTGCATTGGGCTGCGTGAAGGATACAAGTCATAAGGAGAGTCTGTAAATAATAAGACCTGTGCCGCCAACAATGTGTCAATGTAGGCTTTAGATTTAAATTCTATTAAATGCTCAGCATCGTAAGCATAAGCTTTTTCATAATCTGGTGAGTGGATGTCCAGCACATAGTACACCGCTTGATCAGGATGATTTTCTCTCAGATAGCAGAAGAACGCCCAGCCGTTATTTTTAGCTTGCATTGGTTTTTCACCAATCACCCAAATGTTTTTCTTTTGATTGATTGGCGACTTGACTAATGAGAGCGGCGCTATTTCCTTATAGTAAGCGTAAATATCTTTCTTGTATTTGGTGAAAGCGAAAGATAAGGCTTGCTGAGAGCCTTGGAGTTTTAGTGCCCAGATAAAAGTAGTTCTGCCATAAGAGATGGCGAGGTCTTTGTAAATATTTTTAGGAAGAGTGACGCCTTGAGTGGTCAGCGGAATGCTCACTGGGCTGTAAAGACCGTTTAGATACAACTCAAGATAAAGATCGAAGTCTTCATCGTCAAATTTTTCAACCAACAGCTTTCGTACAAAAGTTTGCATATTTAGAGAAAAAGAGTACTGGTAATGATTTAAATGAGTGCTTTTTTCTTGTTTTTCTAAAGTGTGATTAGTTGAAAAGGGGTATTCTTTCCCAGAACGTTTTCCAACTAAAACAACACCTACCTGATTGAGCGTAAAAGCTTTTAAAGCCAGCTTTCCAGTAACTGCAAATTCTGTTTTAGCTAATTTGATGATGTCCAATTCATGATGAGCAAAATATTGACTGCTCGGAACAGGGATATTTAATGCGATGCTAAAGACTTCATCTGTTTCTGTGAAGTACGGAATAAAGACTTGTTTTCGATAGATCGTTTGGCTTAGTCCAAAAGCATCAAATTGATCAAAAAGGGACAAAGCTAAAGGAAAGTCTTGTTCAAATCTTTCTTCGTCAACTTTCCAGCTTAAGGTAAAATAAAAACGAATAGTTTCATTCATAGCTGATTCACTGACCGGAGCCAATAGTTCTGCTAAGGGAAGCAGCAGACGATAAGTATTCTGTTGGGTTTTTGTTGCTTCATATACAACTGTTTTATCAGACGAATTGTAATGAGCGGAAAAATTTTCAAATGCATAGGTTAATTTATTCGAAAGAGACATAGTAATTTCATAAGCTTCTTCTTCTGTACGAACAGAAAAAGTAGGGTGTTTGATGTTTTGAAAAATCGGTAAATTTTTGGATTGGTTTGTTTCGTGCTGCGGATTATCTTGAGACATCTTTATACCTCCAGTAACTCAAATATTCTTCACTTTATCATACCAGTCTAGATTAATAGTTACAAACGGATTCATGCAAGTTTAAGGGTTAAATTTGAAAGAATAAAGATTTATACAGAAATTAAAAAAATAATACAGCTTCTTTAGTAAAGAAGTTGGGAATATGCTAAAATTGAACTATCAATATAGTAGATGGAAAGCGAAAGGATGAAGTGTATGTTAGTAACTAAAATTACCGCTATTGGTGAAAGTGCCATCAGTCAAAAAGATCCGTTGATTATTTTATTTGGGGAGCAGGCAACGGAGGAATTACGGAAAGTATCTGTGATTCAAAGTGCTATTTCTAACGAACAACCTGTTTCATTAAAACCAGAAGGAAAGATCTTATTTGGAGATCAGGAATATACGATCTTGTATGTTGGTACTTTGGCGAATGAGAATTTAAATTCAATTGGGCATGTTACATTAAATTTTGCTCAACCACCTGAAGCAAAAGAAAATCGTATTGAGAATGGAGTATATCTAAGTCCTTTTGAACTGCCCGAATTAATCATTGGGTCAAAGATCACTTACGCTGAATAGAATACAGTCAAAAATTTAGAAGTTGAGCTAGAGAGGATGATTGACTGTTGAAAAGAGAACCTAATATAGAAAATAATAAGGTTACGGTGAATTGGTTTAAGAGATGGTTTTTAAGCAACAAAGTAGTCGCTATTTTATTGGTCCTTTTATTGATTTTAATAAATATATTTGTTTTTAGTAAAGTTTCTTATGTGCTGGATCCGCTAAAAGGATTTTTTGAGATTGTGGGATTGCCGGTAATTTTTTCGGTGATTTTGTATTACTTATTAAATCCAGTGATTGATTGGCTGGAGGCTAAAAAAATCCCTCGTGTTTATGGCATTACCATTGTTTTCTTGGTTATCTTAGGATTGCTCATATGGGGAGTCACTACCCTCATTCCTCTGATTCGAAATCAGCTGTCTAGTTTAGTAACCAATTGGCCAGACTATTGGAACAACATCACTCTGCAAATAGAAGGGCTGATTCGAAGTGAAGAATTCTCACAAATTCAGAATCAATTCCAAGAGTTTAACGAGAATCTTATGAATACCTTATCTGCACAAGCAAACGTGGTATTGGATTCCACCTTCTCAGGGATAGGCAGTGTTGTAGGGACTATCACAAGTATTGTCATTGCTATTTTTACGATGCCGTTTATTCTATTTTATCTCTTAAAAGATGGAAAAAAAATCCCTGTGTATTTATTGAAATTTGTACCTACAAAAATTCGGACCAAAACGTACCGGGTGATGACTGAAATGAACCTTCAAATCAGCCAGTATGTTAGGGGCCAGCTGCTGGTAGCTCTATGTGTCAGCATTATGTTCTGGGCAGGGTTTGCTATTATTGGTTTGGAGTTCGCAGCTACTTTGGGAATCATAGCCGGATTTTTAAACATCATACCTTATTTAGGATCGTTCGTAGCTACAGTACCGGCTTTAGTAGTAGCTTTAGTGGATTCTCCCAGCATGTTGGTAAAAGTACTGATTGTTTTTGCGATTGAACAGATCGTTGAAGGACGTGTAATCTCACCGCAAATTTTGGGTTCTAATCTAAAGATGCACCCGATCACGATCATTTTTGTTCTGTTGACCGGGGGGAAATTATTCGGAGTTGTAGGTGTTTTATTTGGTATTCCAGGTTATGCGATTTTAAAAATTATTGTGGTCCATATTTTTCAGTGGTACCATGATTACTCCAGTTTATACGAAAATGAAGACAGTTATCGTCCTGCAGATATTATCCGACGGGAAACGATTCAAAATAAGGAAACTGAAGAATCCTAATAAAAAATGTTCTTCATTTTCTAACATGGGTAAAGAATCTTCCTCCGGCCTATGGGGTTGCTTATGGAACTCCTTGAGCCGAAACCCACGTCTCAAGGCTTGCGAGCGTTGCCGAAGCCGTTGGAGTGATAACGATGTACGGATATGGTATGCGTAGCGGAGAACAAACTCCGAGTAAAAGCTTCAGCTTTTACTCGGGATTAATTCCCATTGCATCCTTATTCATGGTTATAAGCAACCCCATACTCCTATAGAAATTTCTGAGAATGTGTTTCTAATAGGGTAAGAGTTAAAAAGAAGTATATTTTTTACTTACCAATGTCTAATAGCGTAGAACCAAAAAAATTATGTAAACACGCATCGTAAAAGGTGCGTGCTTTTTTATTGCAACGTGACAAGTTGTCATATATAATGGTTGGATGCTGTATGAGAGTAGGATAAGAATATAGGAAGAAAGGAGCTTTTGATGTGCCTACTAAAACATTTTTTAATCTAAGCGATGAAAAAAGAGAGCGACTGATAGTTGCTGCAACGAAAGAATTTTCAGAAAAATCGTTGAATGAAGCTTCTATTAATACGATTATCAAAAACGCCGCCATTTCTAGAGGAAGTTTTTATCAATACTTTGAAAACAAAGAAGATTTGTATTTTTATATTGTGAAAACAATCGAGTCTGATACGAAAGAACTTTTGAAAAGAGAGTTTGAAAAAGCAGACGGTGATTTGTTTATTGGTTTTCGTAATTATTTTCCGCAATTATTGACCAGAATGATGGAAGAATCACATACAAATTTTTACAAACAGTTATTTTTGCATATGGATTATCGGGCGACCAAAGAAGTGGCTCCAGAAGACTTCTCTAGTAGTGAAGAAGATTTCACAGAAACAAACCAAAGCGTTTGTAGTCTGATAAACACGGATCTATTACACGTTGATTCGATACAAGAATTAAACAAGTTACTGCGCTTGGTTCTTTCGATCATGATGCACGAAATCATAGAAGGATTTGCAAGAGACTATTCGCAAGAAAAAATCAGAATCAATTTTTGCCAAAAATTAAACTGGCTGGAATTTGGAGCTAAAAAGCCAAAAACGGATGCGGAGGAAATAAACAGTGTTAAAATTAGCCAAAAAAATGAATAAATGGTCAATAGCTGCTGCTGTAGTTTTTATGATCATCCAAGTTTTAGGAGATTTAATTCTTCCAACTTTAACGGCAGATATTATTGACAACGGAGTAGCCAATGGAGACGTTGATTATATTCTGAATGTTGGATTAAAAATGATCTTTATGTCGCTTATCGCTATTGCGGGTGCTGTAGCCAATGTTTTTGTAGCTGCTAGAGAATCACAAGGATTAGGTAAAAAAATACGAAATGAGGTATTTCGTAAAGTAACTCATTTCTCAAATGATGAACTGGATGAAGTGGGAACGGCTTCTTTGATTACCAGAACCACGAATGACGTTGTTCAGGTACAAATGGTTGTTCTGATGATGTTGCGGTTGATGATTATGGCTCCTATTATGATGGTTGGAGCAGGATTTTTTGCGTTCACTCGTGAGCCGCAATTAGCGAGAGCCTTTTTGATTTCAATCCCTTTACTAGCTGTTTTGATTGCGGTTATCATGCATTTTGCAGTGCCTTACTTCAAATCTATGCAACGAAAAACAGATAAATTAAACTTGGTTTTTCGAGAAGGTTTAACAGGCGTTCGTGTTGTTAGAGCGTTTAGAAAAGACAAGCATGAGCAAAACCGATTTGATGAAGCTAATAAAGATTATGCAGATACAGCTATTAAAGCCTTTACTTACATGGCTTTTTTAATGCCTGCAATGACCGTGGTTGTCAGTATTACCAATATTATGATCATATGGTTTGGTGGAGATTTAATCAGTACTGGACAAATGGAAGTTGGAAATTTGGTTACATTTATGACCTATGCTATGCAGATTTTGATCAGTGTGATGCAAGTGGCTTTTATCTTCATGTTTATTCCTCGTGGGCAAGTTTCGGCAGCTCGGATCAATGAAGTATTGGAATTAAAAAGTACGATAAAAGATCCATCTGCAGCTAAATCAGTTGCTGAACAAAAAGAAATTTCATTTGAATTTGATCATGTCAGTTTCCGTTACACTGGGGCTGAAAAATCAGCTTTAGAAGACATTGATTTTAAAGTTGAAAAAGGCGAGACCATTGCGATTATCGGAGGTACGGGTTCAGGTAAATCTACTTTGGCTAATTTGATCCCTCGTTTTTACGATGTGGAATCTGGAAGTATAAAAATCAACGGTACAGATATTAGAGATTTCACCCAACATGATCTGCGGACGTTGATGGGGTATGCCCCTCAAAAGGCAGTGCTGTTCACTGGTACTATCCGTGAAAATATGCAGTACGGAAAACCAGAGGCTACGGATGAAGAAATATGGCATGCCTTGGAGATCGCCCAAGCAAAAGATTTTGTGGGAAAAATGCCCAAAGGATTGGATGCACAGGTTGAACAAGGTGGAGGAAACTTCTCGGGAGGTCAACGTCAACGGTTGAGTATTGCTCGCGCACTAGTTTCTAAAGCAGATATTTTATTGTTCGATGATTCTTTCTCTGCATTAGATTTTAAAACAGATGCCGTTTTAAGAGCTGCACTTAAAAAAGAAACCATTGAATCAGTAGTGATCATTATAGCGCAACGAATCAGCAGTGTTGTTGATGCGGACCTTATTATTGTTCTGGATGAAGGGAAAATGGTTGGCAAAGGAACCCATGAACAATTAAAAGAAACGAACCCAACCTATCAAGAAATTATGGAATCTCAAATGAGGGGAGAAGATATATAATGGAAAACAGCAAGAGCAACAAAGAACGATTGAATCCCAGAAAAGCGAAGCATTTCTGGGGAACCTTGAGACGTTTAACGACTTATATGTCTACTCGTATTTGGGGAGTGATACTAGTACTCGTCTTAACTATTGCAGCGACTATTTTTACCACTCTGACGCCTAAAATTTTAGGTCAAGCCACCACTGAGATATTCAGAGGTTACCAAGAGGGGATGGCTCTAAGAGCTGCTGGTCAGACGGTTGATGTATTGCCGATTGATTTTGAATTGATTATGCAAATTCTGTTGACCGTTTTTGTCTTGTATATATCTGCCGGGCTGTTCAGATATTTCCAACAATTCACTATGGCTCGTATTGGCCAACGAACGGTATATGATTTGCGAAAAGATTTAAAAGCCAAAATGAGTCGTATGCCGATCAGTTACTATGATACACATTCAAATGGAGATATCATGTCTCGGGCTGTAAACGATATGGACCAAATTGCCAATACTTTACAACAATCGCTGACTCAATTCGTTCAAAGTATTGTTCAATTTGTCGCTGTACTCGTCATGATGTTGAGTATCAGTCTACAGTTGACTATTGTCTCCTTTATTATCGTAGTATTGAGTGCTGTTTTTGTGTCGGTCATTGCACCGAGAGCCCAAAAAATGTTTGCTAAACAACAAAAAGAATTGGGTATTTTAAATGATCAAGTAGAAGAGATTTATTCAGGACATGCGGTTGTAAAAATTTACAATCATGAAGAATCGGAAATTGAAAAATTTGAAAAGCAAAATGAGTCTTACTATGAGGCCTCTTGGAAAGCTCAATTTTTAACGGGACTTATGATGCCGTTGATTTCATTTGCTCGTAATATCGGGTATTTGGCTGTAGCGGTACTAGGTGGGATCAATGTCGCGAATGGGACGATGACATTAGGTAATGTTCAAGCTTTCTTACAATACGTGAACCAATTCTCACAGCCGATGAGAGATATCGCTAATTTATCGAACACTATTCAAGCGACAGTTGCTTCTGCTGAACGTGTTTTTGAGGTGCTAGATGAACCGGAAATGGATTTGGAACACTCTAATATTAAACCGTTGCAAGATTCTCCTTACAAAATCCAATTTGAGCATGTTCAGTTTGGTTATGGTGGTCCTAATGAGCCATTATTGATGAATGACTTTAACTTAGACGTTAAAGAAGGCGAAATGATAGCCGTTGTGGGTCCTACAGGTGCAGGCAAATCAACATTGATTAATTTGTTGGAGCGTTTTTATGATATCAAAGGCGGAAGCATCAAGTTAAATGGTGTAGATACGAGAGATATTACAAGAGAAGAATTGCGTTCGCATTTTGCGATGGTTCTTCAAGATACTTGGTTGTTTAATGGGACTATTTTGGAAAATCTTCGATATGGTAGTGAAGAATATGCCGATTCTGAGGAAAAGATATTTGAAGCAGCAAAAGCAGCTCACGTAGATGATTTTGTACGTAAGCTGCCTCATGGATACGACACGATTTTGAATGAAGAAGCCAGTAATATCTCTCAAGGCCAACGTCAGTTGATCACTATCGCACGCGCATTTTTTGCAGATCCTGAAATTTTGATTCTTGATGAAGCTACTTCCAGTGTCGATACACGTACGGAAGTTTTGATCCAACGTGCAATGGCAAAACTGCTGAAAGGAAGAACCAGTTTTGTAATCGCTCATCGATTGTCTACAATTCGTGATGCCGATAAAATCATCGTCATGGATCAAGGTGACGTGATCGAAACAGGAAATCATGATGAATTGATGGAGAAAAATGGATTTTACGCTGATCTTTACAATGCACAGTTTGCAAACTCTGCACCAGCTTAAGCTATAAGATAAGGCTCTTCCTCTTCTAACGTTGGTAAAGAAATTTCCTCCGGCCTATGGGTTGCTTATGGAACGCCATGGGAACGCCTTGATCCAAAAACCGCGTTTCAAGACTTACAAGCGTTGCCGAAGCCGTTGGAGCGCTAGCGACGTACGGATATGGTATGCGCAGCACAGCGGAGAACAAACTCCGAGTAAAAGTTGAAGCTTAACTCGAGATAATTCTTATTGCATCCTTTTCATGGCTATAAGCATCCCCATATTCCTCCAGAAATTTTTAGAACTGAGTTTCTAATAGAGTTAGAATTAAAAAGAAGTGTATTTTCTACTTACCAACGTCAAATGTTGTAGAACCTAAGATAAACTAAACAAAAACAAGAGCTTAGTCGTTTTTTTGGCTAAGCTCTTGTTTTTGTTTTACCTACTTTTCCATCTTGTATCCGACTATTTCCATACCACACATTTTTCCTTGGTCTTCATAAGTTTGTTGAGTGTGAAAATCTTCTAATTTAATGTAAATAGAATTAGAAAAACCTTCTTTGATTGGAAGAGACATTGATCCTTTTTTGGGGGCGATTAGTTCACCAAATTGAGAAGGTTGAGCGCTAATAGTCAGCCGAGCATGAGTATTCTCCAAAACAATTTTAATTTTTTGAGAAGTTAACTGCTCGATGGACATTTTGCTTCTATTATAAGTGGCAAACCTATATTCCCTTTGATGAACCAGTAGATTACAAATAAAACCTTCGAAAACAGCCTTCATAAATGGGATATCTGCTACAGAGAAAAACAAACTAGTTTCTGTATTTGTAAAGGTATTGCTTTGAAGCCAGAGATATTGTTTAGGAAAAGAAGTTCCCCAATCTTTTTCTATATATCCTGTCCCTTCTGTAAAATCAATTAAACGGTGATTGATTTTGACATAACCGCTTAAATGGTGCTTCATACTAATAACTCCATGATAACATTCCATAAATGGAACATAAGAGAATGGACCCATAATAGTTGGATTTAAGGTGGATTTCTTAATAGGGTATAAATGAGCTAACCTAAAAGACCCTTTGATGGTCAGTCCTTCTTTTTTTAACAATACAGAAACCTTGTCTTCGCTAAAAGTATTGGGACCGATTTGAACTTGAAATGGTTTATCTCGAGAAATAAATTGATCAAGAGGGTAACGAAAATAGTCTGTTTTTATAAGAGGATGATTCTCATTATCTTTTGTCACTGAAATGTATTGAACAAAACAATGTTTGTCATTATCATTTAAACTGATACCTGGAATAAAACTGATTAGTTCATTTTCGTCTTTAGTGACTTGTTTAAAATACCAGCCTTCAAAGTAGTGCTTTTTGTCTAAATTTCCTTGAAATAAAATAGGATTCATTGTTTTAAACATCTATACACCTCCAAACCATTGTCAATAGAAGACAACGTGACTTTTATTTAGTATAGCGTTTATTCCACTAAAAAGTCGATTTGAAAGCTCAGAGAGTCAGATGCAGGGTTAAACGAAATTAATTTATTTTCTCTCATTTAATATTGACTCAGACATGAATATCTTAAGGAAACTAAAGGCTTCTGGTTACCAAAATTCTTGCAAATTATGCTACGATAATAGATGATGAAATAAACTGAAGAGAGGTGCAAAGAGATGAGCAATGTAAAAAGACTTACCCAAGAAAATTTTGAAGAAGCCTACGATTTGGCTGCGTATGCATTTAATTTTGATTCAGACAGTACTTCGAAAGAAAAATTTCGTTCTTTTTTTGATACAGCGGATACATTTGGGACTTTTCACGATGAAGAGTTAAGCAGTCAACTGCAGGTTCTGCCTTTGGAAATTTATCTTCATGGAGCAGTCTTGTCTATGGGCGGAATTGGTTTTGTTTCCAGCTATCCTGAGACAAGAGGGATGGGAAGTATCAAAAAACTATTTGTAGAAGTTTTAAATGACATGAAGACTAAAGGGATGGTTCTCTCTTATCTTGATCCTTTTTCATACCCTTTTTATCGAAAGTTTGGTTACGAGGTCGCTTTCAATGAAGTCAGATATGAAATAGCTGCTGCAAACTTGCCTAGAACAGAAACGTATGAAGGCAGTGTCACACGAGCAAAATGGAATACAGCTAAAGAACAACTGAAAAAAATATACCAAGATAAATGTGCTGAAACGATTGGACCAATCAAACGATCAGACTGGAGTTGGGAGCGTAAAGTTGAACAGCATAAAATGCAAAAAATAGCTTTTTATGAAGATGCTGCCAATCAGCCAAAAGGGTATGTCATCTACCATTTTAATACAGCAGAACAGAATCAATTTGTTATTGATGAAATGATTTATTTAGATCAAGAAGCATTTGTTGGATTATGGCAGTTCATAGGCTCACATCAAACATCGTTTGAAAAATTTGTTTACCTAGCGGGTGAAGAGGAATATATTGCGGATATGTTCCCTGAGTTAACAATTAAAAAAGAAGTAAAACCCTTTATGATGGCTCGCATAATCAACATTGAATCCTTTTTGCTGCAATATCCTTTTAAAGAAAAAGCCCAAACCACTCTTTATTTGAGAGTGAAGGACGAAGTGGCCGATTGGAATCAGGGATTGTGGAAAGTGGAACTGAGAACTACCGGACGAAAAGTCACTAAGATGAGGGATGAAAAAAAAGTGAAAGATTCAGATATTTTAACAGCATCTATTCAAACATGGACACAACTCTTTATGAATTCTCGAACTATGGAAGGACTTCACTTTCATCAGAGAATAACTGGGAGTATTCCAGCTGCTGTTGATTTAGCCAACAGAATTCCAAACGGTACTCCTCAATTATATGATCACTTTTGACGATCAATTCAGGTGAGTTAGCTGATGTAAATCAGACAATAAAGAAGGTGGAAAAGAATTGTATCCTGAAACAAGAAAAATAATCCAGAAATTAAGAGAAGAAAAAATCATTCCTGGAACAAGTTACGGTTTTATAGAAGGGGAAAAACAGTATCGTTATAGAGAAGGATATGCTGCTGTTTATCCAGATAAAGAAGCCATTCAAGAAAATCAATTATATGATGTAGCTTCTTTGACAAAAGTCATGATGACGACAACGGTTATTTTACAATTGATCGAAGAAGGTAAAGTGAGACTTGATGAGGCAGTGCAAACTTATCTGCCTGATTTTTCTTCTCCTAAAGTAACGATCAGACACCTTTTGACGCATACCTCAGCCATCAAAGGCTATATTCCAAATCGCGATGCTTTAGCTGAAGAAGAACTGAAAAATTCTATTTTACAGCTTCCGGTTGAGGACACGATTGGAAAACAAGTAGTCTATACCGATACCGGAATGATTTTATTGGGCTTTTTGATTGAAGAGGTTGAAGGAGAAATGTTAACCAAGGTATTTGAAAAAAGAGTTCTCCAACCTTTAAACTTAATGGATTCATCCTTCCATCCTAATCATCCAAGACGTTGTGCTCCTACCGAGATTCATCCAAAGCGTGGTTTGATTCGCGGCGAAGTTCATGATCCGAAAGCTTATGTGCTAGGTGATCATTGTGGGAGTGCAGGACTATTTTCTTCATTAAATGATTGTTTGAAATTTGCTCAAATGATCTTGAATAAAGGCGAATTAGACGGTGTAAGGATTTTACAACAACAAACAGTGGAGAAATTAATGAAAGATTGGACGCCAACAGGTGATTTGAAACGCTCGCTTGGGTGGAATTTAAAAGGGCTAGAGGAGCGTCCTGTTTTATTTCATACGGGATTTACAGGAACGTTTATGCTGTTGGACGTTTATCAGAATAAAGCATTTATCTTTTTATCCAATCGAGTTCATCCTAAAAGTGATACACCGGTTTATTTAAAGAAAAGGGACGAAGTAGTAAATAGTTATTTGCTTGAAAGGAATAAAGTGACAGCAACAGAAGAAGCACCTTTTTGAAACGGTTGCATTGTGTTAAAATAGGAAAGAATAATATAAATAAAAATAACTAAGAATAGTTAAATCAGGATACAAGTAGGAGGAAAAAACGTGATTGAACCATTGTTTTTAGAAGCTGTTATGCAAGAAAAAATTTGGGGTGGATCAAAGCTGAAAGAAGAATTCGGCTATGACATTCCTAGTGATAAAGTAGGAGAATGTTGGGCAATCAGTGCCCACCCAAATGGACCTAGTACCGTGATCAATGGACCTTATAAAGGGTTGAAATTAAATGAAGTGTGGGAACAACATCGAGAAGTGTTCGGAAACGCAGACGGAGAAGTTTTTCCTTTATTGACTAAAATTTTAGACGCTGCTGATGATTTATCTGTCCAAGTTCATCCGGACGATGCTTACGGACTGGAGCACGAAGGGGAATTAGGAAAAACGGAATGCTGGTATGTCATTGATGCTGAAGAAGGTTCAGAAATCATTTATGGTCACCATGCAACCTCAAAAGAAGAACTGAAAGAGATGATCAATAATGGAGAATGGGACAAATTATTGAACCGAGTATCGGTTAAGAAAGGCGACTTTTTCTTTGTCCCAAGCGGCACGATTCATGCTATTGGCGGAGGGATCATGATTCTTGAAACTCAACAATCCAGCGACACCACTTATCGTGTCTATGACTACGATCGTAAAGGTGACGATGGGAAACCAAGAGAGCTTCATTTGAAGCAGTCGGTGGATGTAACAACAGTGCCTAGTATTGACCCTAACTCATCACCTGAAACAGAAACTTATCAAAATGTGAACATCACTACATTTGTAAAAAATGATTTCTTCAATGTGTATGAATGGGAAATCAACGGAGTAGCTACCTTTGAACATACAGCTCCTTATACTTTAGTTAGTGTGCTTGATGGAGAAGGCGAACTGATCATAGATGACTCCAAACTGTACGAACTAAAAAAAGGGATGCACTTTATCCTTCCAAATGACCTAAAAGCATGGTCAATAGATGGAACTTTACAAATCATAGCCTCAACGCCAGGAGAAAAAATATAAGCATGCAACTGAACTAAGCATGTGGAGTGCCTCGTTCAGCTCTGACAGAAACATATATGATTAAAGACAAAAGGCAAGCAAAAACCTGTTTATGGGTATTTGCTTGCCTTTTGAGTTATTCTACTGTGACTAGTAAGTAATAAGTTTTTCCATCTAATAAAGCGTAGACTTGGTGTTCGAATACGATTCATCATTCAGTTGGGCTTAATGATGATAAGAGACGTTTCTTTATCAAACAGGTTAGACATGTGATATTGTTAGCACCTCATATTCCTACAGGAGTATCTATAAGGTCTAGAATTAAAAGACAGTTATTTTTTACCTATCAACAGCAAAAAAATGCGGAAACAGTAAAAGTATTTTGTTTTAAATCGGTTGTTGATACTACATTTTGCTGCAGCAGATAATTGTCTTTTCCATATCCTGCCTGTCAAGCGAAAGTTAAAATGTCCTAAAACCAAGGCTCACATTAATGCAAGCTTTTACTTCGCAAAAGCTTGCATTAATGTGACCGAATTTGTTAAAATTAGTCTTAAGCTGTTTGTTCAGCTTCGTACTCTTCGAGTGTT
>NZ_JBGQQT010000010.1:0-95936 GCF_045528345.1 Desemzia sp. FAM 23989 | reverse complement strand
GACGGGGACGATGGGTTGATTATTTTTTTGATCTCGCATAGTAAAAATCCCTCCTGTCTGATTGAGATAAGTCAATCTTACAAGAGGGGAGACAACAATTCTATGCGGTTAATTTTAACGGGCTTACAGAAGAAGTGCATTTTTTACTTACTAACGTCAATTATCGTAAGTCCTTCTTTGAAAGGGTATAGTCGTAATTTTACAATTGTGTTACAAATATCTCTTTTTTATGTTGGGAAAATGCGAAAAGAAGATTTAAATATTATATTTTAGTATCAGGTATGTTAGAATAGGAAATGGATTTATCGGGCGAATGAGTTTTTACCATCAGAAATGCCCCTAGTTTCGTAGAATCGTAAACTAGGGAAAAATTGCTGTGCGCTAGTTTAGTGAAATAGTATAGATCGATCTAATTAAACTGGAAAATCATAAAATACAGTAAGATATATAAAGGGCGTGCAAAACATTATGAAAGTAAATAATGCAGAATTTATCATTAGTGCTGTTTCACCAAAACAGTATCCTACGACAAACCTTCCGGAAATTGCGTTGGCAGGAAGATCAAATGTAGGGAAGTCTTCTTTTATCAATAAGATGACGAATCGTAAAAAATTAGCTAGAACTTCCAGTAAACCTGGAAAAACGCAAACATTGAATTACTACAAAATTGAAGAAAAATTCTATTTTGTCGATGTACCTGGTTATGGGTATGCAAAAGTTTCTAAAACAGAACGAGCTAAGTGGGGAGAGATGCTGGAGACATACTTTACACAGAGAGAAACATTAAAACTAGCCATTTGCGTGGTTGATTTTAGACATCCACCTACTAACGATGATGTTCAAATGTATGATTTCTTAAAATACTATGATATTCCTGTTTTAATTTTGGCAACAAAAGTAGACAAGATTCCACGCAGTAAATGGAATAAACATGAAAAAATCATTAAAGACGGCTTTGAGATGGATGCAGAGGATAAACTTCTTACATTTTCTTCAGAAACAGGATTAGGTATGGATGAAGTTTGGAAGTACATTGAAGAAAAAATCAAGTAGATTAAAAATAATGGACTTATATTAGGTGTTAAGACCTAGAAACGAATCTATTCACTCACAACGTTGGAATGAAGAATTAAAAGGATGATAAACATTGAAAATCTTACTTTATGGTGTGAATCATCAATGTGCACCAATAGAAATTAGAGAAAATTATGCTATAGAAGAGAGCGATATAAATCAACAACTTTCTGATATACACTCGTTTTCTGGAATAAAAGAAGTGGCTATTTTGACAACTTGCAATCGGACAGAATACTATTTGTATGTTGATCCTGATTCTTTTAAACACGGCGATATATTGCATTACATTGCTGATTATTCAGGGTACGATGTCTCTCAAGTGATTTCTACTACTTATGGAAAATCGAATTTGAGTGCTGCTTCACATTTATTTAATGTCACCACAGGTTTGGATTCCGCTATTGTGGGAGAAAGCCAAATATTGGGACAAGTAAAAAATGCTTATCGAGTTGCTCAAATGGCAAAGACAGTAGGCCCTATCTTGAGTTCTTTATTTAACAAAGCAGTAGCATTTTCTAAAAAAATGCATACCGTAACTAAAATAGATCAAGTATCACGAGATGCTGCTTCAGCAGCAGTACAGTTGTTCAAGCAAGAATGGTCGGAATTCTCCGATAAACGATTTTTGATCATCGGGGCAGGGAAAATGGCTCAATCTGCAGCAAAAGCCTTAGTTTACCAAGGGGCTGATTCTGTCACGATCGTCAGCCGTGACTATGAAAAGACAAAAAAAGTAGTAGCTAAATTAAACGAATGGTCGAATCTTCTGAAGAAACGTGAAATCAGTATGCGGACTTTTCATACAGGCGATTACAACCATTTGCCTATGTCATTAGCCAAAGTCGATGGTGTAATTACTGCTACCAAGTCTAAAGATTTGATTATAACGACGGATGTAGTCAAGAAAATGAATGATATACGGTTCTCTAAGAAAAATCAAATGATGATGGATCTTTCTGTTCCCCGGAACATAGAAACAGAATTGGGAATGGACAAACAAATTTTCCTATTTGATATGGACAGAATCAGCAGTGAATTAAAATCGACCAATCAATTACAAGAAAAAGAACTGAGTTTTATCAAATCAGAAATGGAAGAAGCTGTTTATCAATTCAATTTTTGGTTCCAGGAAAGAAAATCAGTTCCTTATTTGGAAGAATTCAGTCAAAAAAATAATCAACTCAAAGACACCGTGATGACCAGTTTACAAAATAAATTGCCTGAGTTAACGGAACATGAGACAGAAGTGATTCAGAAACACATGCAAAGCGTCATCAACCAATTGTCTAAACAACCGATTCAATCACTGAAAGATATGGCAAAAACAGACTCATCAGAAAAAGCTGAAAAAGAGATGAATCGATTTGCAGTAAATATTGGTTTGAGAGAAGAAAAACCTAAAGAAGAAGCAAAATCAGAAAAAGAAGACACTAAAGCACTAGAAGAAAACAAAGCGGTCTTTAATTTCGAAAGAAAAGAGGTCGTTCAGTTTGAGAAATACTACTAGATCAGAAGAAATCTTCAAAAAATCTGTTCAGCTTATGCCAGGCGGGGTGAGCAGTCCTGTGCGGGCATTTAAATCAGTGGATGTTCCTCCTATTGTAATGAAGCAAGGTAAAGGAAGCCATATTATTGATGAAGATGGTAATGAATACATTGATTATGTTTTATCATGGGGTCCGTTGATCCTAGGCCATGCAAATCCTGTTGTAGTTAAAAAAATCCAGGAAGCTGCCGCATTAGGAACTAGTTTTGGTACGTTGACCGAGATGGAAACTGCACTAGCTGAAATTGTGATCGATCGAGTACCTTCAATCGACATGGTGCGATTCGTAAATTCGGGAACGGAAGCCACTATGAGCGCGTTGCGCTTAGCGCGCGGTTATACCGGAAGAGATAAGATCATTAAATTAGAGGGCAGTTACCATGGACACGATGACGCTTTATTAGTCAAAGTAGGGTCTGGTGTAGCTACTCTAGGTTTACCTGATTCTCCAGGAGTTCCAAAAAGCACGACTTCCAATACGTATGTAGCTCCTTACAATGATTTGGCAGCTGTAAAAGAATTGTTTGCTGCTTATGCAGGCGAAATCGCTGCGGTCATTGTTGAACCAGTTGCGGGGAACATGGGAGTTATTCCTCCTGTAGATGGTTTTCTTCAGGGACTGCGTGAACTAACTCAACAAGATGGAGCGTTATTGATTTTTGATGAAGTGATGTCTGGATTTAGAGTCGGTTACCATAGTGCACAAGGCTACTTTGGTGTGACTCCCGATATTACTTGTTTAGGAAAAGTAATTGGCGGAGGGGTACCTGTAGGAGCTTACGGTGGACGCAAAGAGATCATGGAACACATTGCTCCAGCTGGTCAAATTTACCAAGCTGGAACATTGTCAGGTAATCCTATTGCTATGGCTGCTGGTATAGCGACACTATCTCAATTGACACCAGAAGATTACCGTTATTTTGAACATTTAGGCAATCTCCTAAAAGAAGGGATCCATTCCTTAAGTCAAGAATACAGTATTGACATAACCGTCAATCAAGCAGGCAGTATGATAGGAATGTTCTTTACTGAGGCACCTGTTTCTAACTATCAGCAAAGTAAGGCGAGCGATACAGCATTTTTCGCCAAATACTATAAAGAGATGGCAGATCGAGGCATTTTTCTGCCTCCTTCACAATTTGAAGGGATTTTCTTGTGTACAGAACACACGGAAAAAGATATTGAAGATACATTGACTGCTATGGATCAAAGCTTTGCAGCATTGATGAGATAGAGTTGAATAATGTGATCCAAAAGACTGAAAAGAGAAAAATTCTCTTTTCAGTCTTTTTTGCTCTTCATCTTCTAGCGTGGGTAAAGAAATTTTCTCCGGACTATGGTGTTGCTTACAGAAATCTATTGGACCGCCTTGAGCCGAAAAAAAAAGTCTCAACTACCATATCTTAAGTCGAAATCAGTCAATATAGTAGTTAATAAGGTCTTAACTACCATATCTTTAAAGTAGTTAACTGGATATGGTCTAAACTAGCTTCTCAACGACTATATCCTCAAACTCTTTAACCACATATGGTTCAAACCAACCCTTTAACTACCATATAATAAAAAAAACTCAACGATATAGTATCGCCTCTCAATAAAAGGGGACAATTGCAGCAATACGCTTGAGCGTAAGCCCACAGAGTTTCCTTTGTTTTGCATCCTTTGCATGGCTATAAGCAATCTCATATTCCACCAAAGATTTCTAGAAATGAGTTTTTTAAAGGTTTAGGATTTATTTTTTTTTACTTACCAACGTCAAATGTTGTAGAATCTCTTTTTTGCATAGGAAATATACATAAACGAGGCTTAAAACATGTATAAAAACGTTTAACAATGTATAAAAAAGGAATTTATCAAAAATATATTGCATAAATATTCTTGGTTTGTTAAACTATCTCTATTGATTATGAGTACCCTATTCAGGAGGAAAAAATATGAAGAAAAAAGGTTTGATAACCTTAATGTTGTTAGCTGGATTTATGTTGCCACTATTCTCATTCCCACAATTCGTTTCCGCAGAAGAAACCTCACAAGACACATCTTTGGAAGATATCAAGGAACGTGGCGTTCTCATTATGGGAACAAGTGCTGATTTCCCGCCATATGAGTTTCACGCGACTGTTGACGGAAAAGATACAATCGTCGGGATGGATATTTCGATTGCTCAGAAGATTGCGGATGATTTAGATGTAGAATTGCAAGTAGAAGATATGCAATTTGACAGCTTGATACCGGCTCTTGAAACAGGCAATATAGATATGATTCTAGCAGGTATGTCTGCAACAGAGGAACGTAAATTAAGTGTTGATTTTAGCGATACGTATTACCAAGCTACTCAAAACATTGTCATTCGTTCTGAAGACAAAGACCTATATGCTTCAAAAGATGATTTTGCAGGGAAAATCGTCGGGGCTCAAATGGGTTCGATCCAAGAAGGATTAACTAAAACAGAAATGACGGACTCAGAATTGATTTCTTTAGGAAAAACATCAGATTTATTGCTGGCTTTAAAAACCAAAAAAGTAGATGCTATCGTTATGGAAGGCCCGAACGCGTTGTCTTTTGCAGGCGTTGATGACGCGCTTCTGACTTTTGAAGGTGGTTTTGAAGGAGGAGAGACTGAAGGATCTGCTATTGCGATGTCTAAGGGATCTGACGCTCTAATGGATGTAGTCAATGTTTCGTTAGCTGAGATTCAAGCGGAAGACCTGATTCCTGAGTACCTAGCTCAAGCTGGAAATTATTTGGAAACAGCTCAAGATTCAGAATCGTCTGAGTCAGGCACAAATTCTATGACCAATTATTGGTCTTATTTCTTAGAAGGAACACTGAATACGATTTTTATTTCAGTAGTCAGCGTGATTATCGGTTCTATTATTGGTGTACTGTTGGCTTTAGTAAGGTTGTCCCACAATAAATTATTTAGTTTTTTAGCGACTGCTTATGTGGAGTTTGTACGTGGCACACCAATGATGATCCAAGTCATGTTTATCTATTTTGCTGTAGGATATATCATTAATATCCCAGCTATGTTAGCCGGAATTATTGCCGTTTCATTGAATAGCGGTGCTTATGTCTGCGAAATCATACGTTCTGGTCTATCCTCTGTTCCAACTGGCCAAGTCGAAGCAGCTCGCAGTTTAGGAATGAGTAAAAATACGGCTATGAGACACATCATTTTCCCTCAAGCATTGAAAAATATCTGGCCAGCTTTAGGAAATGAATTTGTAACGATCATCAAAGAAAGTTCGATCGTTTCTGTTATTGGGGTCAGCGAATTGATTTTCCAAACAAGAGTGGTCACATCTGTTTCTTACCGGGGTATTGCTCCCCTAGCAGTTAGTATGGTCATTTACTTTATCTTAACGTTCAGTTTAACTAAATTACTGAACTACTACGAAGGGAAGATGTCACATGATTAAAATAGAACATTTAGCAAAATCATTTGGAGAAAATGTCGTTTTAAAAGATATTAACGAGGAAATAAAAAAAGGTGAAGTAGTTGTGATCATCGGCCCTTCTGGTTCAGGGAAAAGTACTTTGCTGCGTTGTTTGAACTTATTGGAAAAGCCTACTGAAGGGGAAGTTATTTTTGACGGGACTTCTTTGACCAACGTAAAAGAAGCTAAATTAAACCATTTGAGAGAAAAAATGGGAATGGTGTTTCAAAATTTCAACTTGTTTCCTCACAAAAACGTATTAGAGAATATGAAAATCGCTCCTATAAAAGTAAAAGGGATGGACGAACAAGCTGCTGAAAAAACAGCGATTGAATTGTTGAGAAAAGTTGGACTGGAAGAAAAAGCACAGGCTTTTCCATCTAATTTGTCTGGAGGTCAACAACAACGGGTTGCCATTGCACGCGCATTGGCAATGAATCCTGAAGTCATGCTATTTGATGAACCGACAAGTGCATTGGACCCTGAAATGGTTGGGGAAGTATTGAGCGTTATCCAAGATTTGGCAGAATCAGGGATGACAATGGTCGTTGTAACCCACGAAATGGGCTTTGCAAAAAAAGTAGCCGATCGCGTATTGTTTATGGATGGGGGATACATTGTGGAGCAAGGAACACCAGAAGAAATGTTCAATTCTCCACAACATGAACGGACACAAGATTTTTTAGCTAAAGTGTTGTAGTACAGGTAGATGAAAAAAGTTTAAAAACAGTATCAGTGGAGTGATTCATTGGTACTGTTTTTATGTGTTCAATGTGAGAGTTCGCTGTGAAAGGGAGAAGAGGATCCTAGACCTTTTTAAGGCAAATGCATTTTTATCCATTAGATGACTTAAAATCGCAACAGAACTCGTCATTATCCAGGGATTCTCTCTTGTTTAAATGGACAAATGTCAAAAATAAAAGTACAATTAAGCGTGAATGTAGTAGAATCTTTCAAAGTTGATGAAGATTCCACAATAGGATCCTGATTTTTTGAGAAAAAAAGTAAATAAGTTATCCGTTCAAGAAATCATCAATAAATAGAATTATTCTAGTCTCAATCAATTGAGGAGGAAATAAGTATGTCAATGTTTTTAGATCAAGTAAAAATTAATGTTAAGGCCGGTAACGGCGGTAATGGAATGGTCTCTTTTCGTCGTGAAAAGTATGTTCCTGATGGCGGTCCATCTGGAGGTGACGGTGGTCAAGGAGGAAACATCGTTTTTGTAGTTGATGAAGGCTTAAGAACGTTATTGGATTTCCGTTTTAACCGTCATTTCAAAGCTTCACATGGAGAAAATGGGATGACTAAAGGAATGCATGGTAGAGGAGCAAAAGATTTAATCGTTAAAGTTCCACCAGGTACAGTAGTGAAAAACGCTGGAACTGGAGTAGTTTTAGGTGATTTGATTGAAGATGGCCAAACATTAATAGTCGCAAAAGGTGGTCGTGGTGGACGAGGAAATATCCGTTTTGCAACACCGAGAAATCCAGCTCCCGAAATTGCTGAAAATGGAGAACCTGGTCAAGAATTTGAAATCGAAATGGAATTAAAGGTATTGGCTGACGTTGGGCTAGTTGGATTTCCTTCTGTAGGAAAATCAACCTTGCTGTCAGTGGTTTCTTCTGCAAGACCTAAAATCGGAGCGTACCACTTTACAACTTTGGTACCTAATTTAGGAATGGTCCGTATTGACGATGGCCGCAGCTTTGTAATGGCTGATATGCCGGGATTGATTGAAGGAGCTTCACAAGGTGTAGGTCTGGGAATCCAATTCTTGCGTCATATCGAACGTACGCGTGTATTGCTGCATATCATTGACATGAGCGGCAGCGAAGGGCGCGATCCATTTGACGATTTCCAAGTTATCAATAATGAACTGGAGTCGTATAACTTACGTTTATTAGAACGTCCGCAAATCATTGTTGCGAATAAAATGGATATGCCTGATGCTGAAGAGAATTTAAAAGTATTTAAGAAAAAAATTCAAGAACTGAAAGAAAATGAATTTGATGACGATATCGCTATTTTCCCAATTTCTTCTGTGACTCATAAAGGGATCAGTGCCTTGCTGAGTAAAACAGCTGATTTATTGGAAAATACGCAACCGTTCCCTGTGTATGATGAAGTTGATGCGGATGATGAAGAAACAATTCTATACAAATACACACCAGAGGAAAAACCATATACGCTTGAAAGAGAACCGGATGCAACATGGACACTTGGCGGAGATAAATTGATCAAACTCTTCCAAATGACCAACTTTGATCATGATGAATCATCCTTGCGTTTCGCTCGTCAATTAAGATCTATGGGAGTAGACGCAGAATTGAGACAACGTGGTGCTAAAAATGGGGATATTGTTCGTATGAAAGATCAAGAATTTGAATTTGAATACATGGATTAAACAGCCCTGTTAGAATAAAGTAGAGATATACAGTTTAAGAAGATTAGGATGAAGGAAATGGAATTATTATTTTTGGGAACAGGTTCTGGCGTACCTTCAAAACAAAGAAACGTATCCAGTATTGCTTTGAAGCTGTTGGATGAAATAAACTCTGTCTGGTTGTTTGATTGTGGAGAGGGAACGCAGCAACAAATATTGCATACCACCTTAAAGCCGAGAAAAGTGGATAAAATTTTTATTACGCATCTGCATGGCGATCATATCTATGGACTGCCAGGTTTTCTAGCTAGTCGTGCTTTTCAGGGTGGAGATGGTCTAATTACTATTTACGGACCTGTAGGGATCGAGCAGTTTGTTAGGACGTCGTTGAAAATCAGTGGAACGTATTTAAAATATCCATTGAAATTTCAAGAAATCAAAAAAGAAGGCATTGTTTTTCAAGATAAATACTTTACCGTCAGTTGTCTGGAATTGAAGCATGGGATTCAATCGTTTGGATATCGAATAGAAGAAGCCAGTCATCAAGGAACGCTTCAGGCAGATAAAGTGAAAGAAGCAGGTATTCCGTTTGGGCCATTATTTGGCAAGTTGAAAAACGGCGAAACGATCACATTGGAAGATGGCCGGGTATTCAATGGAAAAGATTTTATTGGAGCGCCGCATCAAGGTCGAGTGGTGACTATTTTAGGGGATACTAAAAAAACAGATAACAGCAGATTGTTGGCAGAAAACGCGGATGTATTAGTGCATGAGAGTACATTTGATCATGCGAATCGCAAGCTTGCTAAAGAGTACAATCATTCTACAAATGTAGAAGCAGCTGAAACAGCTAAAGCTGCTAACGTGAAACAACTGATACTCACACATATCAGTGCTCGATTTTTATCCAAAGATGTTCATGCACTTGAAAAAGAAGCACAGAAAATTTTCAAAGAAACCACAGTAGTAAAAGACTTTAGTGAAGTAGATATTCCGCTTCAAAAAGATGGAGAATATTTATAGAGGAGGTAGCTTTGTGAAATCTGATAACCATTTGCAAGATAAAGTCGTTTTTATTACCGGGGCATCTTCTGGTCTCGGAGAACAAATAGCTTACGAAGCCGCTCTAGAAGGAGCCATCGTTGTAGTTGCAGCTAGGAGTTTAGATAAATTGCAGACTGTAAGAGATACCTGTGAAAAAATCTCAGGTAAAAAAGCCTACTTGTTTTCGATGGACATTTCAAAACCTGAGGAAATTGAAGCTGTCTTTCAGGAGATCACTGCAACAATAGGTCCTATTGATGTATTAATCAACAATGCAGGTTTTGGACACTTTGAAAGTGTATTGACGGCAGATATGGCAATTGCAGAGGATATGTTCCGAGTGAACGTGCTGGGATTGATGTACACCTCTCAAATGGCTGCGATTCATATGGCTGAACGAGAAAGTGGTCATATCATCACTATAGCCTCTATGGCAGGGAAAATGGCAACTCCTAAATCGACCATTTATTCTGCAACTAAATTTGCGGTTATTGGGTACACAAACGCTTTGCGTCTAGAACTGAAACCATTATCTATTCAAGTTTCAACGGTTAATTTAGGTCCTGTGAATACAACCTTCTTTGATAAAGCAGATAAAAATGGAGACTATTTAGCTAAGGTTGACAAATATGTACTGGATCCTAAGGAAGTGGCTCACAAAATCGTCCGTTTGATCGGTACGAACAAACGAGAATTGAATTTGCCGAAATCGATGGAAGTTGCCAGCAGATTCTATACGTTATTCCCTAAAATGGGGGATTACTTAGCAAGTACTCTATTCAATCAAAAATAAATTTCATATAAAAAGCTGAAACGACTAAACAAAGCGAGGTTGAAAAAATGAGAAGACAATGGACGACTATTATTGCATTGGTATTAGTGATATTGATTGCAGCGTTTGCGGTTATGAATACTGAGGCAGTCCCTGTGAATTTTGCTTTTACAGTTGCTTCATGGCCTTTAATCATGGTTATCTTAGTCTCCTTGCTTATAGGAGCTTTAGTAGCCGTATTGATTTCGACCGGGCCTTTACTGAAAGAGCGGAAAGAAGTCAAACAACTGAAAAAAGAAATAGAAAATTCCAAAGTACAGCAAGAACAAGAAATTGCACATATTCAAAAAGCTCATGAGACTGAATTAAGCGACAAAAACAGCTTAATTCAACAACTCCAAGCTCAATTGAATCAATCAGAAACCAAATAACGGTCTAATTTAAACTGCCTTAATATCTCTTCCACAACTGAAAAGACATTGAGGTAGTTTTTTATACCATTTTCATCTAGTTCTTGTAACTATGTTGTCTAGTAGCTTTGTGTGTGTTAAAATAAATTATCTTTTAAAAAGGATATGAAAACATGACGTATAATGAAGAGTTATTGAAATGGAAAGTGGATGTTGAAGAGTACCATTTGCCAAGATGGGATGATTTGCCAGATATCGACTTATATATGGATCAAGTCATTACATTGATTGAAAATTATTTAGTTATTTTCAATCCGACCCATGATAAAAAAATCATTACTTCCTCTATGGTAAATAATTATGTGAAATTGAAACTTATTCCAAAACCTGTCAAAAAAAGGTACACTAAGAAACACTTGGCCTATTTAATTGCTATCTCTATCCTTAAGCAAGTGATTACGATTCCAGAAGTCAGAGACGGTATCGTCTACCAAGCTTCAGTAAGCGGTATAAGAGAGGCTTATAATTTATTTTGTTCTGAACAAGAATATGCATTGAAGGCAGTTGCTTCGAGAATCGGAAATACCAGTAACGTTCCTTTAATGAAAGAGGATTGTACAGAAGAAAATATTTTAGTTCGAAATGCTACATTAGCAGTAGCGACTAAAATAGCGACTGAAAAATTAGTGGCTTCGCTTATAGTGACAGAAAATCAGGAAACTAAAAGTAATTAATTAAATGGAGGACGATTAGAAAATGAATAAAGAAAAGATTGCTTTTCTAGTTGATTCAGGATCAGATGTTCCACAGGACATTTTAGAAAAGGGCAATATGAAAGTGATTCCTTTGAAAATCATTTACAAAGATGGGGAATACACTGATAAAGTAGACATTCAAGCAGAAGAAATCTATGACCGTTTGAAAGAAGAAGTTCCTAAAACCTCTTTGCCTGACGGAGAAGCTATCAAAAAAATGATGATGGAAATCAAAGCAGAAGGCTACACTAAAGTTATTGCCATCACCATTTCAAGCGGCTTGAGCGGTACCAATAATATGGTGCGTTTAATGGCAGAAGAAATAGAAGGCTTAGACGTTTTTGTGTTGGATACCAAGAATATTGGAATCGGCAGCGGGTTACATGCAGAGCGAGCGTTATCGTATGTAGAAGCTGGTCTCGAATGGGAAACCATTAAACAAAAACTTCAAAATGGAATAGAAGATATTAAAGTACATTTCTATGTGGACACTTTAGAATATCTTCAAAAAGGCGGCAGAATTGGGCTTGTTTCATCACTTGTCGGAAACTTGTTAAACTTGAAGCCGGTTATTTCATGTAATGAGGATGGGATTTATTACACCGTTGCTAAAGCTCGCGGAAGTAAAAAAGGAATCCAAAAACTGATCGATACTACGATTGAATTTGCGCAGCAAGCGACTAAGTACGATGTGGCAGTATGTTACGCAGGTAGAGAAACTAAAGAATTGGCGGACACGATTGCAGGAAAATTGAAAAATGCTTTACCGAATATCCGTACAAGTTATTTTGATTCGCTCAGCCCAGCCTTAGGAGTACACACAGGGCCTGGTTTGATCGGGATCGCTGTCAGCCGATTGGAAAAATAAAAAAAGCTGCACTTCAAAAGCAAGAGTTCCTCTCTTGCTTTTGAAGTTTTTGCTTTTAGAGAGGCTGTTTTGCTGCACGTCATACGCATGAAAAAATTTAAATAAAAAATAAGATTACGAATCCTCTCGACTCTGGTATGTTAAAAGAAAAATGCGGAGGCGGGCGACATGAATGAGATTTTCCATCTGTTGAGTGAAGTGGAAGACCCCAAACAAGCTCATAAAGTGAAGCATTCCATCGCGGATATTCTATTATTGGTTTTGTTTGCCAAAATCGCCAATATTGAAACGTGAGAAGAAATGGAAGATTTCGATCTTCATTATGAGAAAGACCTGCTTTCTTTGAACTTCCCGAAATATTTAGACACGCTTTTTAAGCTGTGACTCGTTTGAGACCCGTGATATTTCTGGAGGAATAGGGGTTGCTTGTAGCCATGTAAAGGATGAAATGTGAATTACGGAGCGTTGGCTCTTCAGCGCTTACGATTCCGTTTGAAGCTTGAAAGTATGGAGACTACAGGCTCCAGACGGTCCCATGGCTTTCCACAAGCAAACCCGTCCATTCTGGAGGAAATTTCACCCCATAGAGCCGCACCAACTTATTAAGAGAGCGTTTTAAAAAGAGGACTTTTATTTTTGGGAGAAAGTACTTTTCATGCGTATGACGTGGTTTTGCTGTTCATTATCTACCATTCATACGGCTTATTTGATATACTAGTTAGGTTGGGAGTGAAGACTGTGATTAATGCTCGTATGAAATGGAAACAAGCAGGAAAAACTGAAAATCATCAATTGATCCAAGAATTATCCAAGGAACTTTCTTACTCACCGTTATTTATTTCTTTGTGTCTACAAAGGGGGTTAAATACAAAAGAAAAGATCGACTCTTTTCTTCATCCAAGTGAAGAGCGGATTTACGACCCTTTTTTGATGCATGATATGGAACGTGCCACAGAAAGAATCATGGCAGCGGTAGAAAATGGCGATAAAATTATCATTTACGGGGACTATGATGCGGATGGAGTGACTAGTACGTCGGTGTTGCTTGAAACACTGGAAATGATTGGCGCCAATGTAGATTTTTATATCCCCAATCGTTTTACAGACGGATATGGACCTAACAGTAAGGCTTTTGAAAAATTGATCAATGAAGGGTGCCAGTTGATCGTTACTTGCGATAACGGGGTGTCTGGGCATGAGGCGATTAAACGAGCTAAGGAATTAGGTGTTGATGTAGTCGTAACCGATCATCATGAGCTTCCTGAGGAACTGCCGGATGCTTATGCAATTGTACACCCACGTCATCCAGCTGGACAGTATCCTTTTGGAGACTTAGCAGGTGTAGGGGTGGCTTTTAAAGTTGCTACTGCTCTGCTTGGGGAAATGCCCGTTGAACTGCTGGATTTAGTAGCTTTGGGGACGATTGCCGATTTAGTCTCATTGAGAGATGAAAATCGGGTTTTGGTGACTCAAGGAATAGCATTATTGAAGCAAACGCAACGGTTAGGGTTAGCAGCCTTATATGAAGTAGCCGGTGTTAAGAAAAACGAAATGGATGAGGAATCAGTCGGTTTTATTATTGGGCCGAGATTGAATGCTCCAGGCAGACTAGGAGACGCTTCGCCTGCAGTACGTTTGTTAACTACATTTGATGAAAATGAAGCACAATCTATTGCGCAGTTTATCCAAGGGAAGAACGAAGAAAGACAACAGTACGTAAAAAAAATAACCGATGAAGCGTTCGATATGCTTGAACAAACAGATACTTCACCAGATGTTTATGTGTTAGCTAAAGAAGGCTGGCATGAAGGAGTCCTTGGGATCGTTGCCAGTAAAATAGTTGGAAAAACAGGCAAACCAGCGATCATCCTGAACATTGACCGTGAAAACGGAACGGCAAAGGGATCAGGCAGAAGTGTTCAAGCATTTCATTTGTATGAAGCTTTGGATACGATACGCCCTTTAACAGTAGCTTTTGGGGGACACCATATGGCAGCCGGATTAACGGTGCCAAGTGAAAATATTGAACAGATTCGTTCCAAATTAAATGACTATGCTGCTGTACAACAACTGTCAGGTCAAATGGGAGAAGAAATCCATATCGACAAAGTAGTAACCCAAGAAGACTTAACGCTCGAAACGGTTGAAGAGCTGAAAAAATTAGCTCCTTTTGGTACAGATAATCCTAAACCGACCTTTCAATTGGATAATGTGCTCGTGCAAACGGTCCGTAAAATAGGGGCGGACGGAACACACTTGAAAATGTCTGTTCAGCTTGATCAAACGAGTCTTGACACTATTGGTTTTGATTTTGGAGAAGTGGCAGATCGAATATCAGGAAACACTCGTCTGTCAACAGTCGGCAAATTGGAAATCAATGAGTGGAATGGTTCTAGAAAATTACAGTTGCGGATTGAAGATATAGCTGTTAAAGGTATCCAATGCTTTGATTATCGAAGCACACAAATTCCAGAATCATTATGGAATAAGCAAAACGCTGATTTCGTATTCTTTGATTCTGCGAACTATGAACAGTACCAAGAAAAGATGCCCGCTTCAAGCAAAGCTTACTTGATCCAGACACGAAAAGATGCTAAGCAATTTTTGATGCAGCATTCATTATTGGTATTGGTGGATTGTCCACCTTCATTGACCATTCTTTCTTTATTGATTGAACACAATAAACCGGAAAATGTTTTGTATTCTTTTCACAGTACAACGAATGATTATTTAGAAGGTATGCCAAATCGGCAACATTTTGCGAATGCATACAAGTTCATTTTGTCTCATCAGAATATTGATGTGAAAAATCAGCTGGGTATTTTAGCAAAAACACTGAATATGAAAGAAAATCGAGTAATATTCATTCTGCAGGTGTTTTTTGAGGTTGGATTTGTTAAAATAGAATCCGGACTTCTTAATCGAGTGGAAACAAATGAGAAAAAAGATTTAACACAATCTATTACGTACCAGAAAAAAGTACAACGTATCGAGGCGGAAGAAAGATTAGTCTATAGTCATGCTTGGGAAGTTGAGCAATGGCTAATGAATCAAATAACCATCAGCGAATAAAGAAGAATTTGACTGGTGAACGGAGGACAAAAAGAATGGATTTAAAAAAATATATTTCTGATGTAGAAAATTTTCCTGAAGAAGGGATTATTTTTAGAGATATTTCACCATTAATGGCAGATGGAGAGGCATACCGTTTTGCAACAAATGAAATCGTAGCATATGCTAAAGATAAAGGTGTAGAAATGATCGTAGGTCCTGAAGCTCGCGGATTTATTGTCGGATGTCCAGTTGCCTATCAAATGGGAATCGGCTTTGCTCCAGCTCGTAAAAAAGGCAAATTGCCTCGTGAAACCGTAGAGGTTACTTATGGTTTGGAATACGGGAAAGATACGCTGCAATTGCATAAAGACAGCATCAAACCAGGGCAAAAAGTATTGGTGTGTGATGATTTATTAGCTACTGGCGGAACGATTGCTGCAACCATCGAATTGATTGAATCTTTAGGTGGAGTAGTTGTGGGAACAGCTTTTATTGTAGAGTTAAAAGATCTAAAAGGCCGCGAAAAAATCAAAGGCTATGATATCCTTGCTTTAGCAGAATATTGATCAACACATAAAGAACTATCTCCTGTTGAGATAGTTCTTTATGTGTTGTTTAAGGAATATGGAAAGAATTTGTTGAAAGCGGACGGAAGAAAAAAAGTACTGTATAACTAGTGCATATGAGGTGATTAGATGAACTTGAATAATTTTATGCACGAAAATTACCCCAATCTTCAGCTGAGACCACCTTTGTTTTATAATTGGGGTATTGGGATTCGTTTTGAACTTGGCCTAGAAAAGGAATGGTTCTTTGATTCTTCAAACAACTTGTATGTATTAGGATGTTATAATAGAGCAATTACTTTATTTGAATCGTTGCATTCACCAACAGATGATATTTTTGTTGTGATGGATATGAACAACTTTGACGTAAGAAAAAAACTGAAACGTCAGTTACAGAATTTTTCTCCGTACATAAAAAAATCATTGTTCTACAGCTTAAAACATCAAGAATTGCCTTTTATTTTTCCAGAAGACGATGAGGATGGCACACGTAAAACCAACAGATTTACTTTAACATGCAAAACAATGGATTTAAACCATGTTGCCTTGCTGAAAGCTGTTTGCAACCAAGATTTAGGCTTTAATCCGAGTATTTCTCATAATGTTTACGTGATAAATATCCAGAAAAAAACGATTTTCCATACTTATGATGATAGAGGTTGTGATGTATTGGCAACTTCGCCTGCAGCAATAAAAGAGATCTATACAAAATATAGTGACTGGATTTTAGATTATGACAGAGTTGAAATAGATAAACTATTCGAATAAAAAGAGATTGTCCAAAAAGCGAGTCCCACTCGATTTTTGAAACAATCTCTTTTTTGTTTATAAAACATGGCTTCGATAAAGACCGACAACTTTTCCTAAAATAGATACTTCTTGTAAGATGATCGGGCTCATAGTATCGTTTTCTGGTTGTAGTCTGTAATGATCTTGTTCGATAAAGAATCGTTTGCATGTAGCTTCATCTTCAGTTGTCATTGCAATGACAATGTCGCCGTTATCCGCACTGGATTGTTTACGGACGATAACTTCGTCTCCATCAAGAATCCCAGCGTTGATCATACTTTCTCCTCGAATGGTCAACATAAACAATGAACCATTTTCATACTCTAAACTGGGTGGGATAGGGAAAAAATCTGTCGCTTCTTCTACAGCTAATATCGGCTCTCCAGCTGTAACGGTACCCAATAAAGGAATTTTATTTAAACCAACTCCTAATTGAGATAAACCGGCAGTTGTCAATTCAATAGTTCTAGGTTTACTCGGATCGCGATGAATAAAGCCGTTTTTTTCCAAACGAGATAAATGTCCATGAACAGTTGATGTAGAGGACAACGATACTGCTTGACCAATCTCTCTAACAGTCGGCGGGAAACCTTTCTCTTTTACTTGTTCATAAATGTATTGTAAAACTTCAATTTGTCTAGACGCTGGTGATTTTTTCATCATTTTATAAACACCTCAATTCTTATTTACTCTTACTGTTAGAATAGCATAAACGAATCCTTTTTTCAAACAAACGTTCGCCTTTTTTGAAGATAATGACCAGTTGTTGAGTTATAATGTCATTTTATCGTCGGTATAACATATAGAAGATCGAATCAACAGACAATCCAGCTGTATTTTTTAGTCATTTTTGGTATATTGGTTAAGGAAGTAGAAAGGATGAAGATAATGTTATCAAAAGAAGAAATAAACCGGATCAATGAGTTAGCTAAAAAATCAAAAACAGAAGAAGGTCTAACTCTTTCGGAACAAGTAGAACAAAAAAAATTGCGTGAAGATTATCTAACAGCTTTCAGAGGTGGAATGAGAAACCATATTGAAGGCATGAAAGTGGTTGACGAAGAAGGAAACGATGTAACGCCTGATAAAGTCAAGAAAATTCAAAAAGATAAAGGTCTGCATGGCAGATAAAAAAAATTCGAAATAGTTCCCATTTGTTTACAAAAAAATGGTATGATATAGAAGCAATGTAAGCAGTTTAATAAGCTTGAAATTTGAAAGGAATGATATTTTTTGTTCGATAAAGTAGATCAATTAGCTGTAGATACCATTCGTACGTTAAGCATTGACGGAGTTCAAAAAGCCAACTCCGGTCACCCTGGATTACCTATGGGTGCTGCACCAATGGCATATGTGTTATGGACAAAGCACTTAAAAGCCAATCCAAAAAATTCCCACTGGGTCGACCGCGACCGCTTTGTACTTTCTGCAGGTCATGGATCCATGATGTTGTACAGCATGCTGCATTTGGCAGGATACAAAGTTTCAATTGGTGATTTAAAGAGTTTCCGTCAATGGGAAAGTAAAACTCCAGGACATCCAGAAGTACACTATACAGATGGTGTAGAAGCAACAACCGGTCCTCTTGGACAAGGAATTGCCAATAGTGTAGGTATGGCCATGGCTGAAGCTCACTTAGCAGCTACTTACAATAAAGAAGGTCACAGCATTGTGGATCACTATACTTATGCTTTATGTGGTGATGGAGATTTAATGGAAGGTATATCAGCAGAAGCAGCGAGTTTAGCTGGACACTTGAAATTAGGCAAATTGGTCGTTCTATACGATTCAAATGACATTTCTTTAGATGGGCCTACATCAAAAGCCTTTACAGAAAACGTTGGTCAACGTTTCGAAGCTTATGGTTGGGAACACATTTTAGTAAAAGATGGAAATGATTTAGAAGAAATCAATGCAGCGATTGAAAAAGCAAAAGCTAATTCAGATCAACCTACATTGATCGAAGTGAAGACCGTTATCGGATTTGGTGCTCCTAACGCAGGATCACACAAAGTTCATGGTGCCCCATTAGGTATCGAAGGAGTAGAAGCGACTAAAAAAGCTTACGGTTGGGAAGGGGAAGACTTCTACGTGCCGGTTGAAGCTCAAGCTCGTTTTGAAGAAACAATGGTTACACCAGGCGAAGAAGCTGAAACAGAATGGGAAAAAGCTTTTGAAGCTTACCGTCAAGAATTCCCTGAATTAGCTCAACAATTTGAGGCAGGATTTAACGGCGATTTACCTGAAGGGTGGGACAAAGATTTGCCTGTATACGAAGAAGGCGATGCGGCTGTAGCTTCTCGTAAATCAGGTAGCGATACTTTGAATGCTATTGCTAAAAATGTTCCGAATTTCTGGGGCGGTTCAGCTGACTTGTCTTCATCGAACAACACGATGATTGATAATGTCACTGATTTTCAAGCTGGTCAATACGAAGGACGCAACATTTGGTATGGTGTTCGTGAATTCGCCATGACGGCTGCTGCTAACGGAATTATGCTGCACGGTGGTACAAAAACTTATGTAGGAACATTCTTTGTCTTTACAGATTATTTAAGAGCTGCAGTTCGTTTGGCGGCTATTTCTAAGTTGCCTGTAACGTATGTGTTTACACATGATTCAGTAGCAGTTGGTGAAGATGGTCCTACTCATGAACCAGTAGAGCACCTTTCAAGCTTACGCAGTATGCCAAACTTGACTGTTCTTCGTCCGGCTGATGGAAATGAAGTCACAGCTGCTTGGGAGATTGCACTGAAATCAACTGATCACCCAACAATGTTGGTGTTGAGTCGTCAAAACTTGCCGGTTTTACCAAAAACCAAAGAAATGGCACGCGAAAATGTTCAAAAGGGTGCTTATGTTCTTTCACCACAAGAGGGAGAACAACCTGAAGGTATCCTAATGGCTACAGGTTCTGAAGTGGCATTAGCATTGGAAGCTCAAAAAGAATTGAAAGCTCAAGGAAAAGACGTATCAGTCGTTTCTATGCCAAGCTTTGATTTATTTGAAAAACAAGATGCGGCTTATAAAGAAAGTGTCTTGCCGAAAGAAGTACGCAAACGCGTTTCGATTGAAATGGGAGCTACTTTTGGTTGGGAACGTTATGTTGGCCTAGATGGAGCGACTGTTGGAATCGACAAATACGGTGCAAGTGCTCCTGGCGAAACGGTCATTAAAAATTACGGTTTTACCACAGAAAATATTGTAGAGGTATTTAATACTCTTTAAAAATGAATAATTTTTTGAGGCGGAAGCTGTACAAAATGATTCGTTTTGTACAGCTTCCGCCTTTTTAAGAGCTGTTAAAAGAAGAGTGCGAATACGTAAAAGAAATGATTGCTATTTATTTTTTTCATTTTTTTTAGTACAATTAACAACTGAGAGGTATTGAAAGGAGTGAAAGGTACAATGAACGTAATGTTAGCAATCGTTTTAATTATAATTGCTTTACTTGCTGGTTTAGTTGGAGGATTCTTTATATCTAGAAAATACATGATGGATTATTTCCAAAAAAATCCGCCAGTCAATGAAGACATGTTACGCATGATGATGATGCAAATGGGACAAAAACCATCTGAAAAGAAAATCAAACAAATGATGGCATCTATGAAAGTACAATCTGAGAAACAAAACAAGAAAAAATAAACATTTTTTTACTTAATAAACGAAGCGGACAGAAGAACATTCTGTTCGTTTTTTTGGTTCTACAGTATTTGACATTGGTAAGTAGAAAATACCGTTCTTTTTAATGCTAAACCTTTTAAAAATACATTTCTCTGCCAACATTAGAAGAGAAAGAACTTTTTTAAAATGAATTGTATACAAAAAGAGATGCGCCGGTATAAAACGGCACATCTCTTTTCTTTAGTTCATTATTTGTATTCGTAACGATAAGTAGGATCAATTTCTTTGTCTAATTGATCAAATGCACTTTGGATCTGAGTCTCGATCAAAGACAAGTTTTCTTTGTTTAATTTTGTTTTACGGTCCACATAAATAGGATCTCCAAAGCGAACAATAACTTTTTTTCGTTTGATCAAGTCAGTTAAGGTTAATGGTCCTTGATACACTGCTGGGACCATTGGGACGCCGCTTAATTTTGCAATTGTAGGAGCTCCACCTTTTAGTTCAGCGGAGTGTCTAGTCCCCGTTGGAAACATAGCCAAACTGAGTTTTCCTTCTTTCAGTATTTTGACCGGCTTTTTAATAGCACTAGGGCCAGGATTTTGTCTATCAACAGGAAAAGCATTCGCATTACGAATAATCCATCCTAGTACGGGGTTTTTAAAGAGTTCTTTTTTAGCCATGAAAGCAAATTCCGTTTTATTCGCTCCTAAGGCTAAGTAAACCGGGTCGATCCAAGTACGATGCGGAGCGATTAAAATATACGATTCATTTTGAGGTAATTTGTCTCTTTGTTGGTAATGAGCATTCCCGTTCAGTATAAAGACTAACACACGGACAACAGCTCGTAATATTCTAAAAAACACGTTTGTTCAATCCTTTCATAAATAACTTCTCTGACACTTCTTTATTAGTATGATTGAAAACGATAAATTTCGCAACAACTTTTATTGTTGGACTAATTTTATTTTAGTAAAAAATAGAAAAGACTCATTTATATCAAAAAGCTGTTCGAGAGACAGCGATTATTTTGGTATACTAGATAAGATAAAAACACAAATAGGAGGACTGAAAATGAAGTTCATACATACAGGAGATTGGCACATTGGGAAAAAGCTTCATGGATTTCAATTGCTGGCGGAACAACGTGAAGTGTTTGAGCAATTATTGGAAACTGCTAAAAGTGAAAAAGTAGATGCTATTGTAATCGCAGGAGATTTGTTTGACCGCGCTGTACCACCTGCTGAGGCAGTGAGTGTATTGAATCAAATGTTGATTGATATGAATTTGACAGAACAGATTCCTGTTTTAGCCATTTCTGGAAATCATGATTCCGCTACTCGTTTAGAATCCGGAAGTCAATGGTTTAAACAAGCTAACTTACATGTACAGACTAAAATCAATGATGCTGTATTCAATCCAGTTACATTAGGCAATACGCAATTTTTTTTGCTGCCTTATTTTGATCCGATTGATGCACGGTTGTATTTTGAAGATGAAACACTGGACACCCCTGAACGAGCGGTTCAAAAGATAGTAAATAAAATGATTGAGCAATTTGATTCTGCAAAAAATCAAGTATTGATCTCACATTTTTTTGTGACAGGCAGTTTAAGAACTGATTCTGAAACAGAATCAACAGTCGGTGGTCTAGATAATGTGTCTGCAGGTGTGTTTAAAGACTTTACCTATGTCGCCTTAGGACATTTGCACCTCCCCAATGCGCTGAGTCATGAATCAGTGCGGTATTCTGGCAGTTTATTAAAATACTCGGTTTCAGAAGCCGATCAACAAAAAGGTTTTCGCATCATAGAACTAGACGACGAAGGAATCAACGAGCAAAGCTTCCATACCGTTCAGCCAACGCGTGACATTCTCGTATTGGAAGAGGCTTTTGCGACGTTAATGGATGAATCCTACTATCAAAATGTGAAACGAGACCAATTTATTTATATTAAATTAAAAGACACCGTCATGCTGCCCAATGCAATGAATCGTTTGAGAGAAGTGTATCCTAATGTTATTGGGATGGAAAGAGTCAATCAGAAAGGTTTGCTTTCTGGGATGAAACAAGCTAAAAAAGAACTGCCCACTGCCTCAGCTCCGAATGTATTGTTTGGACAATATTTTGAAGAGATCATGCAGGAACCGTTAACGCCTAAACAAGTGAAACTAGTTGAATCATTATTTGAAGAATTTCAAAAGGAGGAGGATTAAATGCGCCCACAATCATTGACACTCAAAGCTTTTGGTCCTTATATGGATGAAACAATCGATTTTTCCAACTTTTATGGAAACAATATCTTTTTGATTGCAGGAAAAACCGGTTCTGGGAAAACAACTTTATTTGACGGGATCTGTTTTGCGCTGTTTGGAAAAACGAATGGATCAAATCGTGAGCCGAAAGAAATGCGCTCGACATTTGCCAATGCTAAAGAAATAACCAGTGTGTCGTTTACCTTTCATGCACAAAACAAATTGTATGAGATCGTTCGCAGTCCTGCTCAAACTCTTCTAAAGTTAAAGGGCGATGGGACTCGTGATGTGCCGGCAAAAGCATCGATTCGAGTTTTTAGTGAAGACGGAACTGAACTTCAGCAAGTCAGCAAAATCAGTGAAGTAGATGCTTTGATCGAAGAAGTGGTGCAATTGACTTGTGATCAATTTCGCCAAATCGTGATGATCCCTCAAGGTGAATTCCGACGTTTTTTGAATGCAGACAGCGGAGATAAAGAAAACATTTTAAGAAAACTTTTTGGAACTGGAATCTACCGGCAATTTAGCGAAAAATTAAAAGAGAAGAAAAAAGGGATGCACGTTAAGCTGTTGGAAAAGGAGAAAGAATTGGAATCTGCTTTAAGCAGAGCGCATTGGCTTGATGAGAAACCAGTTTCTGACTTGACCGGCTTTGAAGGCATGAAAGTAGAAATCGAACAATTAAAAGAAGACCAACAAAATAGGACCACTATTTTAGCAGCCTTAGACAGTGCTATAGCTGATTTGATGAAAAAGACTACACAAGCCAACAACTTTTTAATAGAACAACAAACGATCCAACAGTTATTGACCGAAAAAGCAGACTTGACTGCTGCTTTAGCAGACTTGAATAAAGAACAACTTCGTATCACTGAACTTCACCACACGATAAAATCATTTGAAGAAGCTAAAACCTTTGAACCCTTACTGTTTCAATTAAAGGAAAACAGACAAACCCTTGCTGTTGCTGAGCAAAAACATACTGCTGCTTTGGATGAGCTTCGAACGGCTCAAGAAAATGTAGAAAAAGCAACTCAACAAAAGGAACATTTGGAAGAAGAAAAAGCACAGCAAGAGCAGCGTAAAGAACAATTGATCAGATTGACACACTTAAAACAATCGATTGAAACCTATACAACCAGTGAGCAGCAAAACAAAGAACAAGAAATAGTGGTTCAACAGCTTCAAGCCAAACTCAAAAAACTGACTTCAGATCAAGAAGAGCTGATCTATGAAAAAGATAAATTAAATCAGGTATTAGAGGCATTAAAAGAACAAAAAAGCCAGTTGTATGTGTTGAAAGACGAGCTTCAAAGAGTTGAAAAGGCTCAAAGTATGCTGCAAGAAGTCCTTCAACTCGATACCCAAAAGAATCACCTTAGAACCGAATTAGGCGAGAAAACCGTTCGTAAAAACGAAGTTGCTGTAATGTTGGAAGCAGCTGTCAAACAATACAAAGCAGTAAAAAGTGATTGGGCTAAAGTGCAGATCCAAAAATTAGCGGAAGAACTGATTGAAGGAGAACCCTGTCCTGTGTGTGGTTCAACGGAACATCCTCTGCACAGCATGAATAGTGAAAATCCTACCCAGTCAGCTGTTGAATTGGAGATGAGCTTAGAAGAAAAAGAGAAGCATGTTACTACGCATCAAGCTGAAATTGAAGTGCTCTCTCAGCAAATCGACCAGTTAGAAGCATCTGAGAAAGAGTTGACGCAATCATTAGATCAAAAGCTTGATTATTGGCAAGAACAATCCTCTCATTTACCGTTAAAACAAAAAGAGCTCCATGAGCAGAAGACAGAACTGATGGAACTGATACGCGGTCTAAATGAGCAAATAGGAGCTATTGACATTCAGTTAGCTTCTCAAGCCAGTCATGAAGAAAAGAAAATGCACTTTGAGCATGAAATAGCTGAGATCCAAGAAAAACTTACACTCGTTGAAACAAATCTTCAACTAGAATGGAATCGATGGAGTGAACTAAAAGGACAGTTGAAACAACTGAGTCAAGAAATCCCTGAAGAATATTTGGATACTGAACGCTATGCCGCAGAAGTAGAAGCTGGAACTAAGGCTATAAACAATTGGGATAAGCGGTATGAAGAAGCTGGAAAAAACCATACAACGGCTGAAAAAATACAAGAACAGGTGCGCTATACATTGCGTTCCATCTCCGAAACAATCTCTTTGGAACAAGAGAAACAACAAGTACTAACGAAGCAATTAACACAGATACTAGAAGAAAGTTCTTTTACTGCCATGGAAGAAGTAGAAAAGCAGTTGGCGAATAGTTCCTATATCAGTGATTGGCGGAATGAGATCAATCATTTTGAAAAGACTTACTATAATGTTCAACACAACTTGGAACTTAATACACAGAAGTTAGAGGGCAAACCTCTTCCAAAATTAAAAGAAGCAAAAGAACAGTACGATCTGTTAAGTGAAAGAAAGACGCAAAAAGCGGAAGAAAAAGCAGTTCTGTTAGACCATTTCGCTCAAAATAAGAGTGTACTGAAAACGAGTCAGTCTATTTTGGATGCACATCAGAAAAATATGGATCTTTATCTGGAGATCGCAACCCTATCTGATGTGGCTAACGGTGATTCAGGAAATAGTAAACTAGGTTTTGAACGCTATGTGTTGTCTTACTTCTTAGAAGAAGTCTTGATGCTGGCCAACCAACGCTTACAAAAGCTTTCGAACAATCGCTACTTATTTGATCTGAATCGAGAAGATGGTTCATATAAAAACCGAACAGGTCTAGAGATCAATATTTATGATGATCATGCTGGAGGGATTCGAAATGTAGGAACGCTTTCTGGTGGGGAAAGTTTTACTGCAGCGCTTTCATTGGCTTTATCTCTGTCAGATGTTGTACAGCGTCAATCCGGTGGAGTACAAATTGAAGCGATTTTTATTGATGAAGGTTTTGGTTCGTTAGATGAAGATGCATTAGATCAAGCGATTGAAGCGTTGATGCAAATTGATGGCGATGGGAAATTGGTAGGAATCATCAGTCATGTCAAAGAATTAAAAGACCGAATACCGGATAAAATTCTGGTTCATGCATTAGGTACCGGAAAAAGTCAATTGTCTGCAGTACATGCTTAACTGAACCAGTTAAACAACAAATCAAATACATTACTGTTTCTTTTTTTGAAAAGATAACGTAAAATAGATAGATGGAGAATTTTGTTCGATAATTATTGGAAGAACAATTTTTTTGGAAAAACGGCTAGAAAGTAGGTTGGTTTCGTGAAGTGGAGTATACCTGAACGATTGATTGAAGTAGGAAGAAATTTGGTGGATGAAAAACGAGTTCTTTCTGTAAATGCTTCAATCGAAGAAAAAATGTGGACAGCTGATGTGTTGGACGATGATCGTTACCATGTGGAATTAGACGGAACAACGCGAGAACAAGATTTTTGCGAATGCGATTATTGGAAAAATCATGGATACTGTAAACACACGGTTGCAGTTGAGTTAGAATTGAAAGATCGTCAAATCAGCAGAATTATGACACCTGAAAATGCTGAAAAGGTTGCGAAAAATTCTCTCAACCCTGGAAAAGAGCTGACAGTATTATTTTCAAGACAATTTTTAGACGATACAACCAGTTTGTATGCTGCGGAGAAAAAAGAAAGTCAACCTTTTAAGCTGGAATTTAGAATAGAGCATAAACCAGAAAGCACGGCATTAGTGCGCCATTCTGGAGAAGTATTAGTGGTCAGTTTGCGAGCTGGCACAGATAAATTATATGTCATTAAAGATACACAAGCTTTTTTAACAGCTTTTATGAACAAAGACAAATTTGAATATAAAGCTAATCAATGGGTAAATTTCAAAACGGTTGAATTGGAAGCTGCTGATGAAAAAGTAATGAATGAATTGTATGCAGAAATGGAGTCTCAATTTTTTGTTCGAGGAAATTATACAGAGGCTAAATCAATTTTTAATAATAAACGTTATTTTGTATTAACACCTTCTTTTACAAAAAGATTTATAGAACAATACCAAGAAACGACTAATATGCAATTTGATATCAAGGGAGCACATTACTCTCGGATCACTTTTGTCGAAGGACAGATTCCCTATCAATTTGAATTGAATGATCATGAAGGCAATATCTCTTTAAGTATTGATGACAATACAGATGTTTACTTGAAAGATTACCATTGGTACATTGTTCAAGATACGATTTACGATCCGACTCGTGAACAAGTAAAAGCCATCCAACCTTTGCAATCTTTCTTACAAAGGCATGAAGGAGACGGTATTGAGATCCAGCAAGAAGACATGCCGGACTTTACAGCTTATGTTTTGCCAATGCTTTCTAAGTTAGCACCGGTGCACATGTCTGAAGAAGTGGAAAACACCTTTATTCATGAACCTTTGAAGACGTGTATTTACTTCACCTATGAAAACGAGGAACTGCATGCAGTAGTAGAATTTAACTACCGCCATATGGTGCTGTCTACTGATCCGAACGAAAATCAATTGCCTGAAGAAAAAGTTCAAGTCATTCGAGACAGTAAAAAAGAAATTCAAACCTTAAATTTATTGAACGAATTAGGCTACAAACGTCAAGAAAAAGACTACACTAAACGCTTAGTACAAGATGAAAAATTCTATGAATTCTTTACTAAGGAGATTCCCTTGCTGGAAGAATCAGCAGAAGTTTACATCAACGATAGTTTAGACAGCATCTTCTTGGATCAAATAGATTCGGATACAAACGTAGACATCCAACAAGAGGGCGGTTTATTAGATATCCGATTTGACATTAAAGGCATCAGTAAAGATGAAGTCAATCAAGTATTGCAAAGTTTAATGGACAGAAAAAGTTTCCATAAATTAGAAAATGGAAAATTACTGTCATTGGAATCAGACGAACTTCAACAAATCAGCCGGGTTCTAAATGAACTGCGGAGTTCTAAAGATTTCCAGAACGGAGGGGTGACTATCCCAAGTTACCGCGGATTGGAACTATCTCATCTTCTAGAAAAAGAAGGCGATGTTCAACCCGTCTTGTCAAAAAAATTCCAGCAAATGGTCCAAGATCTAAATCAGCCTCAGTCTATTGAGGCCGAACTCCCAGAACAGTTAAATGGAGAATTAAGATCATACCAAACAACTGGGTTTAAATGGCTCAAGATGTTGTCGAAATATGGTTTTGGCGGGATTTTAGCAGATGACATGGGGCTGGGGAAAACGCTCCAAGTCATTACCTATATCCAGTCTGAAATTGAGCAGGGCGAAAAGAATCCGTTTCTGATTATTGCTCCTGCATCTTTAACGTACAACTGGTTCCATGAATTGAAAAAATTTGCTCCAAGTATTAGAGCGGCTGTTGTCACAGGAAGCATCGAAGAACGAGAACATCAAATCCAAGACGTTGAAAACAATGATGTCCTCATTACTTCTTACCAAAGTTTCCGTCAGGATGTTGAGCTGTACAAAAAACAATCCTTTAGTACATTAGTGATGGATGAATCTCAAATGGTGAAAAACTACCATACCAAGACTTCTCAAGCCTTAAGAAGTCTTTCGGTACCTAGAAAATTCGCCTTAAGCGGGACGCCGATTGAGAACAAGATCGAAGAATTATGGGCGATCTTTCAATTGATTATGCCAGGATTTTTCCCGTCTATTAAAAAATTCAAGGGAATGTCCAATGAAAAAATCGCTAAAATGATCCAGCCTTTTGTACTAAGAAGGGTCAAAAAAGATGTATTGAAAGAATTGCCGGAAAAAATCGAGACCAACATGTTCAGTACGCTGACTAAAGAGCAGAAAACAGTTTACTTAGCGTACTTGCAACAAATTCAACAAACGGTGCAGGGAATGAGCGGAGATGATTTCAAAAAGAATCGTATCGCTATTTTGGCTTCACTCACTCGCTTGCGCCAAATTTGCTGTGATCCACGATTATTCATAGATGATTATGAAGGGGAATCTGGTAAACTGCTGCAATTAAAAGAGATTGTTTCAAATGCGTTGGAGAATAATAAACGTATTCTGATTTTCTCTCAATTTACTTCGATGTTGGATATCATTGAAGCTGAATTGGCTAAAGAAAACATTTCCAGCTTCTATTTGAGCGGAAAAACAAAACCTGTTGAACGGATCAATATGGTCAATCAGTTCAACGACGGTGAAAAATCGATCTTTTTGATTTCGTTGAAAGCTGGAGGAACCGGTTTGAATTTAACTGGCGCCGACACAGTCATCTTATATGATCTCTGGTGGAACCCAGCTGTAGAAGAACAAGCTGCCGGCAGAGCTCATCGGATTGGCCAAAAGAACGTCGTAGAAGTATGGCGCTTGATTGCGGAAGGAACGATCGAAGAAAAGATCAATGCTTTGCAACAAGAAAAGAAATCCTTGTTTGATCAAGTCATTACAGAAGATCACGGGGACAAACGTTCAGCAAATCAATTGACTGAACAAGATATACGAGAAATCCTCAGCGTTGGAATGGAGTCTCTGTAAACATAAAATTCAACAACACATTACATTCGATGTGTTGTTGAATTTTTTCTTGCATTATACAGAAATTGATCGTATAATATAAGACGGTGCTAAAAGCATCAACTATATCACACCTCAAAGGATGCATCGGAAGGTGCTTAAGTTTACTTAAGTTTCCCTGCAGTTGATTTTGAGGGAGGGATAAATACAAAAACCAAATGGAGGAACACAATCATGGCAGTAATTTCTATGAAACAATTGCTAGAAGCAGGAGTTCATTTTGGACACCAAACACGTCGTTGGAACCCAAAAATGAAGAAATACATCTTTACAGAAAGAAACGGTATCTACATCATTGACTTGCAAAAAACAGTTAAATTAGCAGATACAGCTTACAAATATGTAAGAGATGTAGCAGAAAATGGCGGGATCGCTCTTTTCGTTGGAACTAAAAAACAAGCACAAGAATCTATTAAAGAAGAAGCTCAACGTTCTGGTCAATTTTTCGTTAACCACCGTTGGTTAGGCGGAACTTTAACTAACTGGGATACTATCCAAAAACGTATCAAACGTTTGAAAGATATTGATAAAATGGAAGCAGACGGAACTTTTGAATTACTTCCTAAAAAAGAAGTGGGTATCTTAATCAAAGAACGTGACCGTTTAGAAAAATTCTTAGGCGGAATCAAAGATATGCCTAGAATTCCAGACGTTATGTTCGTAGTTGACCCTCGTAAAGAACGTATCGCAATTCAAGAAGCTCACAAATTGAACATTCCTATCGTAGCTATGGTTGATACTAACTGTGATCCAGATGAAATCGATGTAATCATTCCATCTAACGATGATGCTATTCGTGCAGTTAAATTAATCACTTCAAAAATGGCTGACGCTATGATCGAAGGAAACCAAGGCGAAGACGAAGTTGTTGAAGAAACTTTCACAGCTGAAGCTCCAGAATCAACTGAAACTGCTTCTATCGAAGAAATCGTAGAAGTTGTTGAAGGCGACAACGCTGAATAATCAATAAACCTTATAAAAGCTGTCTCGATAAAAGTGAGAAGTGAATAGCGACTTTTTACAAAGCGGCGTCATTTCCTTTTTTTGAGACAGTTTTTTTTACAATAAACCTCAAAAAAATTAAAATAGAGACAAACAGCATTTAGGAGGACGAATAAAATGGCAAAAGTAACAGCTGCTTTAGTTAAAGAATTACGTGATATGACGGGTGTTGGAATGATGGATGCTAAAAAAGCATTGGTAGCCGTTGATGGAGATATGGACGCTGCAGTAGATCACCTAAGAGAAAACGGTATGGCAAAAGCTGCTAAAAAAGCAGACCGTGTTGCTGCTGAAGGGTTAACTGGTGTTTACACTGATGGCAATATTGCTGCCTTAACAGAAATCAATTCAGAAACTGACTTTGTTTCTAAAAACGAAAAATTCCAAAACTTAGTACGTGATATTACAGAAGTCATCGCTAACGGAAATCCAGTATCATTAGAAGATGCAAACAAATTAACTGCCGGTGAAGGTACAATTGAATCAGAAATTATTTCTGCTACAACGACTATCGGTGAAAAAATCAGCTTGCGTCGTTTTGTACGCTTTGAAAAAGCGGACAACGAAGTATTCGGTTCATACTTGCACATGGGCGGACGTATCGGTGTATTAGTACAATTAGAAGGTACTGATAAAGAAGAAGTAGCGCGTGACATTGCTATGCACATCGCAGCTATCAACCCACTATACACGACTCGTGAAGAAGTACCAGCTGAAAAAATCGATCATGAAACAAAAGTGTTGACTGAACAAGCTTTAAATGAAGGCAAACCAGCTAACATCGTTGAAAAAATGATCAAAGGCCGTTTAAGCAAATGGTTGTCAGAAATCAGTTTAGTAGACCAACCATTCGTTAAAGACCCAGATCAAACTGTTGGGGACTACTTGAAAGCTAATGGCGCTTCTGTAAAAGGATTTGCTCGCTTTGAAGTTGGAGAAGGAATCGAAAAACGTCAAGAAAATTTTGCAGACGAAGTAATGAGTCAAGTTAAAAAATAAAACATTTTTATAGAGAGGAGTACTATTATCCTCTCTATTTTTGTATGGTTTTGTCTGTACAATAGCCAAGAATTAAAAAAAGCTGCTTAAAAGTGAGAACTGTATACGGTATGTGGTATAATCAGGATGAAGTTTTTCATAGAGTATGCTAAAATATGAGAGTAAATAGCCAATGGAGGTAATGAATGTGAAGAAGGAACCAAAGTATAAGAGAATTGTACTTAAACTGAGCGGTGAAGCATTGGCTGGAGATTCTGGGTTTGGAATAAAACCGCCAACTATCCAAGAAATTTGTAAAGAAATCCAAGAAGTTCACGATTTAGGCATTGAAATTGCTATCGTGGTCGGTGGCGGAAATATCTGGCGTGGAAAAATCGGGGAAGAAATGGGCATGGAACGTGCACAAGCAGACTATATGGGTATGCTTGCAACGGTGATGAATGCTTTAGCTTTACAAGATTGCTTGGAAAATGAAGGAGTCCCAACCAGAGTTCAAACTTCAATTGAAATGCGTCAAATCGCGGAACCTTATATCCGCAGAAAAGCCATGCGTCATCTAGAAAAAGGCCGAGTGGTCATTTTCGCTGGTGGTACAGGAAATCCATATTTTTCAACGGATACTACTTCAGCATTACGTGCTGCGGAAATTGAAGCAGATGTTATTTTGATGGCTAAAAATAATGTTGATGGTGTGTATTCAGCTGATCCAAAATTGGATAAAGAAGCCGTTAAATTTGATGAGTTGACTCACTTAGATATTATCAATAAAGGATTACAAGTTATGGATACAACAGCCAGCTCACTAAGTATGGATAACGATATTCCTTTAGTGGTGTTTAATTTGAACGAAACAGGAAATATTAAACGAGTAGTTCTAGGAGAAGTGATTGGAACTACTGTTAGGGGGAAAGTACAATGAGTGAACAATTATTGAAAGAGACAAGAGAAAGAATGACGAAAACTGAGCAATCGTTGCAACGTGAATTGGGTGCGATCCGTGCTGGACGCGCTAATCCAAGTTTATTGGACCGTATTCAAGTTGAATACTACGGCATACCAACACCGTTGAACCAATTAGCTCAAATCAATGTTCCAGAGCCTCGCGTTTTAATGATTACACCGTTTGACAAGTCTTCTATCAAAGATGTTGAACGTGCCATCATGCAGAGCGATATCGGCATCAGCCCATCAACCGATGGAAACGTGATTCGTCTGGTAGTGCCTCAATTAACTACTGAACGTCGTAAGGAATTAGCTAAACAAGTAGGTAAAGAAGCTGAAAATGCTAAAATTTCTGTACGCAACATCCGCCGTGATGCTATGGACGATTTGAAAAAAGCTGAAAAAAATGGTGACATCACTCTTGATGATCAACACTATTTTGAAGGCGAAGTTCAAAAGATAACAGACAACAGTGTAATCGAGTTAGATAAAATAGCAGCTGAAAAAGAAAAAGAACTCATCGAAGGGTAATTCTTCTTTTAAAACCAATGCAAAAAGCAGCATGCCTCTTTCACCAAACCGGTATAGAGAAATGCTGCTTTTGTTTAGTTAAAATCTAAAAAGCTTGCTTTTTTAGGTTCTTTCTTAGTGTCATCGCCTAAAATCAATGAAGTTACTTTTGCTGCAACGGCTGAAAGGATCAATCCTACAATAAATTGCACAATTTTTCTCTTCATAAAATAGCCCCCTTAGTTTTTAAAACTATTTATTGCTACATATAGTATAACACTCGAACAAAATAGAATCGAAACATATACTCAGAGCCTGAAGTGAGGCGTTTAGCTCACGCGGCTACGAAAGAGCATGAAGTAAATCATTTACAACAGAAGATAAGGCGGCCAGACGTTTAGACTATAGACATGGTAGCTGCCTTATATAACGCGTGTACAGGCTACGACTCTTTTTTTAGAAAAAACGTTCAAAATAGCCAAAATACACCTTCTTTCTTTTGGCAAAATGTTATTTTTTCTTTAAACTCATAGGATTTTAAACAATGATTTGCTACAATAGGAAGAGGAAAGTTTGTTAGTGAAGGGCGGTCAAATCGCAATGAGTAATCAAGAAAAAGAAAGTTATACAGAAGAGGGAATCTTCTCACAAGAAGGCAGCATACCTAACCATGTTGCTGTTATTATGGATGGAAATGGACGTTGGGCTAAAAGTAGAGGGTTAAAACGTTCTTTAGGACACAAAGCAGGTATGGATCAAGTGAAGACAATCGCAAAGCATGCCAATAAACGAGGTGTCAAAGCATTAACGGTTTACGCGTTTTCTACTGAAAATTGGAAGCGGCCGTTGGATGAAGTGAATTATTTAATGCAGCTGCCGGTTGAATTTTTTGATACTTTTATGCCAGAAATCATGGAAGCGAATATTAAAGTGACTATGATCGGTATCCCGGATAAGTTGCCTCGAAAAACGAAAAAAGTAATGGAAAATGCTATACAAGAAACAGCAGGAAATACTGGGATGATATTAAATTTTGCTGTAAATTATGGTGGCAGAAGTGAAATTTTAGCTGCTTCAAAAGAGTTAGCCAAAGATATTGCAGCAGGAAAGAAAAACCTTCATAAAGTAACTGAAGAAGATTTCGAACAGTATTTAATGAGTTCTGTACTGGGGGAATATCAAGAAGTAGATTATATGATACGCACCAGCGGAGAAGAAAGAATCAGTAATTTTATGCTCTGGCAAAATGCATACAGCGAATTTTATTTTTCATCGCTTGCTTGGCCAGATTTTAATGAAAAAGCTTTTGATGAAGCTTTGGCCGTATACCAAAAAAGACAACGTCGATTTGGTGGAGTTTAAGAAACTCTTAGTGAAGTTTAGGAGGAAATATTGTGAAACAAAGAATTATCACTGCTTTAGTGATGGCGGCCATTTTTATACCCGTAGTGTATGTCGGTGGATGGTTGTTAGGAATTACAATTGCACTTTTAGCGATTATTGGATTATTTGAGTTATTTAGAATGAAGGGCAACTCTATTTTTTCTGTAGAAGGATTGATTTCTACAATTGCCTTAATGGGGTTTATTTTTGCACAAGAGTTAGTAGGGATACTGCCACAAGGATTTAGTTCAGAAACGTTTATCCATCTAGCCACTGTGATCTTATTGGTTTGTACTGTTTTCTCAAAAAATGATTTTTCTTTTGACGATGCGGCAGTGTCTATTTTAGGGATACTTTATATCGGAATTGGTTTTAGATCTTTACTGGAAACGCGGGATAGCGGACTAGGGTTACTGATTTTAGTGTTGGTGACCATTTGGGCAACCGATATTTTTGCTTATTTGATTGGTCGGAAAATCGGCAAAAATAAACTGGCTCCAAATATCAGTCCCAACAAAACGATCGAAGGGTCTGTAGGCGGAACAGTAACAGCTGTTTTAGTAGCAGCTGTTTATCTTTATTTTGTACCTTTAAGCATGCCGTTTTTTTGGTCTCTGATTTTGATGCTGTTGTTGTCTATGGCAGGCCAATTAGGAGATTTAGTAGAATCAGCCTTTAAACGGTATTACGGTATCAAGGATTCTGGCAATATCTTCCCAGGACATGGTGGTGTATTGGACCGTTTTGACAGTATGTTGTTTGTATTTCCTATCTTAAGCATAGTCGGTTTGATTTAAGCACTACTTTAGAAAGATATGAAGACGTATAGTAGAGGAGCGAACGAATGGTAACGACAATTATTACATTTATCATTGTATTCAGTATATTAGTTGTTTTTCACGAGTACGGCCATTATTATTTTGCTAAAAAGTCAGGTATTCTTGTAAGAGAATTTGCCATTGGGTTTGGTCCGAAAATTTTTTCTTACCGTAAAAATGAAACCACTTATACTGTACGGATATTACCAGTCGGCGGATACGTTCGAATGGCTGGTTATGAAGAAGATGTCGAAATCAAACCTGGGACGCCAGTTGGTTTGGTATTAGACGAAAACGGCGAAGTTACTACGATCAATACGTCTAAAAAGAAACAGTTGGTCAATGCTACTCCGATTGAAGTTGTCAGCATTGATTTAGAAAAAGAGTTGTTTGTAGAAGGTTATGTGAATGGTGAATCAGATGAGACCGTACGCTACTCGGTCAAAAGAGACGCTTTAATGATTGAGGAAGATGGGACGGAAGTTCAAATAGCTCCGCTGGATGTTCAATTCCAGTCTGCAAGTTTACCGCAACGAATGATGACAAATTTTGCAGGACCGATGAACAATATTATATTAGCCATTGTGGCATTTATTCTGTTAGCCTTTATACAAGGCGGAGTTTACACTACCGAAAGCCAAATTGGAAATGTCTTACCGGATAGTGTTGCAGAAGAATCTGGTCTAGCTTCTGGAGATTTGATTCAAGAAATTAATGGCGAATCCATTGATTCTTGGGTAAATATGCAACAAGTGATTCAACAAAGTCCAGAAGAAGAATTGGTCGTTACAGTTCAACATGAAGATGGTTCTAGTGAAGAATTGTCTATTGTTCCGGAAGCTAGTGAATCAGCAGATGGAACTGCAATCGGATTGATCGGTGTGGAACCATACCAGGATACTTCTGTTTTAGGGAAAATCAGTTCAGGATTTACCCAAACTTGGTCAGTAGCCAGTCAAATCTTTGCAGTATTTGGCTCCATGTTTACTTCTGGATTTTCAGTAGATATGTTTGGAGGGCCTGTAGCGATTTATGCAACGACTGAAGCTGTAGTTTCAACTGGGTTTATAGGTATTTTAAATTGGTTGGCCTTTTTGAGTGTCAATTTAGGGATCATTAACTTGATGCCTATCCCAGCTTTAGATGGCGGTAAACTACTATTGAACATTGTGGAAGGTGTTCGCGGGAAACCATTAAGCGAAGAAAAAGAAAGTATAATCACATTAATTGGTGTTGGATTGTTATTGCTGCTGATGTTAGCTGTAACGTGGAATGACATCCAACGGTATTTCCTGTAAACTAAACAGAGAGCTCTTCAACGGTTGAGCGTTTAGAGGGTAAAAATCAGATGAAAAATGATAGAAAACAGATTACATCATTTATTGATGTTGCTTGCATTCTATCATTTTTCTATTGTCAACTACCTTGCAGGCATGATATAGAGGAAGGGATGGACTAATGAGTTTAGATCAAGAAAATTTGTTTCACCAATTGTTAGAACAAATTGGGTTGCACCACAAAGTCGAGTACCGTCCATATTTTGCAAATGGCAGAATTCAAAAAGTTACGGTTCATAAAGCATCAAAAATATGGCAATTTGATTTTCAATTCGAAGATATTTTGCCGTTTGAGGTTTATCAAAATTTACTAGAGTCAATGCAACTGGCGTTTACTTCCATTGCAGCAATTGAGGTAACGATTCAAACAACAAAACCTAAGTTGACCATAGAAAAATTGGAAAACTACTGGTCTACTGCTGTGAAGAAAAGTAAAGTTTCTTCGCCCATTTGTGATCAGCCCTTTAGAGATCAGTTTCCAATTATTCAAGAACGTAAAGTGCACTTTTTAGTTGAAAACGACATCGTCAAAGGGCATTTGAAAAATATGTACTTACCTCCAGTAGAAGAAGCTTATCAACAAATGGGTTTTCCGAATTTTAAAATTGAACCTATGGTTGACCAAGAAGCTTATGAACAAAAAATACATGAATTTAAAGCTAAAAAAGAAGAAGCTGATGATTTATTAGCTCAACGAGCTGCTGAAAACATTCAAAAAGCTGAGAAAGAAAGACAAGCGAACAAAGAGCTGCAGCCTATAACAGGGCCCATCTTATTAGGAAGAAAAATTGCTGACTCTGAAGAAGTGAAGCAAATGAGTGAGATTCTTGAAGAAGAAAGACGCGTGACTATCGAAGGGTATGTATTTGATACAGAGATTCGTGAATTGCGTTCCGGCAGACAATTATTGACCATTAAAATGACAGACTATACTTCATCATTTTCCATCAAGAAATTTTCAAATACACCTGAAGATGAAGCGGCTTTTGCAGCCATCAAAAAAGGAATGTGGTTCAAAGCTCGCGGTGGTATTCAAGAAGATACGTACATGAGAGATTTGGTCATGAATGCCCAAGATTTAGCCCAAGTTAGTCATGAAAGTCGTAAAGACAAGGCTCCTGAAGGCGATAAGCGGGTAGAATTGCATGTGCACAGCAATATGAGTACGATGGACGCTACGAATAATATAGCGGATTATGTAGAACAAGCTGCAAAATGGGGACATAAGGCGATTGCGCTGACAGACCATTCAGGAGCACAAGGTTTCCCGGATGCATATAGTGCTGGTCAGAAACATGGTGTGAAGATCTTATATGGGATTGAAGCCAATGTGGTAGATGATGGCGTGGATATTGCCTATAATCCTGCTGATGCAAACTTAGCTGAAGCGACTTACGTGGTATTTGACGTAGAGACCACTGGACTATCTGCTGTGTACGATAAAATTATTGAATTATCTGCCGTTAAAATGTACAAAGGAAACATTACGGAGACTTTTGAACAATTCATTGATCCTGGTCATCGGTTATCTCAAACAACAATCAATTTAACTGGAATCACGGATGATATGGTTCGAGGATCAAAAACGGAAGAAGAAGTGTTGAAATTATTCAGTGATTTTGCGGAAGGGTCCATTCTGGTAGCACACAATGCTAGTTTTGATATGGGTTTCTTGAATACGGGATACACTCGTCATCACCTCCCTGAGGCTGCAAATCCGGTTATTGATACCTTGGAATTGTCGCGCTTTTTACACCCGCAATTTAAAAGCCATCGATTGAACACTTTGGCTAAAAAGTATGGTGTAGCTTTAGAACAGCATCACCGAGCTATTTATGATTCTGAAACAACCGCTCATTTATGCTGGATGTTCTTAAAAGAAGCCGAAGAAGAACATCAGATCGTCAATCATAATCAATTGAATAGTAAAATTGGTGAAGGAGATGCTTATAAAAGAGCACGTCCATTCCACGCTACGATACTAGCGACGACCCAAGAAGGTCTTAAGAATCTGTTTAAACTGGTTACCTTATCTAACGTACAATACTTTTTCCGTACGCCAAGAATTCCGCGTTCAGAATTGACAAAATATCGAGAAGGATTGATTATCGGTTCTGCTTGCAGCAATGGAGAAGTTTTTGAAGCAATGATGCAAAAAGGATACGATGAAGCTAAAAAGAAAGCCCGTTTTTATGATTACATCGAAATTATGCCTAAAGAAGTCTATGCTCCATTGATTGAACGAGAATTAGTGCGCAATGAAAAAGATTTAGAAGAAATTATCCGCAATTTACTCCAAATAGGAGAAGAGCTGAACAAGCCGGTCACTGCTACAGGAAATGCTCACTATTTAAATCCCGAAGATGCTGTATACCGTAAAATATTGGTCCATTCTTTAGGAGGAGCATCGGAATTAAATAGAGCTGAATTGCCGCAAGTTCACTTTAGAACGACGACAGAAATGTTGGATGCTTTTGCGTTTATCGGTAAAGAGAAAGCACATGAAATAGTCGTGACCAATACTAATAAAATTGCTGATCTAGTGGACGGTGATATCACTCCTGTAAAAACGGACTTATACACACCAAAAATACCAGGTTCAGAAGAAGAGATTCGAAAACTGAGTTATGATGAAGCTCACCGTTTATATGGTGATCCGCTGCCTGAAATAATCGAGAAACGATTAGAAAAAGAATTGACAAGTATTATTGGAAATGGTTTCTCAGTGATCTACTTGATCTCCCAAAAATTAGTCCACAAAAGTGTCTCTGAAGGTTATCTAGTGGGATCTCGGGGTTCAGTAGGATCCAGCTTTGTAGCTACGATGACGGGAATCACAGAAGTAAATCCGATGCCTCCACATTACCGTTGTCCAGATTGCAAGTATTCTGAGTTCTTCGAAGATGGTTCAGTAGGATCCGGGTTTGATTTACCTGAAAAAATGTGCCCAAATTGCGGAGTTCGATTGCATAAAGACGGACATGACATTCCCTTTGAAACTTTTTTAGGGTTTAACGGAGACAAAGTTCCCGATATCGATTTGAACTTTTCAGGTGATTATCAAGCAAAAGCTCATGATTACACCAAAGTATTGTTTGGGGAAGAGTATGTTTTCCGTGCTGGAACAATCAGTACGGTGGCCGATCGTACCGCTTATGGTTATGTAAAAGGGTATGAAAGAGACACCAACCAGAACCTTCGTGCGGCTGAGATCGATCGTTTAGCAAAAGGCTCTTCCGGGGTCAAGAAAACAACTGGTCAGCACCCAGGGGGGATAATCGTTATTCCGGATTATATGGATGTGTATGATTTTACTCCAGTGCAGTTCCCAGCAGATGATCAAGATTCAGAATGGCGTACGACGCATTTTGATTTCCACTCGATTCATGATAATGTCTTGAAACTTGATATTCTGGGACATGATGATCCGACAGTGATTCGAATGCTGCAAGATCTGTCTGGAATAGATCCAAAAACCATTCCAACTGATGATCCAGAAGTGATGAAAATATTCCAAGGAACAGATGTTTTAGGGGTTTTACCAGATCAAATTCTTTCTAAGACCGGAACGCTTGGCATACCTGAATTTGGAACTCGATTTGTTCGGGGGATGTTGGAAGAGACAAGACCTAATACATTCGCTGAATTGTTGCAGATCTCTGGTCTTTCTCATGGGACAGACGTTTGGTTGGGAAATGCGGAAGAATTGATTCGAAACCACAATATTCCCTTATCTGAAGTTATTGGATGTCGTGATGATATTATGGTTTACCTTATTCATAATGGATTGGAAGCAGGTTTATCGTTCCAAATTATGGAGCACGTGCGTAAAGGAAAAGGAATCCCAGATGATTGGCAACAAACGATGCGTGATGAAGGGATTGCGGAATGGTACATTGAGTCTTGTTTGAAGATCAAGTATATGTTTCCTAAAGCCCATGCTGCAGCTTATGTACTGATGGCTTTACGGGTAGCATATTACAAAGTTCATTTTCCGATCTTGTATTATGCAGCTTATTTCTCTGTGAGAGCAAACGACTTTGATTTAGTCGCCATGTCACAGGGGAAAGAAGCCATCAAAGTAAAAATTAAGGAAATCACCGATAAAGGTTTAGATGCTTCCGCTAAAGATAAGAGTTTGCTCACTGTTTTAGAGTTGGCAAATGAAATGGTCGAACGTGGTTTTGATTTCAAAATGGTTGATTTAGACAAATCAGATGCCAAAGATTTTGTGATCAATGGAAATACACTGATTGCTCCCTTCAGAGCTGTACCCAGTTTAGGTGCGAACGTAGCGCAACAAATCGTTGTGGCACGAGAGGAAAAACCCTTTTTATCTAAGGAAGATTTATCAAGAAGAGGGAAAGTTTCAAAAACGGTCATTGAATACATGAATGAAAATGGTGTTTTAAAAGGATTGCCTGACGAAAATCAATTGTCTTTATTTGATATGATGTAATCAGTCAATTATTTAAACTCCTTGGAGCATGAAAGGTGCTGTTTGTTTGCGTCTTGCTTGATTTTGTGGTACTATTTCAAGTGTGTTTAGATATTCTGTTAGAGTGAGCGGCGACGCTCACTCTTTTTAAGCGATTATATACGTCTAATGATAGGAGGCGAAAAGTATTGAGTAATATTGTAACGACTGTTACGGAGCTTGTACAACCCATGATACAAGACTTAGAGTACGAATTGGTAGATATTGAATATATAAAAGAAGGTAAGAATTGGTTTTTGCGTGTATATATTGACCAGCCGCAAGGGGTTAGTTTAGAAGATTGCGCATTAGTAAGTGAAAAAGTCAGCGAACGTTTAGACCAAATCACGCCGGATCCTTTTCCACATGCATATTTCCTAGAGGTTTCTTCTCCAGGAGCAGAAAGACCAATCAAAACGGAAAAAGATTTTCAAAATGCAGTAGGAAAATTTATCCATGTTTCACTGTATGAACCGATCGACGGTGAAAAAGTGTATGAAGGAACTTTGAAAGAGTTGACAGAAGACAGCCTAACGTTGACTGTTCGGATTAAAACACGCACAAAAGAGATAGAATTGAATCGTTCAAAAATAGCAAAAGCTAGATTGGCAATACAGTTCTAAATAGACTACAATTGAATAGGAGAGAAAAAGATGAGCAAAGAATTACTAAATGCTCTTGATGACTTAGAAACTGAAAAAGGGATTTCCAAAGAATTAGTGATTGATGCTTTGGAAGCTGCATTAGTTTCTGCGTACAAAAGAAATTATGGACAAGCACAAAATGTTGAAGTTGAATTTAATCAAAAAAAGGGAAACATTAGTGTTTATTCTGTAAAAGATGTAGTGGATACAGTGTACGATTCTCGTTTAGAAGTGAGTCTTGAAGAATCAATCAAGATCAATCCTGCTTATGAGATCGGCGACAAAATTCGTTTTGAAGTAACCCCTAAAAATTTTGGACGTATCGCTGCACAAACTGCGAAACAAGTCATCATGCAACGTATCCGTGAAGCAGAAAGAAGTATTATCTACAATGAATTTATTGCTTATGAAAATGATATTATGCAAGGAATCGTTGAACGCCAAGACAATCGTTACATTTATGTAAATCTTGGTAAAATCGAAGCGGTGTTATCAAAACAAGAGCAAATACCAAATGAAGTCTACAAACCTCATGACCGCATTAAAGTATATGTAACAAAGGTTGAAAACACTTCAAAAGGACCTCAAATTTTTGTTAGCCGCAGCCACCCAGATTTATTAAAACGTTTATTTGAACAAGAAGTTCCTGAAATCTATGATGGTGTTGTAGAGATCGTATCTATTGCTCGTGAAGCCGGAGATCGTGCGAAAGTAGCTGTTGTCTCAAGAGACGAACAAATTGATCCAGTGGGAACGTGTGTGGGTCCTAAAGGACAACGTGTTCAAGCGATTGTAAATGAACTAAAAGGCGAAAACATGGATATTGTTGAATGGAGCGAAAATCCAGCAACTTATATTGCAAATGCGTTAAATCCAGCAAAAGTTATCGATGTGGTCTTTGATGAAGCAACAAACAGCTGTTTAGTAGTTGTGCCCGACTATCAATTGTCATTGGCAATTGGTAAACGTGGACAAAATGCTCGTTTAGCTGCTAAATTGACAGGATTTAAAATCGATATCAAGTCAGAATCTGATATGGAAGCTATGCAAGAGGCAGAAGAAGAAGTTGGTTTAGTGACAACGGAAGACTTGATTGATGCTGCTGAAGATATGCCGGTAGAAGCTGTTGTAGAGGCAGAAGAAATCGTAGCACCTTTAACTGAAGATCCAGAAGTTATTGAAAGTTTGGAAAGCGATGATGTTGCTGAAGAAATGATCGATAACGACTTATTGGAAGACCAAGATAATCAAGAGCAAGACGTTACTGAAGATTAGTGAGGTGATTTCCATGACAAAAAGAAAAGTCCCCCTGCGAAAATGCGTCGTTTCAAATGAAATGAAGCCTAAAAAAGAAATGATTCGAATTGTTAGAAATAAAGAAGGCGAAATCGCAATCGATCCAAGCGGTAAATTACCAGGTCGTGGAGCATATGTCTCTATTGAACCTGAAATTGTCCAATCTGCTTGGGACAAGCATGTTTTAGAGCGTGTTTTTGGAGCTAAAATAGAAGATGACTTTTACCAGTCATTGCTGGATTATGTGACGCATCAGAAAGCACGGATGAGTTTATGACCAATGAACAAAAAGCATTGAATTTGCTGGGCTTAGCCACTCGAGCTGGTAAATTAGTTTCTGGAGAAGATCTGACGATCAAACATGTTCGTTCAGAAAAAGCCAAAGTGGTGATCATTGCAAACGATGCAAGTGAGAACACACGCAAGAAAATTTCGGATAAATGCCAATACTATGAAATTCCTTACACTATTCAGTATTCTAAAGCTGAATTAAGTCAAGCTATAGGAAAGGAACGAACAATAGTCTGTTTGACAGATGCTGGCTTTGCGAAAAAAATCCGAGAATTATTATCAATTTAATGGAGGGTGATTGCATGGCTAAGAAACGTGTCTATGAGTACGCAAAAGAAAAAAATATTTCAAGCAAAGATGTTATTGATGCAGCTGGAAAACTAGGTATTGAGTATCATACGCATATGTCATCAATGGATGATGCGCAAGTTACAAAGCTGAATAATGCTTTTGCTTCAAATAAGAAAAACGAACAAGCAACCCAAATAAAAGAGAATAATGCTGGTTCACATACGAAGCAGCAGCAAAATAAGGGAGATCATACTATAGATAATCAACAAAATAAACCAAATAAGAACCAAAAGCAACAAACTAACGGAAATAAGGCATCAACCAGCAAAACTACTTCTACTAAGAAAGTAGTTCCACGTACAGCTGCTGAAAAGCCTAAAAACGATAACCGCGGACCTAAGAAAGATACAGTCGCAAAAAAAAGCTCTACTCCAAAGAAAGCAGCTGCTTCTAAACCAAGAACTACTGCAAGTGCAGGAACTCAAAGCGCAAGTCCTTCTACGGATAAGAAAAAGAGCACGAACAAACCATACCGTAACCGCGGAAGCATGGGAACACACGGTGGTTACAACAAACGGAAGAAAAAAGGCAGAAAAGGCGAAAGCCATCCAGTAGCACCACCAGTACCAAGAAAAGAAAGAGAGTTACCAGAAGTATTGGTGTATACAGATGGGATGAATGTGGCTGAAATTTCTAAGAAAATTTACCGCGAACCAGCTGAAATTATCAAAAAACTTTTCTTGCTAGGTGTCGTAGCTACTCAAAACCAAAGCTTAAGCAAAGAAGCAATTGAGTTGTTAGCAGCAGAGTACGGTATTGAAGCAGAAGAAAAAGTGGAAGTGGATATTTCTGATTTAGATGTTTACTTTGATCAAGAAGTCAATGAAGAACATCTACAAGAGCGCCCACCAGTTGTAACGATCATGGGTCACGTAGACCACGGTAAAACAACTTTATTGGATACTCTGAGAAATACCAGCGTAAGTGAAGGCGAAGCCGGCGGAATCACTCAGCACATCGGAGCTTATCAAATCACTAAGAATGGTAAAAAAATCACTTTCTTAGATACACCAGGACATGCGGCGTTTACAACTATGCGTGCACGTGGTGCAGATGTTACCGATATCGTTATCATCGTTGTAGCAGCTGATGATGGAGTTATGCCACAAACAGTAGAAGCGATCAATCATGCTAAAGCAGCTGATGTTCCCATTATTGTTGCCGTGAACAAAGTTGATAAACCGACAGCCAACCCAGATCGCGTAATGCAAGAATTAACTGAATATGGTTTGATTCCTGAAGCTTGGGGTGGAGACACAATATTTGTCAGCATCTCTGCTAAGTTTGGTCAAAATATCGAAGAATTATTGGAAATGATTTTATTGGTTTCTGAAGTTCAAGAATTAAAAGCTGACCCTAAACGTTTAGCTATTGGCTCTGTTATTGAAGCTCGTTTAGATAAAGCCAAAGGTCCTATTGCTACACTATTGATCAAAGAAGGGACGTTAAAAGTAGGGGATCCTATTGTAGTAGGTTCAACTTATGGTCGTGTCCGCGTAATGGTCAACGAATTAGGTCGTCGTTTGAAAACTGCAGGTCCGTCAGCTCCAGTCGAAATCACTGGTTTAAACAATGCACCTTTAGCTGGAGATCAATTTGTAGTGTTCGAAGATGAAAAAACAGCTCGTTCTGTTGGAGAAACTCGTGAGAAACAACTTCAAGTAGAACAACGTGCAGTAACCAACCGTGTTACAATTGATAACTTGTTCTCTAGTTTGCAAGAGGGCGAATTAAAAGAAGTTAACGTTATTATAAAGGCGGATGTACAAGGTTCAACGGAAGCATTAGCAGCAAGTTTACAAAAAATCGAAGTAGAAGGCGTACGCGTTAAGATCATCCACACTGGCGTTGGGGCAATTAATGAAAGCGACATTACATTAGCTGCTGCAAGTAATGCCATCATCATTGGATTTAACGTTCGTCCTACTCCGCAAGCAAAAGTTCAAGCAGATCAAGAAAAAGTGGATATTCGTCTTCACCGTATTATATACAACGCAATTGATGAAATTGAAACTGCAATGAAAGGTTTGCTAGACCCAGAATACGAAGAAAAAGTAACTGGACAAGCAGTCATTCGAGAAACGTTTGTTGTTTCTAAAGTTGGAACAATTGCTGGGGCATTTGTCACTGATGGACACATTTCACGCAACAGTGGTGTTCGTTTGATTCGTGACAATATTGTTATTTACGAAGGCGAGTTGGCCAGTTTGAAACGCTTCAAGGATGATGCAAAAGAAGTGAAAAAAGGTTTCGAATGTGGTTTAATGATTAAAGACTACAATGATATCAAAGTTGACGATATTGTTGAAGCATATGAAATGGTCCAAATTCAACCTAAATAAGAGAGTAATGCAGACTGCTTAGACTTCCGTAGAGTTCACTTGTTTCCTTTCACTGGAGGGTTTTCCCAACAAAAAGATTCAATGACATTACAAAGAGTCTAGTCTGCTCCACCTTTTTAAGTAGAAAGTAGGGAGATACAATGGCGAACTATAGAGTAGGAAGAGTTGCTCAAGAAATTCAAAGAGAAGTCAACGACATTATACGTAAACGAATACGTGATCCCAGAGTTCAAGGAATCAACATTACGGATGTACGCGTAACAGGTGATTTACAACAAGCAACTGTTTTTTACAGTACTTTATCTGACAAAGAAAAAGACGTTCAAGACGCTCAAGCTGGTTTAGATAAAGCCACTGGTTTGATTCGTAAAGAATTGGGCCAACGCTTATCTATCTACAAAACACCAGAATTGATGTTTGAAAGAGATGAGTCAGTGGCTTATGGAAACCGCATCGATGAATTATTGAGAGATTTGAATAAAGACTAGTTGAAAAGCAGGAAAAGAGAATCTAAGTTCTCTTTTCCTGCTTTTTTAGTTCTTCTTCATCTTTTAATTGGCTCTTCAACTTCTAACGTTGGCAAAGAAATTTCCTCCGGCCTATGGGTTTGCTTATGGAAAGCCATGGGACCGCCTTGAGCCAAAAACCATGTCTCAAGGCTTACAAGCGTCAAACTAAGCGTAACGGCTAAAGCCTAACGCTTAGTAATTCCCATTGCATCCTTTTTCATGGCTATAAGCAGCCCCATACTCCTCCTGAAATTTCTAGAAATGCGTTTCTAAAAGGTTTAGCATTAAAAAGAAATGTATTTTCTACTTACCAACGTTAAATATTGTAGAACCTTTTAATGTTGGTAAAGAAATTTCCTCGTAACGTCAAATGTTGTAGAACCAACCATTCTCATTTCAGTCGCTCAACTTTTTTTGTTACACTAAAAAGGGTTAATAGAAAGGAGAAGTGATAAGCATGTTAACATGGTTATCGAATATTTTTACAAAGATTGAGGAATTTTTAAATCTCCCGAAATTATTGTTCAATGGATGGGGAGCAACAGGCAGAATAATATTGACGACGGTTATGATTTATTTTGTTTTGGTTATTTCGTTAAAGTTATTCGGCAGCAGAAGTGTATCCAGCTTTAGTGTATATGATATGATCGCCACATTTACGATTGGTTCTATTATTTCTTCTACAGTGCTTTTAGAGGAAATCAATTTGATCAACGGAGTTTCGGCTATTATCGTCTTGCTTTTTATGCAATATGGGTTATCGAAAATCTTGGTTAAATGGAAAAAACTGTACCCAAAAACCAATCCTGTTCCGAAAATCGTCTTTCTCAAAGGGGAATATGTAACAGAGAATATGCAAAAAGGGCGTGTTAATAAAGAAGAAATCTTATCTGCTATCCGAAGAGAAGCAGGAACTACTTCTGATCAAATCTATGCCGTTTTATTAGAGGCAAATGGAAATCTATCCGTTATTCAAAATGTGACTTCTGGATTTGAAGATGAGATCACGAAGTATTTATAGACTGTACAAAAAAGCTGAGAAAGAACTCTCTTTCTCAGCTTTTATTTTTGTCTTTTGAGTATATTCCAGCTTTCAAAAAAAGCTTTTTATTTGTTATGGTACACACTGCTTTAGGGGTTAAGCCCATTACATATAGGAAATAGCAAAAGCGTCTTTGCCGGCATGAGTCATCAGAATAGGACTGGCGTAAGCGATATGATAGGCAGCCTTGGGAAATGCTGCTTTTAGTTCCGAGATCAATTCTTCTGTAAAGTCAGTTAGTCCAACGTGCGTGATTCCGATGTGTTGTATATCGCCGCGGTCTTTCATCGTTTGGACAATTTCGTTGAATTTTTTCTTCAAAGCTTTTAACCCTCGCCCTTTGGTTACAGGAACTAAACTTTCATCAGTTACTTCCAACATCAATTTCACATTCAGCAGAGTTGAAAAATGACCCAGTACTTTTCCTATACGTCCACCTTTGATCAAGTTTTCCAAATCTACAATTCCTACATAGAAAGCAATAGTTTCTTTTAATTTATCTAACGCTGTCAAAATCTCTTCCATACTGGCGTTGTTTTGCGCCATTTCTGCAGCTGTCAATACTTGATAAGCCATTGCTCGATCGACAGAACCGCTGTTTCTTACCGTTACAGTTGATCTGGTCATACTGCTTGCTTGAACTGCTGCTGAGTAGGTTCCACTTAAATAATCCGCTACATGGATCGATAGTATTTCACTTCCATCAGCACCGAGCTGATTGTACAACTCGAGGAATTGGCCGACAGCTGGTTGAGAAGTCTTAGGCAAAGTTGGACTATCAGTCATTTTTTGTAAAAATTCAGCTTTACTGATTGTTTGGTTGTCATAATACTGAGTATTTTGAATCATCGCTGATAAGGGGATAACCGTGATCCCATACTTTTCTTGTTCTTCTTGAGACAATTGGACTGTTGAATCCGTCATGATTTTAATCTGTGTCATATCTAACTCCTCCTGTAAAAACGTTAATCCAAGTACTATCAAGTACTATATTGATTATATCAAAAGATTTCTCAAAAGAGGAGCAAAGACCGAATATCAGCATATGTAATCCATCAAAATGCTGTTAGGAATAGTTAAGTCATGGAAAGAATTATGTTATACTAGTAAAGGCTAATAGAGAAAGTAGGGATTGATAATGGAAGGCATTTTGCCATTATGGAAAGAGCGTGGCATGACAAGTCATGATTGCGTTTTTAAATTAAGAAAAATACTTAAAACAAAAAAAATAGGACATACGGGCACATTAGATCCAGATGTTGATGGAGTCTTGCCGATTTGTATCGGCAGAGCAACTAAAGTAGTAGAATATATGATGGAAACCGGAAAAGCTTATGTGGGAGAAATCACCATTGGATTTAGCACGACGACAGAAGATAAGAGTGGTGAGGTAGTCGACTCGCTTCCGGTAACAGAAGTGCCGTCAAATGACGCTATTGATCAAATGATGCAAGACATGACGGGGAATATTATTCAAATCCCTCCAATGTATTCTGCGATTAAAGTCAATGGGCGTAAATTATATGAATACGCTAGAGCTGGTGAAGAAGTAGAACGCCCAAAAAGAGAAGTCGCTGTTCATCGATTTGTTCGAACTTCTGAACCTGTAATGAACAATGAGCAACAAACCGTTTCTTGGACATTTGAAGTGGACTGCGGAAAAGGGACTTATGTGCGTACGTTAGCGGTAGACTTTGGAGAAAAGTTAGGCTACCCGGCGCATATGTCTGATTTGACACGTGTGAAAAGTGGTACGTTTTCAGTCAAAGACTGCTTAACGTTAGATCAAGTGGCTGAATTGATGCAAGAAGAAATGATAGAAGATCGTTTGTATCCATTAGAGTATGCCCTTGGCGATATGGATACAAAAGAAATGACAGAAGAATTGTGGGAAAAAGTAAAAAATGGTGCTGTACTGCCTATTGAAACTTTTTCAAAAGAAGTTTCTTTTCCAGTCGTATTGATGTATCAAGGAAGAGCCCGCAGTATTTACGGTGAACACCCTACGAAACCGGATTTATTGAAACCCATCAAAGTATTGCGAACATCAGCTTAAATGAAGGAGTCCTAAAAATGGAGATTATTAAAATTCACCATCCTTATCAAAAAGAAACAATTCCAACTAAACCAGTAGTCCTCGCACTTGGTTTTTTTGATGGTGTCCATAAAGGACATCGAACCGTTATTTCAAGAGCTAAGAAAATGGCCGAAGAAAAAAATGTTGAATTAGCATTGATGACGTTTAATCAACACCCTTCTATTGTATTTAAAAAAATAAATCCAGAAGCGATCACGTATTTATCTACTACAGAAAGAAAAGAAGAATTTATGGCTGAACTGGGCGTGGATTATTTATATGAAGTCGATTTCACCTCCTCTTTCGCTGCTCTAACGCCTCAAGATTTTGTAGACCAATACATTATCGGCTTACATGCAGTCACTGTAGTGGCTGGATTTGATTACACTTACGGGAAAAAGGAGATCGCTTCTATGGAGCACTTGCCTGGATACGCTAAGGGAAAATTCGATGTCGTTGAGGTAGGCAAGGTAACAGGAGATGGAGAAAAAATCAGTTCTACCCGAATCCGGAAAGCGTTGGTAGACGGAGATATAGCAGAAGCGAATGACATGCTTGGCTATATTTACCAAACACCTGGTATCGTTATCCATGGAGATGCTCGGGGCAGATTACTAGGTTATCCTACAGCTAATATTGATACTGATTCTGGTATAGGGCTGCCTAAAGTAGGTGTATATGCTGTTCGAATCAAAATCGGCAAGACGTGGCATGAAGGGATGGCTTCTATTGGATACAACATTACCTTTGAAGACAATCGCCAATTGTCTGTAGAAGTCAATATATTTGATTTCAATAGTGCCATCTACGGGGAAAAAGTTTCTGTTGAATGGCATGAATACATTCGGGAAGAAAAAAAATTCCCATCTGTTGAAGCCTTAATCGCTCAGTTAGCACAAGATGAAATAGATGTACGAAACTATTTTAAACAGTTGGACACAACGAAAAATTAAAAAAGTCACTAAGATCAACTCTCGATGACCAGCAGCGCATGTTCTGGATATTGGGAGTTGAGTTTGTTTTACTGAGAGTTGAAAAAATATTCCCATAGGGCTGGTTCTTTTTCGGTGATTTACCAATAAGAAAGTCAAAAATAGTCAGAAATTTTAGGTGCAACCATTGACAAGAGTGCTATTATTTGATAAATTATTAATTGTGTTAGCACTCATTTAATTGAAGTGCTAAAAAAAGAGGTGAGGCATATGTTAACGGAAAGACAAATTTCAATCCTCAGAGCTATCGTGATTTTATTTACGCAGTACGGTCATCCGATAGGGTCTAAAACGCTGCTTGAAGAAACTGACATCGTAGCGAGTTCCGCAACGATCCGTAATGAAATGGTTCGTTTAGAAGAAATGGGTTTTCTTCAAAAAACGCATTCTTCATCGGGAAGAGTTCCTTCTAAAAAAGGGTATCGTTTTTACGTCGATTATTTATTGAGACCAGCAAAAGTAAATCATGATGAAGTGGAAACAATACAGAGAGCTTTCGATAATCCATTCTTTCAGTTAGACGAGATTGTGGTTAAATCAGCTGAAGTATTATCTAATTTGACTAGTTACACAGCTATCTCCTTAGGACCTGAAATCAAAGAAAGCAAGTTGACAGGGTTCCGTTTAGTTCCATTGAATGAACGAAAAGTGATGGCCATACTGGTCACCGACAAGGGTCATGTGGAAGACCAAATTTTCACAGTGCCAAAAGGGTTTGATTTGAAAAATTTAGAAAAAATCGTTTCTTTATTTAATGACCAATTAGTCGGCCGTTCTCTAGTAGAAGTATTTAAAAAACTGCAAGATGATGTGCCGCTATTGATCCATAAATATATGCATACTGCTGAAGGTATGATGGAATTGATCAATGAACTGTTCATAAAAACCGCAAGAGAACGCATCCACATTGGCGGAAGGATGAATATACTCGATTATTCGGAAAACCTGAATGTCAATCAATTCAAATCTCTTTATTCGTTTATGGATGGAAATCATGACCTGACATCATTGCTTGGTCATCAAAATGACGAGATTCAAGTTCGCATAGGCAATGAGTTGAATATTGATATCCTAGAAAACTTCAGTTTGATTTCTGCAACGTATGATGTAGAAGAATTAGGTACCGGGACAATTGCTATATTAGGCCCGACTAACATGCCCTATTCCAAAATGATTGGGCTCATGGATGTTTTTAGAAATGAATTATCAAAAAAAATAGTGGATCATTACCATTCTATGGATGACTACTAAAAAAGGAGTTATGTATTGTGGAAGATAAAGATTCGCATTTAGAAGAAAATGAATCAGTAGACCCTTCAATGAATGAAGAGTTAGATGCTGAAACAACATCAGAGGAATCTATGGAAGAAGTCAATACAGAGGATACAACAGACGAATTAGCGGAATTAAAAACAGCCTTGCAAGAAAAAGAAGATGCTTATCTTCGTTTACAAGCTGAATTGGCTAATATCCAAAAGAGAAATCGCAAAGAAAAAGAAACGGATGCTAAATACCGTTCTCAATCTTTAGCGAAAGAATTGATCAATGTATTGGACAACCTTGAACGTGCATTGTCGATTGAAACTTCTGAAGAAAACGAAACTTTTAAAAAAGGGATCGAAATGGTTTACGCTAGTTTCAAAACGGCTCTCGAAAGTGAAGGCGTTCAAGTAGTTGATCCATTGAATGAAGCCTTTGATCCGAATTATCACCAAGCTGTTCAAACAGTTGCCGTTGAAGAAGGGCAAGAAGCTGGTACTGTTGTGACTGTTCATCAAAAAGGGTATACTTTACACGAACGTGTTTTACGTCCAGCAATGGTTGTAGTGGCTCAATAAAAGCCGCAAAATTAATGGAAGCTTTTGAAGATAGATTAAAAAACTAAAAAAATTAAAGAATGAGGGATTACAGATGGCAAAAATTATCGGTATTGATTTAGGTACAACAAACTCTGCTGTAGCAGTATTAGAAGGTGGAGAAGCAAAAATCATTCCTAACCCAGAAGGAAATCGTACAACTCCTTCAGTTGTAGCCTTTAAAAATGGAGAAATCCAAGTAGGGGAAGTTGCTAAACGTCAAGCAATTACCAACCCAAATACGATCGCATCTATCAAACGTCACATGGGTGAAGATTACTCTGTAGAAGTAGATGGTAAAAAATTCACTCCTCAAGAAATCTCAGCAAATATTCTACAATACATCAAAGGATACGCTGAATCTTATTTAGGCGAAGCAGTTACTAAAGCTGTTGTTACTGTACCAGCTTACTTTAACGATGCACAACGTCAAGCTACTAAAGATGCTGGTAAAATCGCTGGTTTAGAAGTAGAACGTATCGTTAACGAACCAACTGCAGCTGCATTAGCTTACGGTTTGGATAAAACAGACAAAGAAGAAAAAGTATTAGTATTTGACCTTGGTGGTGGTACATTTGACGTATCTATCCTTGAATTAGGTGACGGTGTCTTCGATGTATTGTCTACTTCTGGAGATAATGAATTAGGTGGAGATGATTTTGATGATAAAATCATTGCTCACTTAGTAGCTGAATTTAAAAAAGAAAACGGCATTGACTTATCAAAAGACAAAATGGCTGTACAACGTTTGAAAGATGCTGCTGAAAAAGCTAAAAAAGATTTATCAGGTGTTACTTCAACTCAAATCAGCTTGCCATTTATCACTGCTGGAGAAGCTGGTCCATTGCACTTAGAAATGAACTTGACTCGTGCTAAATTCGACGAATTGACTTATGACCTTGTAGAACGTACTAAAAAACCTGTACAACAAGCTCTTAAAGATGCTGGATTAAGCAAATCAGATATCGATGAAGTCATCTTAGTTGGTGGATCTACTCGTATCCCAGCTGTTGTCGAAGCTGTACGTGCTGAATCTGGTAAAGAACCAAACAAGTCTGTTAACCCGGATGAAGTAGTAGCAATGGGTGCTGCTATCCAAGGTGGAGTTATCTCTGGTGATGTTAAAGACATCGTATTATTAGATGTTACGCCATTATCATTAGGTATCGAAACAATGGGCGGCGTGTTCACTAAATTGATCGATCGCAATACAACGATCCCAACAAGCAAAGCGCAAGTATTCTCAACAGCTGCTGATAACCAACCTGCTGTTGATGTACATGTATTGCAAGGCGAACGTCCAATGGCTGCAGACAATAAAACATTAGGTCGTTTCCAATTGACAGATATTCCAGCTGCACCACGTGGTGTACCTCAAATCGAAGTTAAATTTGATATCGACAAAAACGGTATTGTTAACGTAAGTGCTAAAGACTTAGGTACAAACAAAGAACAAACCATTACAATCAAATCTTCTTCAGGTTTAACAGACGATGAAATCGATCGTATGGTGAAAGACGCTGAAGCAAATGCTGAAGCAGATAAAACACGTAAAGAAGAAGTTGAATTGCGCAACGAAATCGACCAATTATTGTTCCAAGTGGACAAAACATTAGGTGATCTTGAAGGAAAAGTTGATGCAGATGAAGTGAAAAAAGCTGAAGATGCTCGTGACGAGTTGAAAGCTGCTGTTGAAGCTGACAATCTTGAAGAGATGAAAACGAAACGTGATGCTTTGAATGAAATCGTTCAGGCTTTAACCGTTAAATTATACGAACAAGCTGCTGCTGCTCAACAAGCTGCCAACCCAGAAGGCGAAGCAACTGAAGCAGCAAATGATGACAATGTTGTAGATGCAGATTTTGAAGAAGTAGATGACGACAAATAAGCACCTTGATTGAAATGGAGAAGAAGCCAGGGCAAACTGCTTTTGGCTTTTTCTCTTCAATCATGATATGCTCTTAAAGCAGGTTTATCACTAACCCCAACAATAACGACCTGTGATGCGTAACAAATAGAGCAGCACGGTTGGTTATTGTATGTACTAACGGAGGGAAAATATGGCAAAAAGAGATTATTATGAAGTTTTAGGTGTTTCTAAAAGTGCATCTGATGATGAAATAAAAAAGGCTTATCGAAAACTATCAAAAAAATACCATCCAGATATCAATAAAGAAGCGGATGCAGATGAAAAGTTTAAAGAGATAGCAGAAGCTTATGAGGTATTAAGTGATGCCAATAAACGGGCTGCTTACGACCAGTACGGACACGCTAGTACAGACCCGAACTTTGGAGCTGGTGGTGGATATGGCGGATTCGGCGGCGGTGCTGGATTCGGTGGTTTTGAAGATATCTTTGATTCTTTCTTCGGTGGCGGCGGTGGGCGCAGCAGATACAACCCAAATGCTCCTCGTCAAGGAGAGGACTTACAATACTCTCTTAACTTAGAGTTTGAAGAAGCTGTATTTGGTAAGCAAACTACCATTAAATACAATCGCAGCCAAGAATGTCATACTTGTCATGGGGATGGCGCTAAACCGGGAACCTCTCCTGTTACTTGTTCAAAATGTTCGGGAACAGGTTCGATCAATGTGGAACGAAATACGCCACTTGGCAGAATGCAAACTCGTACAGTCTGTGACGTTTGTGGGGGAACCGGACAAGAAATCAAAGAAAAATGTCCTACCTGTGGCGGAGCAGGACATGTAAAAGATGTTCATAAAGTGAAAGTAACAGTACCTGCTGGTGTAGAAGATGGCGATCAAATGCGCTTAAATGGTCAAGGTGAAGCTGGTAAAAACGGTGGACCTTACGGAGATCTGTATGTGATTTTCCGTGTGAAACCAAGCAAACAATTTCAACGTCGAGGATCTGAAATTTACTTTGAAACACCGATTCACTTCGTCCAAGCAGCTTTAGGGGATGAGATAGAAGTTCCTACTGTTCATGGCAAAGTGAAACTGAAAATTCCGGCTGGAACTCAAACGGGAACAACTTTCCGAATCAAAGGCAAAGGGGCCTCTAGATTAAGAGGTACCGGACAAGGTGATCAACACGTGAAAGTCAATGTAGTCACACCGAAGAGTTTAAATGACAAACAAGCCGATTTATTGAGAGAATTCGCTAAAGTGAGCGATGTTTCAATCAATGAACAAGCAGATGGCTCTTTCTTCAACAAAATGAAAGACGTCTTCAAAAAAGACTAACCAATAAAAGGAACCTGTTCTCAATCAGGTTCCTTTTTGCATAATGCGGAAAATAGTCAAACTAAAGTGTCATTTAAGAAGGGTTTGTAATGGGGGAATAGGCGAAACATTGTATTTTAGCCTTTAGACTGTTATAATTCACTAGAATACTTTAGGAATAATTGAATGAAAGCAGGAAATAACCAATGAATAAAAATGATTATTTGGAACGTCAGAAACGCATCCGGAATTTCTCGATCATTGCTCATATTGATCACGGGAAATCGACGTTAGCGGATCGTATTTTACAAATGACGCATACTGTTGCAGACAGAGAAATGCATGAACAATTGCTGGACTCGATGGATTTAGAAAGAGAACGTGGTATCACTATCAAGCTGAATGCTGTTGAACTGAACTATACAGCTAAAGATGGAGAAACGTATACATTTCATTTAATCGACACTCCAGGACACGTCGACTTTACGTACGAAGTATCTCGTAGTTTAGCGGCCTGTGAAGGGGCTATTTTAGTCGTAGATGCGGCTCAAGGTATCGAAGCTCAAACAATGGCCAACGTATATTTAGCATTGGACAATGATTTGGAAGTTTTGCCCGTTATCAATAAAATCGATTTGCCGGCAGCGGATCCGGAAAAAGTCAGAATAGAAATCGAAGATGTGATCGGAATTGATGCGAGTGAAGCTGTATTGGCTAGTGCCAAATCTGGCATCGGAATTGAAGAGATACTAGAAGAAATCGTAAAAAAAGTGCCAGCTCCTTCAGGAGACGTGGACAATCCGTTGAAAGCCTTGATTTTTGACTCTGCTTACGATGCTTATCGTGGAGTGGTGTTGAATATCCGTGTGACGGAAGGTATGATCAAGCCTGGAGATACTATGAAACTGATGAGTAATGGAAAAACGTTCGAAGTTTCAGAAGTGGGTGTCTTTTCTCCTAAACCGATCAAACGTGATTACTTGATGGTTGGAGATGTAGGATATGTTACCGCCAATATCAAAACAGTTCAAGACACACGAGTTGGAGATACGATTACATTAGCGGATAATCCAGCAGAAGAACCCTTAGAAGGTTACCGCAGATTAACACCGATGGTATTTTGTGGAATGTATCCAACTGATTCATCTCGATTTGGAGATTTGCGTGAAGCATTAGAAAGATTGGAATTGAATGATGCTGCTTTGCAATTTGAAACTGAAACTTCTCAAGCTCTTGGATTTGGGTTCCGTTGCGGGTTCTTAGGAATGTTGCATATGGATGTCGTTCAAGAACGTTTGGAACGCGAATTCAACTTAGACTTGATTACTACAGCACCATCTGTAATCTATCATGTGAATTTGACGAACGGAGAAGAACTGGTCGTATCGAATCCTTCAGAAATGCCAGAACCGGTTAAAATCGCATCTGTAGAAGAACCTTACGTTAAAGCCAACATCATGGTACCGAATGAGTACGTAGGTGCGGTAATGGAAATTTGCCAACGCAAACGGGGGAATTTTATGACGATGGATTACTTGGATGATATTCGAGTAAATGTCGTTTATGAATTGCCATTGTCTGAAATCGTTTATGACTTCTTTGACCGTCTAAAATCAAGTACTAAAGGCTATGCTTCTTTGGACTATGAAATTATCGGTTACAAACAAAGCAATTTATCGAAAATGGATATTTTATTAAATAGTGAACAAGTGGATGCGTTAAGTTTTATTGTCCACAAAGATTTTGCTTATGATCGCGGGAAAGCCATTGTAGAGCAATTGAAGAAAACCATTCCTCGTCAAATGTTTGAAATCCCTGTTCAAGCAGCTATTGGACAAAAAATCGTAGCTCGTTCAACAATCAAAGCGTTCCGTAAAGACGTTACTGCTAAACTATATGGTGGGGATCCAACGAGACGCCAAAAATTATTGAACAAACAGAAAAAAGGAAAAAAACGGATGAAACAAGTCGGTTCTGTGGAGATTCCTCAAGAAGCGTTCATGTCTGTATTGAATATCGACGAAGAATAATAGATTGCTTCATCTCTATCTATTTAGCAAGAGTTAACTCACTAAATAACAGCTCGAAAAATGAATCTTTCTGTCATGCTCTCTTTCAAAATCTATTGGATAGATTTTGAAAGGGAGCATTTTTTAACGAAAAAAAAAGGCCGAAGCCTCTTTTTTATTCAGTGGTAATTTCTCTGGAAAATTTTTCTCCGTTGTCTTCCAATAAACTCAAATCTTTCAAGAACACAGGTTGGCCAGGGTAGAGAATTTCGTGACCGATGACAACTTCTACTGTAGCTCCTGGTTTAATTTCAGCTTCTCCCAATTTGACCGCTTCTGTTTTATAACCCTCAGGAAATTGTCCATTCGCTCCATCCAAAGTTTCGACTGTCACTTCAGTTTCTTGACTAGCGGCTATATCGAAAGCCCAAGCCAACCACGGACTTTGTGTATCTTCAGTCGTATTAGTGTAATTAATGGTAAGTGCCATGATTTGTTTGTCAGGGAACAGAGCACTTTGTAATTGCTCAATTTCAAGAATTTCATAAGTTCCATTCATGCCTTCATAAAGAGTTGTGTTAACTTCTAATACTTGTTCAGAACTTTTTTCGTTTGATTCTGCTTCAGCTGTATTTTCAGTATCAGCAGCAAATTTTTCAGCAGTTTGTTTCTCTCCACAAGCTGCAAGCACCAAACCACAAAGCCCTAATAATGAGACTAATTTCAGTTTATTCATGCGTAACTCCTTCTAAAAACTCTTTTTCTTATAAATGAACCACCTTGCTATATTAAAGGATTTCCAAATAGCTCCTGTAATGATGCATGTATTGGATGGAAATTAAAAAGCAAAAAAACTGCCAGTTTATCGGTTCCATGAAACTTATATTATCATATAAGCCGCCTACAAGATATTATTTATACAGAAATAGAACAAATTAAGTAAGAAAGGTTTTGCATAAAAGCAGTATGTGTCCAAGATTTAAGCTGTACATAAAATAGGGGAAGAAGAATGCTATATGGAAATATAAGGTTTGTTGACAGAAGATTTTTATTCAGTTTTTCTACCTATTTGTCCATTTTTTTGGTAATATAGTTACTTGTAGTAATTATATTAGGTAACTTAAAGAGAAAGGAGCAAAAAAGAAATGGATAGACAACTATCGGAAGAATACATTGACGCTTGTTTTAGTGCAAAACACACGATGCGTTTTTTGCCTGAACCTCCTCCTGAAGTGCAGAAAAGACACGTTTATATTATTAAAACCTTATACAACTTATCAAAAGAGTTGAGGGAGGTCCGAATCAGCGACATTGCTGAAACGATCGGTGTAACTTTACCAAGTATTACTAAAAATATCGCGACACTAGAGGATCTGGGCTATATCAAAAAAGAAACCAATCAAGAAGATAAACGAGTCGTAAATATTTATTTAACCGAGAAAGGGTTAGCTTTACATCAAAAAGTCGTTAGTGATTTTCACGAAAAAAATAGTGAGATTTTAAAAGATATCCCTGAAGAGGACATTCGTCTAACGATAAAAACGATTTACCGAATATACAATTTAATGGAGCAATCGAATTTGCTCAGTTAGTTAAAGGGAAAGAAGGAAAGAAATGTATAAAACGTTAGTAAAATCATTACGCCAATATAAGAAACCCTCTTATTTGACCATGTTATTTATGGCATTAGAAGTTGCAGTAGAAATTTTTATTCCTTTTTTGATGGCAAAAATCATTGACCAAGGATTGATTGAAGGCGACTTGGGGTATGTTTTAAAGATAGGTTTGGTGATGTTTTTAATGGCCTGCTTATCTATGTTGTTTGGAGTATTAGGCGGAAAATTTTCTTCTGATGCCGCGGTAGGTTTTTCTGCCAATCTCCGTCAAGACATCTACGAGAATATCCAAACCTTTGCATTTGATAATATTGACAAATATTCTTCTTCTAGTCTGATTACCAGACTGACGACCGATATCACAAATATTCAAATGGCTTTTCAAATGGTACTAAAGACTATTATTCGAGCTCCTTTTATGATTGCCTTTGCTTTTGCAATGGCTGCGTATACGAATTTGAGATTATCATTAACGATTTTAATTATTGTTCCTATTGTAGCATTTATTTTAATCGGACTAATTTATCGTGTGCATCCTTATTTTATTGAAGTGTTCAAAAAATACGATCGTTTAAATCAAACGGTGCAAGAGGATATCAATGGAGTACGTGTTGTAAAATCCTTTGTACGAGAAGAAAAAGAAATTGAAAAGTTTAAGATTGCTTCAACAGATATCAAAGATTTATTTACCAAAGCTGAAAAAATCACTGCTCTTAATGCTCCAGTGATGCAAATCGCTATTTATTCTTGTTTGCTTCTTGTTTATTGGTTTGGAGCAAAATATGTGGTTGGCGGAACTATGAGTACAGGAGAGCTGACCAGTTTTATTACTTACATGATGCAAATTCTAAGCAGTATCATGATGATTTCAATGATTTTTGTCATGATCGTTATTTCTGAAGCTTCGGTAGAACGGGTTGCTGAAGTGTTAAAAGAAAAAGCTACATTGACAAATCCCGAAAATCCTCGTAAGACGATTGAAAATGGGGAGATTGAATTTAGAAATGTTCAATTCAAATACAACGAAGAATCTGAAGAAGCTGATTTAAGTCAGATCAATTTTACGATCAAGTCTGGTGAAACGATTGGTATCATTGGTGGAACTGGTAGCGGAAAAAGTTCTCTCATTCAGTTGATTCCTCGATTGTATGATGTGTCTAAAGGGGAAGTCTATGTTTCTGGACACAACGTAAAAGAATATGATCTAGTGACCTTGCGTGATCAGATTGCCATGGTGCTGCAAAAAAACACCTTATTTTCAGGAACGATCATGGACAATTTAAAATGGGGAGATAAACAAGCTTCCAAAGAAGAAGTTCAACGTGTGGCCAAATTAGCTCAAGCAGATGATTTTGTTCAAGGTTTTCCGGATACTTATGAAACAGTCTTAGATCAAGGCGGATCCAATGTATCTGGTGGTCAAAAACAACGATTGACGATTGCACGAGCATTGTTGAAACAACCTAAAATCTTGATTTTAGATGATTCAACCAGTGCGGTGGATACCAAAACAGATGCGTATATCCGAAGAGCCTTTATAGAAGAGATCCCAAATACCACTAAAATTATTGTGGCACAACGTATTTCTTCCATTCAAGATTCTGATCGCATCATCGTATTAGATGAAGGCAAAATCAACGGAATCGGGCCCCACGAAGAACTCTTGCAAACGAATAAAATCTATAAAGAAGTTCATGATTCTCAAGTAAAAGGAGGGACGATAGTTGAAGAATAAACCGATGTCTAAACCAACTGTTAGCCCATTAAAAATATTTAAACGAATCCTTTCGTATGCCACTAAACAATACAAACTGCGGATCATCATTGTTATCGTCAGTATTATTATCAGTGCAGCAACCAATGCGATCGGGATCAGTTTTACAAAGACATTGATCGATGACTACATCGCGCCGCTTCTGTCTCAGGAAACTCCCGATTACTCTAATTTAGCGCGTATCATTGGTTTAATGGCTATGCTGTATCTGACCGGTGCAGTATTTACCTATGTCTTTAACCGAACGATGGTTACGGTATCCCAAGGAATCTTGAAAGATATTCGAGATGAAATGTTTACACATATGGAATCTCTGCCCATTCGTTATTTTGACAGCACTGCTACCGGAGATATCATGAGTCATTACACCAACGATACAGATACTCTGAGACAAATGATCAGTCAATCGATTCCACAGATTTTTTCTTCGCTGATCATGATTTTATCGATCATTATTGCGATGTTCATTATTAATGTTCCAATGACACTATTTGTTTTATGTATGGTTGGAATCATGGTAGCTGTTATCCGAACGATAGGCAGCAAAAGCGGTCGATTCTTCTCTATCCAACAAGCCGCATTAGGTACGTTAAATGGTTATGTAGAAGAGATGATCGAAGGACAAAAAGTCGTTAAAGTCTTTAACCATGAAGACGAAGCTATTGCTGATTTTAGCAAATTGAATGAAGACCTCAGAGAAAATGCCACAAAAGCCAACACTTACGCCAATATTTTAATGCCGATTATGGGAAACATCGGAAACTTTATGTATTTGTTGACAGCAGTTATGGGTGCGGTTCTTTCGATTACAGGTTTGACTGCTTTAACTGTAGGGAGTATTGCTTCTTTTGTTCAATTCACAAAAAGTATCACTATGCCTGTAGCACAGATTTCACAACAATTTAATGCGATTATTTTGTCTTTAGCAGGTGCGGAGCGTATTTTTAATTTGTTAGATGAAAAACCAGAAGAGGATACTGGAACAATCGAGTTAGTCAATATCGTTAAACAAGCTGACGGGGCCATCGAAGAAGCAGATCACCGTACAGGCAATTGGGCTTGGAAACAAAGCACTATTGCTAATGAACCGGTTTATAAAGAATTAACAGGTGATGTCCGTTTTAAAGATGTGACTTTTGGATACAATTCCAACAAAACGATTCTTCACAAAATTAATTTATTTGCTAAACCAGGGCAAAAAATAGCTTTTGTAGGTGCAACTGGAGCAGGAAAGACAACGATTACCAACTTGATCAATCGCTTCTACGATATTCAAGAAGGGACAATCACTTATGATGGTATCGATGTCAAAAAAATCAAAAAAGATGATCTTAGAAGATCTTTAGGGATCGTACTGCAAGATACGCATTTGTTCTCAGGAACGATCAAAGACAATATCCGTTACGGGCGATTAGATGCGACAGATGAAGAGATTGAAGCTGCTGCTCGATTAGTAAATGCGGATTTCTTTATCCGACAATTGCCGAATGGGTATGATACAGAATTAACGGGTGATGGCGGTTCACTTTCTCAAGGACAAAGACAGTTGCTTGCAATTGTCAGAGCAGCCGTAGCGAATCCACCGGTATTGATTTTGGATGAAGCAACTTCAAGTATTGATACACGTACAGAATCCGTTGTGCAAAGTGGAATGGATGCTTTGATGAAGGGCCGGACTGTTTTTGTTATTGCTCATCGACTTTCAACCGTTCGAAATTCGGATGCAATCATGGTTATGGAGCAAGGCAGAATTATTGAACGCGGAAATCATGATGAGTTGATTTCTCAAGAAGGAGAATATTACCAACTTTATACAGGTGCGTTTGAAATGAACTGATGAATAAGTTTGAAAAGAGCTTTCCACTATCATGGAGAGTTCTTTTTTTAGTTGAAGATAACGGGTATCTATCGACAAACAAAGATGAGTTTCTTTTCACCTGTGTGGCAATTTATTGTATACTATATAAGGAACGTAATAATATAGAATGGTTAAGCATAGAAAGAGGATTTAAATGAATTTTTGGACAGATCAGACAAAAGCAACAGAAGAGATTGCTCAAGAGTTATTAGGATGCCTGCTGATCAAAGAAACAGACGAAGGAATAACATCAGGTTGGATCGTAGAAACTGAGGCTTACGTTGGAGAATTTGATGAAGCTGCGCATAGTTTTGGATTGAGGAAAACGCCTCGCCTGAAAGCTATGTACCAACCTGCAGGAACGATCTATATTTATCACATGCACACCCATACGATGTTGAACATTATTGCCAAAGAAGCTGGAAATCCCCAAGGAATATTGATTCGAGCCATTGAGCCGTTCAGCGGTGTGGAGTTGATGGAAGAAAGAAGAAAAATGTCCGGGATTAATGTGACTAATGGACCAGGTAAATTAACGAAAGCCATGGGAATTACAAAAGAGGATTACGGAACATCAATTGGGGAGACACCATTGTATCTTTCAACACAGGAAAGACGTATACCTAAAGAAATCATTGCTACACCAAGAATCGGTATTCCCAATAAAGGGAAATGGACAGACGCACCGCTTCGTTTTATAGTGGCTGGTAACCCGTATGTATCGAGAAAAAAGGGACCTGTTGACTTGGATTTTGGATGGCAGTAAAAAATATAAGAGAGAAGGTACTCAGATGAACAAAGACATGATCGATTATTTAGTAGCAATCTTGGAAGAAAATGAAGCGTCATTTGACTGGGAAGTAAATTGGAATAAAAGACAACATGTGATCGAGTTGTTTGTGACTATTTACGCTGAAACTAATCCGGATATGGTAATCCAAGATGTAGAAGGAACCGTAAATGAAGAAGAAGGCATTCAATTTGAAGACGTGATCTGTTTTTACGATCCAGAAAAATCGAAAATTTTGTTGGATGACTACTTACAAGCTTTCCCGTTTTCCATTAAAAAGGGTATCGAACAAGGATTTTTGGATGCTGTCATCAAGGTATTGCGCTTAGTGGTGAGTGAGGGACAAACCAAATTAATGGAATTTGCGCAAAATCCCGATATTGAAACATTTGAGATGAACTGGCAAGAAGAGAATTTCCACCAAACGATTGAGACATTAAAAGCTACCGATCGTTACGAAACTAAATTAGTCCCTTATCCAAAATTTTAACGGCCTAAAACGAGAGGAGTTAACAGTAGTATGAAATGGAATGAAGTAAGTGTACATACCTCAAATGAGGCCATCGAAGCTGTATCCAATATTTTTATTGAAGCAGGTTCGGGCGGAGTAGCTATTGAGAATGTACAAGATTTTTTATCCACTCCAGATGATGGATTTGGTGAAATACGGATTTTAGAAAATCAACAATATGTAGCAGAAGGTTCCTTAGTGAAAGCTTATTTTCCTGAAACCACAAACTTGTTGGAGTTATTGCCTGAAATCAAGCAACGCATAGAACTATTGAAATCATTTGGCTTGTCTATCGAACCGAATGTGATAGAAGTAAACGATGTTAAGGAAGAAAATTGGGCGTCAGCATGGAAGAAACATTATCATCCGCAACAAATTACACGTTATTTAACGGTTGCTCCTCAATGGGAAGATTATCAGCCTGCAATGGATGGAGAAATCGTGATCAAATTAGACCCAGGTCTGGCATTTGGAACGGGAACTCATGCAACGACACGCTTATCTCTACAAGCGTTGGAAACGTATATTAGAGGCGGAGAAACGATTTTAGATGTTGGGACAGGTTCTGGAGTTTTAAGTATCGCCAGCGTGGCTATGGGAGCTGCTGAAGTGCATGCGTTTGATTTGGACGAAGTGGCTGTGCGATCGGCTAAGGATAATGTAGCCTTAAATACCTTTGCAACAAACATTCATGTGTCAGCGAATGATTTATTGAAGGGTATCGACAGGGAAGCGGAGATTGTTGTAGCCAATATTTTAGCTGAAATCATCGTGCCGTTGATTCCAGATGCTTGGCGTGTATTGAAACCAAACGGCTTCTTTATCACTTCAGGCATCATAGAATCAAAAAAAGAGTTGATTTTAAAAGAATTGGCAAAACAAGGCTTCACTATTTTGCAAGTTTTGCAAATGAAAGACTGGTTTGCGATTGTTGCTCAAAAAGTGGAGGAGGATTAAGCGGTGCAGCGTTATTTCTTAACAGAACAGCCGTCTGACTATCAAACGGCTGAAATCATTGTACAAGGTGAACAGTACCACCACATGATTCGTGTCATGCGGATGAAAGAAAAGGATCAAGTTATTCTAGTACTGCCAGATCACAATGCCTTTAAAGCTGTGATCGCTCAAGTACTGGAAGATGAAGTTCATTTGAAATGGGTAGCGGATGAAACGCAATCCAAAGAGTTGCCTGCACGAATCACCATCGCCAGCGGATTGCCTAAAGGCGATAAGTTGGAATGGATCGTTCAAAAAGGGACGGAACTTGGGGCAAATGCTTTTCTGCCGTTCAAATCAGAGTACGCTATTGTCAAATGGGATCAGAAAAAAGCGGCTAAAAAACAAGAACGATTGAGCAAAATCGCTCAAGAAGCTGCTGAACAAGCTCACCGGACGAAGGTACCAGAAATAAAAGCGGTAGCTACGTTTACGGAGCTGTTGCAGCAAAGCGCTGAATATGATTTTTGCTTAGTAGCTTACGAAGAAAATGCTAAAAATGGAGAGATGCAAAATTTTCGTTCTACTTTGAGCCAATTGAATCCCGATGATACGGTCTTGATCGTGTTTGGTCCAGAAGGCGGGTTGTCTCCAAACGAGATCAGTCAATTGGAAGAACGGAATTTTACAGTTTGTTCACTGGGACCTCGTATTTTACGAACAGAGACAGCTCCTTTGTATGCTTTAGCGGCTATTTCTTTTGCAATGGAGTTAAAAGGGCTGTAAAAGTCTTGTTCAGTAAAACAAAAGTAAGGTATACTAAGAATGAGAATTCAGAAAAGAGGGATGTATCGTGGTAAAAGAGTTAAACAAATATATCGATCATACATTGTTAAAAGCTGACGCAACGGAAGAACAAATCAAAGTGTTGTGTGAAGAAGCTGCTGCACATCATTTTATGTCAGTTTGTGTCAATCCTACTTGGGTCAAAAAAGCTGCAGCATACTTAAACGATTCAGACGTTGAAATTTGTACAGTGATTGGTTTTCCTTTAGGAGCAACTACTTCTGAAGTGAAAGCTTTCGAAGCAAAAAATGCGATCCAAAACGGCGCCACTGAAGTAGACATGGTCATCAATATCGGAGCGTTGAAAGATAAAGACGATGCTGCTGTAGAACGAGATATTGAAGGCGTAGTAAAAGCTGCTGAAGGAAAAGCTTTAACAAAAGTAATCATTGAAACAAGCTTATTGTCAGATGAAGAAAAAGTTCGAGCTTGCGAAATCGCGAAAAAAGCTGGAGCAGACTTTGTTAAAACCTCTACTGGTTTTTCAACCGGCGGAGCTACAGTAACAGACATCAAATTGATGCGTAGTGCTGTTGGACCAGATTTAGGCGTTAAAGCCAGCGGCGGAGTTCGTACTGCTCAAGATGCTGCAGACTTTATTGAAGCTGGTGCTACTCGTTTAGGTTCATCAAACGGAATCGCTTTGCTGAACAACGAAGCTTCCGGATCAGATGCTTCAAGCAGCTATTGAAATAAACAACCATTCAGCGTATAATACATGTGAGATTAAACAGTTGGATAGCACTCGATTCGAGTGCTATTTTTATATACTGATTTAGTAAATTAAAGAGAAGGTGACAAAATGCCTAAAAATAAAGAATATACAGCCAAAGAGGTTATTGCTCTAACCTTAACTTATATGAATAGTAACCACGTGGCTTTTGTCAAAAAGGCAAGCGATTTTGCTGGAAAGGCTCATGAAGGGCAGTTTCGTAAATCGGGCGAACCTTATATTACTCACCCGATCCAGGTAGCAGGAATATTAGCTGAATTAAAGATGGACCCCGTCACAGTAGCTACTGGATTTTTGCATGATGTAGTAGAAGACACCGATTATACTTTTGAAGATATTGCCAATGAATTTTCACAAGAAGTTGCTGAATTGGTCGATGGTGTAACCAAACTAGGAAAAATCCAATTTCAATCTCATGAGCAGCAACAAGCGGCTAATCATCGTAAAATGTTGTTAGCTATGGCAAATGACATGAGAGTGATCATGGTCAAGTTGGCAGACCGTTTGCACAACTTGAGGACCTTGAAATACCACCGTCCAGAAAAACAGCGCCGCATTGCTAACGAAACACTGGAAGTTTATGCACCCTTAGCAGATCGATTAGGGATCAACCGTATCAAGTGGGAATTAGAGGATACTTCGCTGCGTTACTTGAATCCACAACAATATTACCGTATCGTGCATTTAATGAGCTCAAAACGGGAAGAACGGGAACGCTACATTGCGAATGCTATTGCTGAAATACAAGAATCTGTGGATGATTTAAATGTGGAAGCGGAAATCACCGGACGGCCAAAACACATTTATTCTATTTACCGTAAGATGAGAGATCAGAAGAAACAATTTAATGAAATTTACGACTTGCTGGCGATACGTGCAATCGTGGGTTCGATCAAAGACTGTTATGCGGTTTTAGGAGCGATTCATACGCGTTGGAAACCAATGCCTGGCAGATTCAAAGATTATATCGCGATGCCTAAAGCTAATATGTATCAGTCTTTGCATACCACTGTCATTGGTCCTGGCGGCAATCCAGTAGAAGTACAGATTCGTACTGCAGAGATGCACCACATTGCTGAGTACGGGGTTGCGGCGCATTGGGCTTATAAAGAAGGTATCACGAAGAAAATAGATGGCGAACAAGTCAGTAATAAACTGTCTTGGTTTAGTGATATCATTGAGTTGCAAGACGAATCAATTGATGCCAATGAATTTATGCAAAGTGTCAAAGAGGACATTTTTAAAGATAAAGTCTATGTTTTTACACCAAAAGGGGATGTTACGGAACTGCCATCTGGTTCAGGACCGTTAGACTTTGCTTACAGTGTGCATACTGAAATCGGAAATAAAGCAGTAGGAGCAAAAATCAATGGGAAAATCGTTCCATTGAACTACAAGCTGAAGACCGGGGATATTGTAGAAATTTTAACGTCTACCAATTCTTATGGACCAAGTCGTGACTGGCTCAACTTTGTTTCTACTTCTAAAGCAAGAAATAAAATCAAACGCTTTTTCAAATTACAAGACCGTGAACAAAATATCACAAAAGGTCGCGATTTAGTGGAGAAGCAGTTGTTAGAAATGGGTTTCCAACCAAAAGAATTCATGAATAAAAGTAATATGAAAAAACTTTTGGAAAGATTTAATTTCACGACCGAAGATGATTTGCTTGCGGCTATTGGTTACGGCGAACTGACTGCTTTGGTAGTAGCCAACCGTTTGACGGAAAAAGAAAGACGCGATCGAAAAAATGATGAAAAATTCATGGAACTTGAAACGATCGAATTAAAACCCAAAAAAGCTGAACCAGAAAAAATGAAGATCCGACATGATGGCGGGGTGGTCATTCAAGGAGTAGACAACCTCTTAACTCGTTTGAGCCGCTGCTGCAGTCCTGTCCCAGGGGATGAAATCGTTGGTTACATTACCAAAGGCCGCGGTATTTCAATCCACCGTAAAGACTGTCCGAACGTACATGCTTCACCAGAAGTCGAAGACCGTCTGATCGAAGTAGAGTGGGAAGATACTTCAAATGCTGGAAAAGAATACAATGCTGAATTACAAGTTGAAGGATACAATCGTTCTGGTTTATTGAATGAGATTTTACAAGTCGTCAATACACAGACAAAAAATCTCAGCAATGTAAATGGCCGCATAGACAACAACAAGATGGCTACTGTTACGATGACGATCGGTATCGTCAACTTAAATCAATTAGAAAAAATCGTCGATAAAATTAAAAATATCCCTGATGTTTACACAGTTCGAAGAATTACTTCGTAAATTCAAGCAACAGGATACCGAAGCGCATTTTAAGACCAGCAAAGGAGGATATTAAAGTGTCCTTAATTTGCGGACTTAGAATGCGCTTTTTGTATGATAAGATGAGAAAAGGAGATTGAACAGTGAGAGTAGTTATTCAACGATCAAAAAAAGCCTCAGTTTCTATAGATGATAAAATAGTAGGGGAAATCAATAAAGGTTTTGTACTTTTAATCGGTATCGAAGAGGCAGATACCAAAGAAGATGTAGACTATTTAGTACGTAAAATCAGTAAATTGAGAATCTTTGAAGATGAAGAAGGAAAGATGAACTTGTCGTTAGCGGATGTTCAAGGGGAGATCTTATCCATTTCTCAATTTACCTTACATGCCAATACTAAAAAAGGAAATCGTCCTAGCTTTATTGATGCTGCCAGACCTGATAAAGCCATACCAATGTACGAAACGTTCAATCAGGAATTGAAAAATGCGGGGTTTACTGTGGCAACAGGCCAATTTGGGGCTGATATGCAAGTTGCACTAGTCAATGATGGTCCGGTAACAATCTTGATTGACAGCAAACAGAAATAACGAACACCACAGAAGAAGAAACCAATAAAACCTTGTGATCGTTTTGCGGATTGATCAAACAAAAGGTTTCGCAGTTAAGATAACAAAAAATACGTCTTATGGTTTCTTGTAATGATTACTTCTGTGATAAAAAACGGACATCCACTGATTCAAGAAGTGGATGTCCGTTTTTGTTTTTTAAGGTGTAAAGTATTGATTCAAGGCTTGATAGATGCCTTCAACGATTTGAGAACGGTAATTGTCTGTATTTACGACTTGCTGGTCGGTATCATTATTTAAATACCCCAATTCCAACAAAACTGCAGGTTGATAATTTTCTCTTAACACGAAGTAGTTTCCGTAGCGAACGCCATTGTTTGGCAACGGACCATATTGACTTAAGTTTAGGTTGATCAAATCAGCCAAAGCTTTTTCTTCTTCATGATAATAATATGTCGTAGTTCCACTGATTTCATTTCTGGTTTCAGTAGAATCATAATGTAAACTGATAAAGGCATCTGCATGATTATTGTTGCTGATATAAGCTCGATCCTGTAATTCGATAAACTCGTCACTGTCACGAGTCATGATCACATTCGCTCCAGCGCTTCTTAAGCGGGCTGCCAGCAGTTTAGCTGTTTTCAACGTGACCTCTTTCTCATAGAAATTCTGTGCCAAGGCACCTGAGTCGTGTCCGCCATGTCCGGCGTCAATCACGATAGTCGCTTCCGATATATTAGTGATGTTAGCAGTAGGGGCTGCTTCATTGTTCGCCGACAAATCTACTACCCAGTTGGCTACATATCCCTGTGTTCCATCTGCCAATTTAATCAAGTACCAATCATCCACTGCTTCGACAAAAGCAAATGAATCGCCTTTAAAAGCTGTTTCCACAACGGAGTCTTCAATTGAAGGACCGCTGCGAATATTCGTGCCGTCTGTTCGAACAGTTACTTGTTGGATAGGAGCGGCCGCATTGTTTTCTGTAGCTACAGTAGAAGTAGCCTCTTGTTTAGGAGTCACTTTCACATCAATTAAAGATGAACTGATCCAAGCTACTCGATTGTAGTACTGTACTTGAGTCCAGCCTTCTTGTTGGAATAAGACTGTCAGTTGTGTGCCTTCTGTAACAGTGCCCAAAATGTCACTGTCAGTATTGCTCTCTGCTCGGACATTTACTTCAGGATGGGTGATGGTCCCTACCAAGTTTGTAGCAGCACTGATTTCAATATTGTCTACTAACCAACTTGCGATCCATCCTACTTGATCGTTGCTGATGCGCACTTTGTACCATTCATTTTGTTCAGTAATAACTTGAACTTTTTCATCTTCCACAACTTGAGACATGACATCATAAGATAAACCAGGTCCCGTTCTCACATTGACTACACTAGCGTTGATGACTACTGTACTGGTTTGAGCCATCGCAACTGTTGCATAGGTTGTCAACAGTAAGAACAGACCAATCATAATGAGTAAAGTTGTTTTTTTAGGTCTATGTACTATAGGTGAGTCTTGCATAAAAGGTATCACTACTTTCTTTACATACTTATGTAGAAAAGAACAATCTGTTGTATTTAATTATAACAATTGTTTACTTGATTAAGCAATTAAAATATAAAGGGGATTAATTTATTCTTCTTTATTGAGTTAGACGTTTGTTCAAGAGCGAAGAATCAATTAAGGTAAGGGCTGTGTAAAGCTATTGTATACCAAAGATAAAGTGGTCTGCCATTAAAGAATCATTGAAGAAATGGTCTGGTTAACGGTGAACTGGAAAAATTTAGAAATTATCTTTAGAGAATCACGAAATAACACGTCATACGCATGAAAAAATTTAAATAAAAAATAAGATTACGAATCCTCTCGTCTCTGGTCTGCTAAAAGAAAAATGCGGAGGCGGGCGACATGAACGAGATTTTCCATCTGTTGAGTGAAGTGGAAGACTTCGGTCTTCATTATGAGAAAGACCTGCTTTCTTTGAACTTCCTGAAATACTTAGACACGCTTTTTAAGCTGTGACTCGTTTGAGACCAGTGATATTTCTGTAGGAATAGGGGGTGATTGTAGCCATGTAAAGGATGAAATGTGAATTAGGGAGCGTTGGCACTTCAGCGCTTACGATTCCGTTTGAAGCTTGAAAGTCAGGAGACTACAGGCTCCAGACGGTCCCCATGGCTTTCCACAAGCAAACCCGTCCATTCCGAGAAAATTTCACCCCATAGAGCCGCCCTTACTTATTAAGAGAGAGTTTAAAAAGAAGACCTTAATTTTTGAGAGAAAGTACTTTTCATGCGTATGACGTGACGAAACAAGAATGTGTCTTGACAATCTGTTGTCTTTCTAGTAATCTTTAACTAATACAAAATATCTGACCCCAATGATAGAGGAAGTAACTTTATTAGCGTATCAAGAGAGAATTTTCATGAGCTGAAAAAAATTCTACGCGAGATAAAACGAAAGACACTCTGGAGGGACAGTAGTGAAAAGCTGCTGCGTTACGAGCGTTAATCGTTGAGGAAAGCTGATGGCTTTCAAAACAAGGTGGTACCACGTTGACATGTTCAATCGTCCTTATTCTGCACAAGCAGAATAAGGACGATTTTTTTTTTGATAAAAGGGTAGATAAGAAGGAGAGACACATATAATGGCATTTCAAAAACCAAAAGGCACAGCTGATTTGTTGCCGGAGAATACAAAACAATGGCAATACGTAGAAGATATTTTTAGAGCTGTTTTAGCAGACTATCAATTTGAAGAAATTCGAACACCGATTTTTGAAAGTTATGACCTGTTTTCAAGAGGTGTTGGTGAAACCAGCGACATCGTTTCCAAAGAAATGTATAATTTTCAAGATAAGGGCGGTAGGGAATTAGCTTTACGTCCTGAAGGGACTGCTCCCATTGCCAGAGCATTTGTCGAAAATAAATTGTTTGGGCCAGAGCATGCTAAACCGTATAAAGTCTACTATCAAGGACCGATGTTTCGTTATGAGCGCCCTCAAAGCGGTCGTATGCGTCAATTTCATCAATTTGGGGTTGAAGCATTTGGAAGCGACAATCCGGCAACAGATGTTGAAACAATTGCTTTAGCAATGGATCTGTTTCAAGAATTAGGATTGGAAAGTTTAAAACTTGTGATCAATTCATTGGGAGATCTGGAAAGTCGTTTGGCTTACCGTGAAGCGTTGATTGCTTATTTGAAACCACATGTTGAAGAATTGAGTGAAGACTCAAAAACCAGACTGCACAAAAATCCTTTGCGCGTATTGGACAGCAAAGACAAAAAAGATCAAGCTATCGTAGCAAATGCGCCTTCTATTTTAGATTATTTGAACGATACTTCTAAAGAGCATTTTGAAGCAGTAAAAGAAATGCTGGAAGCTTTAGATATTCCTTATGAAATCGACAGCAATATGGTTCGCGGGTTGGATTATTACAACCACACAATTTTTGAAGTGATGACGGAAGCAGAAACATTTGGTTCATTGACAACCATTTGTGCAGGTGGACGGTATGATGGATTAGTCGAAGAAGTAGGTGGACCAGCTACTCCAGGCTTTGGCTTCGCTATCGGTATGGAACGTTTGTTGCTCATTTTAAATGCTGAAGATATAGAGTTGGCGGAAGAAGAAGCGTTAGACGTGTACGTCATCGGTATTGGCGAATCCACTAACTTAGAATCCTTAAAAGTTGTTCAAGCGGTTCGTTCAGCCGGTTTGTCTGCTGATCGCGACTTTTTGAATCGCAAAATCAAAAATCAATTTAAAACTGCCAACAAGAAAAATGCGAAAGTGGTCTTGACACTTGGGGAAAATGAATTGGAAAATGGTACGATCAACTTTAAAGTCATGAAGAGCGGAAAAGAATCCGTCGTGGAATTAGAAGACATTTATGATGGTGATTTTGAAAAATTGTTTAATTTAAAAGTTTCCGATATGACAGCTTTCAATGAGTTTTTCAAAAAAGAAGATTAAACGGAACGAAAAAAGAAGATAAAGAGAAGGGTTGATTTAAAATGGCTAAACGAACAGTATATTGTGGCCAAGTCACGAAAGACTTAGTTGGACAAGAGATTGTGTTAAAAGGATGGGTACAAAAACGTAGAGATTTAGGTGACTTGATTTTTATTGACTTACGTGACCGTGAAGGAATTGTTCAAATAGTATTTAACCCTAAATTCTCTAAAGAAGCTTTAGAAATAGCGGAGTCTGTTAGAAATGAATACGTTCTTGAAATAACCGGTACAGTTGTAAAACGTGCAGAAGGCATGCAAAACAACAAAATCGCAACTGGTGATGTTGAAATCGAAGCACGCCAAGTGAATGTATTGAATGAAGCAAAAACGACTCCTTTTTATATTGAAGATGGCGTTTCTGTTTCGGATGAAAAGCGTATGGAATATCGTTATTTAGACTTACGTCGTCCAGAAATGACGAAGAACCTGCTTTTACGCCACAATATCACGAGATCGGTACGGAACTTTTTAGACAATCAAGAGTTTATTGATATTGAGACACCATACTTGACTAAGTCTACTCCAGAAGGTGCCAGAGACTATTTAGTCCCTTCACGTGTACATGCGGGACATTTTTATGCTCTTCCGCAATCCCCGCAATTGTTTAAACAATTGTTGATGGGTGCTGGATTTGACCGTTATTACCAAATCGTTCGTTGTTTTAGAGATGAAGATTTGCGCGGAGACCGTCAACCTGAATTCTCTCAAATCGATATTGAAACCAGCTTCTTAGAACCTGAAGAAATTCAAGAGTTTACAGAAAATATGCTGGCAAAAGTGTTGAAAGAAACTAAAGGAATTGAAGTTACTTTACCATTCCCACGAATGTCTTATGATGACGCCATGAACCGTTATGGTAGCGACAAACCTGATATTCGTTTTGCGATGGAATTGATTGAATTGAATGATATTGTAAAAGACTCCAGCTTCAAAGTATTCAGTGGAGCTGTAAGCAATGGCGGAATGGTAAAAGCCTTGAATGTAAAAGGTGCTGCAGCCAATTATTCACGTAAAGACATTGATGCTTTAGGCGAATTTGTAGGCATTTATGGTGCTAAAGGATTGGCTTGGCTGAAAGTTGACGAAGATGGACTTAAAGGACCGATTGCAAAATTCTTTACAGACGATGCTGATGCTTTGATTGAACGCACTCAAGCAGAACCTGGAGACTTACTGTTGTTTGTAGCGGACAAAGCTGCTGTAGTTTATGATGCTTTAGGTGCGTTGCGTGTGAAATTAGGAAAAGAATTAGACTTGATTCCACAAGATGAATTTGCATTCTTATGGGTTGTTGACTGGCCATTAGTAGAATTTGATGAAGAAGGAAGCCGTTATACTGCAGTGCACCATCCATTTACGATGCCTGAAGAAAGTACATTAGAATTCTTAGAAAACGAACCTGCTAAAGTAAAAGCTCGAGCGTACGATATTGTATTGAATGGTTATGAATTAGGAGGCGGTTCAATACGTATCCATAAACGTGACATTCAAGAAAAAATGTTCAAAACGCTTGGTTTTACACAAGAAGAAGCAGAAGAACAATTTGGTTTCTTGTTGAACGCTCTTGAATATGGTTTCCCACCACATGGTGGTATTGCATTAGGATTAGACCGTTTTGCAATGTTGTTGGCGGGCGAAGACAATATTCGCGAAGTTATTGCTTTCCCTAAAAACGGAAGTGCAGTTGATCCAATGGCTCAAGCTCCAAGTTTAGTGAGCGGTAAGCAATTGGAAGAATTATCGATTCAAACGACAAAAATCGAATCAGATGAGGAAGCAGCAGCAGAAGAATAAGCAGCGAGCACTATTCTTCTCTCCACTGTCCTCTATAAAGAAAATAAGAGATTAGAAAGTCAGGAGAATAAAAAAATGGTTTTGATCGGCTCACACGTTTCAATGAAAGGCAAAGAAATGTTATTAGGAGCAGCTCAAGAAGCTGCAAGTTATAAAGCTTCTACGTTTATGATTTATACAGGAGCTCCTCAAAATACGCGTCGTAAAGCTTTAGAAGAAATGAATATCCCAGCAGGCGAAGCATTCATCGCGGAAAATGGACTATCTGATATTGTGGTTCATGCACCTTATATCATTAATTTAGGAAACACGATTAAACCAGAAAATTTCAGTTTTGGCGTGGAATTTTTAAGAGCAGAGATTGAGCGAGCAGAAGCCCTAGGAGCTAGACAAATTACGATGCACCCGGGTGCACATGTTGGGGCTGGTGCAGATGCAGCTATCCAACAAATCATTAAAGGATTAAATGAAGTTCTGCATGCGGATCAAAAAGCTCAAATAGCGTTAGAAACGATGGCTGGAAAGGGGACCGAAATCGGTCGTTCATTTGATGAGATAGCTCAAATCATTGATGGTGTAACCTTGAATGACAAATTATCGGTTACTTTTGATACGTGTCATACCAATGATGCAGGGTATAATGTAAAAGAAGATTTTGACGGGGTGCTGAATGAATTTGACAAAATCATTGGACTAGATCGCTTAAAAGTGGTGCATGTCAATGATTCGAAAAATCCAATGGGCAGTCATAAAGACCGTCATGCCAATATTGGTTTTGGAACGATTGGTTTCGAAGCTTTGAACAAAATCGTTCATCACCCTCAATTAACAGATCTGCCTAAAATATTGGAAACTCCATTTGTAGGAGAAGACAAGAAAAATAAAAAAGCTCCTTACGGTCATGAAATAAAAATGTTTAATGAACAAACATTTAATCCTGATCTATTAGAAGATATTTTGAATGGTGCAGCTTTTTAAACCATAAAAAACAACTCGAGAAACGATCTTCAGCTTCGTGCTGTGAGTTTTTCTCGAGTTGTTTTGTTTAATCGTATTCTTGAATGTGACTCTGTTTCTTCTTGTCTAATTGCAAGGTACTGACAATGATAGCTGCTGTTTCTTCGATGGATCTTTTTTCAACATTGATCACTAAGCAACCTAATTTTTCATATAAATTATTGGAAAATGCCAACTCTTTTTCGATTCGTTCTTTATTGGAGTAAGGAGTATCTGGATTTAATCCATAAGCGATCATACGCTCTTTACGGATAGAATTGATCATGTCCAAATTATTGGTCAAACCGACAATTTTCTTAGGATCTACTTGCCACAGTTGTTCAGGTATATGAGATTCTGGTACCAATGGCAAATTAGCGACTTTGTAGTTTAAGTTAGCTAAAAACATGCTCAAAGGTGTTTTCGAAGTTCTTGAGATACCTAGTAAAACAATATCAGCTTCTAAGAAACCTTTAGGATCTCTTCCATCATCATACGTTACTGCAAATTCAATCGCTTTGATACGATCGAAATAAGTTTGGTCCATTTCATGCAACGCACCTGGCTTATGCAAAGGCTGGATGCCAGAACGATTTTGGATTTCTCGAATAACTGGACTTAACAGATCTACACAAAAAATCGCATTTTTTGAACAATATTCTTGAGCGATTTGGCTCAAGTTATCGGAAACTAAGGTATGAAGAACCATAGCATTTTGACGTTGAGCTTTTTCTAATATAGAAATCAACGTATCTTCCCCACGAATAAAAGGGTAGCCATGTAATTTGATATCGGCGGATGGAAATTGCGCCATCGCTGCTTTGCCTATTGAGTTGGCAGTCCCTCCTACTGAATCTGATACAATGTAGATGTCTACCGGGTGATTAATTTCCATAACTGTTTTCTCCTTTAACAATGTATTTGGGACGATCAAACGGAAAGAATAGTTAAAAAGTGTGAAATAGCTGTTTCATTTGTCAAACTATTCCCGAGTGTTTAAAAATAGTGGTTGCAATCCAGTCATTTTCTGTATACCCTTTTAGTATAACGGATTAAAGAGTAAAATTATAGGCTGAACAGACTTCTTCTGTTTATTTTACGAGAGAGGTATCATAAAGAACTTGATTTACCACGTTGTCGTGGTATACTATAAATCGAAACGAGTCCGTTTTAAAGGAGGCTAGATTCCTGTGAACGAAGTGGAAAATGCTATTGGAATATTGAAAGATCATGGATATAAATATACCGATAAGAGAGAAAATATCTTGAGTTATTTTAATCAAGAAAATCGTTATATCACTGCCAAGGAAGTGCAGCAGTTTTTGAAAGTCAAGTATCCAAATATCAGCTACGATACGATTTACCGCAATTTGTATACTTTTGTTGAACTAGATATTGTGGAAGAAACTGAATTAAACGGAGAAAAGCTATTTCGATTGAATTGCTCCCATTCTGGTCATCACCATCATTTTATCTGTACTGTATGCGGAAAAACGAAAAAAATTGAAATGTGTCCCATGAACTTTTTTGAAGATCAATTAAATGGGTGCCAAATAACCTCTCACCGTTTTGAAATTTTCGGGACATGCGAGGAGTGTCTATTACCTGCAAGTTAGGCAGAGGCCCTTGGAAAGAACGGGTTTTATCGTCTAAAAGAAAAAACGCATATTTTTTTGAATAACAGCAAAGTCATATTGACGTGGCTTTAACGATTCGATATAATATAGAAGGACAGTTTTTTAATTATGCAATTTATGCATAAGAAATAACGGTTACTTAAATAGCACGGAGGGGGGTAATTGAATATGTCAAAAACAGTCGTTAAGAACAATGAATCTCTTGATGATGCTCTTCGTCGCTTCAAACGTACCGTTTCTAAAACAGGTACAATGCAAGAGGCTCGCAAACGGGAATTTTATGAAAAACCTAGCGTGAAGCGTAAGAAAAAATCCGAAGCAGCTAGAAAACGCAAGCATTAATCTTGGAAGTTTTTAGAATTGAGGTTGAAGAAGCATGACTCTATTAACTACTATTAATGATGATATTAAAACAGCCATGAAAGCTAAAGACAAACATAAACTTTCTGTATTGCGCATGATAAAATCTTCATTACAAAACGAACAAATCAAAAAAGGCACTGAATTGAGCAAAGAAGACGAATTAGCCGTTCTTTCTCGTGAAATGAAACAAAGACGTGATTCATTAACAGAGTTCAAGAAGGCAGATCGACAAGATTTGGTGGATCCTCTGGAAAATGAAATTGCGATCGTTGCAGAATATATGCCTAAACAGTTAACTGAAGAAGAACTTCAGTCTGTTGTTCAAGAAGTTATTGCTTCTGTAAATGCAACATCAGCAAAAGATTTTGGTAAAGTAATGGGTGCCGTCATGCCAAAAGTAAAAGGCAAAGCTGATGGAAATGATATCAATCGAATTGTGAAACAACAACTTTCTTAGGTTACTGTTTCATGTGAATGATTTCAAAAAAAAAGATGATGTCGAATGAAAATTCGAATCATCTTTTTTATTTATTCTGTAATTGACTGCGGAATCTCTCGCGAAATGATGAACTTTTCTTAACTTTGCGTAAGCGCTAATTTAGTATAGAATGTGAGTGACAACTTTAAAACTAAGAAGGAAGGATCATTAATGAAAGTAGATAAAAAGAAACTGATGCTGGCTTGTTTAATCCTGTCCATAATAGCCATTATTTTCGGCTATTTTTTGTGGGCCATTCTGATTCCTATTCAAGATTTTCACCTTATGGGAGATGAGGAATTGCTTAGAGCACAAAAAGAATATGCAGTGAACTACCCTTTAGGCAGGTTTTTACTGTATGCTGGGAGCTTTGGTCTGGTAGCTTCCACGCTTTATTTGATCGTAGCTCATTTTAAATCCAAAAAATCCCCTTTCTAGTTTTCAAGTTTAACTAAAAAAAAGTTTTGAAGCATTTTTTTATTCCCTACTTATGTGAGTGCAGGTTCTTTTTACTCGTGAAATATGCTATGATTTGTATAAATAAAAAAAGGAAGTGTCTGCTGATTGTCTGAACTTACAAATGAAACCCGCGTATTAGAACTAAAAAATCCTGATAGTGCCGTTAATTTATTTGGCAACCAAGATAAGCATTTAACGTTGATTGAAGATGCGATGGATGTGGTGATCCATAGTCGTGGAGACAAATTAGAAATTAGTGGATCTAAAGAAAATGTCGACTTAGTCAGCGAAATCTTTATTCAGCTGCAAGAATTATTAAAAACGGGTATCCAAATTGGACAACCTGATATTGTTACGGCAATAAAAATGGCAAATCGAGGCAATTTATCAAAATTTATTAGTATGTATGAAGAAGAAATCGGAAAAGACCAAGGTGGAAAACCGATTCGTGTAAAAACATTTGGTCAGCGTCAATACGTTCATTCCATTCAAAAAAATGATGTAGTTTTCGGTGTCGGACCGGCTGGTACTGGTAAAACGTATCTAGCTGTCGTGATGGCAGTGTCTGCTTTGAAAAAAGGGGAAGTCAAACGCATCATTATCAGTCGTCCTGCTGTAGAAGCCGGTGAAAGTCTAGGATTCTTACCTGGAGATTTAAAAGAAAAAGTTGACCCTTATTTGAGGCCCATCTATGATGCTATGTACAGCATTTTTGGATCGGAACATACTGCTCGTTTGATGGAACGTGGAGTCATCGAAATTGCTCCTTTAGCTTATATGAGAGGGAGAACGCTGGATGATGCTTTTGTCATTTTAGATGAAGCACAAAATACAACTGTCCCGCAAATGAAAATGTTCCTGACCCGTTTAGGTTTTGGGTCAAAAATGATTGTCAACGGCGATGTAACGCAAATAGATTTGCCGCGAGGAACGATGAGCGGTTTAGTACATGCTGAAAGAGTTTTGAAATCCGTTAAAGGCATCCATTTTTCTTACTTTGATGCTTCAGATGTCGTACGCCATCCTGTGGTTGCAAGCATTATAGCGGCATACAGTGAAGAGAAAAATGAATCTTTATTAAATCAAGACAACAAGAAATAACCACAACTGGAGGAGAATACACATGATGAGAGCGTTCACTGCACTGCGAAAAAAAGTAGGGAAGTTTTTTGTGCCTTTAATCATGCTGTTATTTTCCTCTATTTTATTTCTATTGATGTATAGCGGTATTCAACCGGCCATATTGGATATCCAGTTGTACCAAGTAGCCGATAATACCATTCGAGCAAATGCAACAGTAGAAGATACTGCACAAACAGAAGCCAATCAGAAGGTTGCAGAAGATAATGTAGCACCGGTCTACAGTTTTAATTCAGAAATACAAAAAGTCCAATTGTCAAAAGTACAGATTCTATTTGTGACGATTGAAGAAGTGCAAAAAGAAGCCAACAAAATGTATACTCAAGAAGTGGAAAGCTTCCAAGCTGCTAATCCTGAAGATACAGATGGGGAGACACCAAATACTCCAACTGTAGAACCGCTAACTGCAGAAGAAAAATACGCTTTGTTTGAAAATAAAACAAACAATTTAGAACAAGAAACGCAAGAATTCATCTCAGCATTGCCGCAATGGGCGATTACTTCATTGTTAGAGGCTCCGGCGGGTACGTTGAAGACATTAAATGACTCTTTGACAACAGTCGTTTCTGATAAAATGGCTGCACCGATTCGTTTGGAAGAGATGAACCAAGTGATAGAAGATGCGCAGGATAGTCTTCAATACGTGGAATTAGATAATACATACCAAAGAATTGCTAATTTGATATTAGAACATGCAATTATAGAAAATAATATTTATAATGAGCAAGCTACCGAACAAGCTCGTCAAGAAGCAGTCAGAAATGTTCAGCCGGTTATGATTTTGCAAGGACAAGTGATTGTTCAAGAAGGTCATGTAGTAGACAGTGCAGACATGCACCAATTGGAACTATTAGGCATGCTGGATGATGAACCTTCATACCATATGCTTTACAGCTTGCTGGTGCTATTGATAGCCCAATTATTAGGAATCTATGTAATCAGCAAAATAGAATCCCTTGCCTCTCAAGATTTTTCTAAGGTATTAGTACTATATAGCTTGGTGATTATCGCCAGTGTAGCGATCATGAAAGGATTGCAGCTGTTGCAATTAGCCGGTATCAACAATATCGCCTTTCTATACCCGGCAGCATTAGCACCTCTACTGATAAATGCCTTTTTGTCCCCTAGATTCGGCTATTTAGCAAATACCTTTTTACCCGCCTTTTCGATTTTTATTTACACGGGTTACAGAGGAACCACTACTGCATTGGTCATCGCTCTGATCTACGTATTGAGTGGATTGTTTGGAGCTTTGATAAGACAAGGAAAAGAACAAAGAATAGAGGGGAACTTACTTTGGTCAATGATTGTTGGAAATGGTATAGTGATGTTGTCCATGATTTTTTACCTTAACCAGCCTATCTTTACCCTGCAGACCTTACTGATGGTGACGTATTCTGTATTAAGCGGCGTACTGGCATATGCATTAGCAACGATCTTGATTCCTTACATTGACGTCTATTATACAGATAATGCTGTTTTGACACTGACAGAATTATCCAATCCGAATCAACCATTGTTGAAATTGTTGCTGACGAAGACGCCTGGAACTTATCACCATAGTTTGATGGTGGCCAATCTCAGCTCAAATGCTGTCAGTGCTATAGGAGGAGATTCTCTATTTGCTCGAGTAGCTTCCTATTACCATGATGTAGGGAAGTTGACGCATCCGTTGTTTTTTGTGGAGAATCTGCCAAGTGGGATGGACAATCCACACAACTTGTTGACACCTTACGAAAGCAAGGAAATCATTTTTGGGCATGTTTCTGAAGGAATCAAAATATTGAAAGAGGCCAAACTGCCACAGTCCATTATTGATATTTGTGCGCAGCATCATGGGACGACTTTAATGAAATATTTTTACGCTCAGGCTAAAAAGGAAAACAGTGAGGTCAACGAAAGCGACTTTAGGTATCCAGGTCCTAAACCTCAAACAAAAGAAGCAGCCGTGATCAATATTGCAGATAGTGCAGAAGCAGCCTGTCGTTCCATGTCCAGACCAACTAAACAGTCAATCGAAGAATTTGTTCATGAATTGATCGTGGATCGAATAAAAGATGGACAATTTGATGAATGTGACATTACAATGAAAGAACTAAGGATCGTTGAAGCGGCTTTAGTAGACAATCTAGTGGGGACCTTCCATAGCAGGATCGAATACCCTAAAACAGAACCAACAAAATAAGGTCCAATAAACATTTTAAAGGAGTGGTGGTTATTCTATGGAATTAGATTTATTTGATGAAACCAATACCGTTGAAGAAGAACATAAAGAGTTGGTCAGTACGATTTTAGAATTTGCTGCAAAAAAACTTGCATTACCGGACAATACAGAAGTGTCTGTTACGTTCGTCACGAACCCCCGGATACAAGAGATCAATCGTGAATACCGAGATAAAGATCAACCTACAGATGTCATCAGCTTTGCATTGGAAGACGAAGTAGATGACGAACCGGAATTCTTTTTAGGAGATTTTGAAGGAATGATTCCTAAAAACATTGGAGACATTATTATTTCCATTGATCGAACGAAGGAACAAGCTGTTGAATATGGCCATTCATTCCAAAGAGAGTTAGGCTTCCTAGCGTTACATGGTTTTTTACATTTAAATGGGTATGACCATATGAATGAAGAAGATGAAAAAGAAATGTTTGGACTGCAAAAACAAATTTTAGAGGAGTATGGTCTTGGACGAGAATAAAAAAAGTACAAAAAACCGAAGATACCTTGATTCTTTTAAATATGCTTTTATGGGAGTCGTAACTGTATTTCGAGAAGAACGGAACATGCGGACGCATGTAACATTGGGTTTTTTAGTTCTTTTATTTAGTCTGTTTTGTAAACTTTCATCAGCAGAATGGCTTTGGATGTTTTTATGTGTCTTTTTAGTTTTTGTCATGGAAATATGGAATACAGTGATTGAAAATGTGGTAGACTTAGTTACCGATCATCAATATCATCCCATTGCAAAAAAAGCTAAAGACATGGCGGCGTCAGCAGTACTAGTGACTTCTTTATTTTCAGTTGTTGTTGGTAGCTATATTTTGTTGCCCAAGATACTGAGCTGGTTCTTTTAATAGAGTGAACAGATGTGTTGAAAATACTTATTCCCAAGGAGATAAAATTAAATGAAACCAAACGATACAGTTGTAGAAACTTTAATCGATAATGCAACAGCCATGTTAGATCGTGCCTACGTACCTTATTCAAACTTTCCAGTAGGGGCTGCACTTGTCACAAAAGATGGAGAATTTTTTTCAGGCTGCAATATTGAGAATGCCTCTTATGGATTAGCCAATTGTGCTGAACGAACAGCTATCTTTAAAGCTGTTTCAGAAGGAAAAAAAGAGTTTGATTATTTAGTAGTAACTGGAGACACTGATGGACCAATTTCGCCATGTGGGGCCTGTCGTCAAGTGATGGCAGAATTTTGTGAACCAGATATGCCGGTATTGCTGACCAATAAAAAAGGCAAACAATTAGCAACAACAGTTAAAGAGCTTCTGCCTGGAGCATTTCGATCGGAGGATATGGTTTAATATGGTTAAGAAAAATTATAAATCAGGGTTTGTATCTATTGTAGGACGCCCAAATGTAGGGAAATCAACATTTTTAAATCAAGTAGTAGGTCAAAAAATTGCGATTATGAGTGATAAAGCGCAAACGACAAGAAATAAAATCCAAGGGATCTATACCACTAAAGAAGAACAAATTATTTTTATCGATACCCCTGGGATTCATAAGCCAAGACATCGCTTAGGTGACTTCATGGTTGATTCAGCCTTGAGTTCTTTTAAAGGTGTAGAGGTCATTTTGTTTATGGTCAATGCGACAGAAAAACGCGGCCCAGGAGATAACTTCATCATTGATAAATTGCAAGAGAGCAAAACGCCTGTCTTTTTAGTCATCAATAAAATCGATGAAGTTCACCCAGATAAATTATTAACGATCATTGAAGATTACAGAACAACAATGGATTACGCTGAAATCGTGCCAATCTCTGCTAAAGAAGGAAACAATGTTCCGACTTTGTTGAAAGAAGTGACCAGCTACTTGCCTGAAGGACCTCAATTTTATCCTGAAGATCAAGTGACGGATCACCCTGAGTACTTTATCATTTCAGAATTGATTCGTGAAAAAGTCTTGCAATTGACTCGTGAAGAAGTACCGCATTCAGTAGCTGTTGTCGTGGAAAAGATCGAGCGCAGCGAAACCGATAAAGTTCAAGTTCACGCAGCAATCATCGTGGAACGTTCTACTCAAAAAGGAATCATTATCGGAAAAGGCGGTAAAATGCTGAAAGATATCGGGATTCGAGCTAGAAAAGATATTGAAATATTGCTGGGAGATAAAATTTATCTAGACTTATGGGTCAAAGTTCAAAAAGATTGGCGTGACCGTCAAACCAACTTGCAAGACTTTGGGTATCGTTCTGAAGATTACTAAAAATAGATGTCTATTTTATAACGTTGGTAAAAAAATGATTCTGAAATTTTCTAGAAAATAGTGGTTAAGAATTCTCATTTATGAGCCTAAACTTTCTACCCATGTTATAAGATGAAAGATTCTAAAATTCAGTTAAAAAGGAGTGGAGAAGTTGTCTCAAATTGAAGAATTTGAAGGCATTGTGCTATCTGTCAAAAAACATCGCGAAACAGATCACTTAGTTAAACTATTTACCGATCGTTTCGGTAAATTGATGTTTTTTAGCAGAGGGACAGGCAAGCGAAATAGTAAAATGAAAACTGCCATTCTCCCTTTTACAAAAGCCACTTATATTGGTGATGTTCGAGATACTGGTTTATGCTTTCTAAATGATGCCAAAGATCAAGAACAATACAAAAGTATGCAAACGGATATTTTCTTGAACGCGTATGCAACTTATTTATTGAGTTTGGTTGATGTAGCTTTAGAAGACAGGAAACCGGATGGTACGTTATACCACAAGCTATCAGCTAGTTTGAGAGAAATAGATGAAGGGTCAGACCCGGAAATCATTATGAATATTTTTGAGATTCAGTTGCTGCCTTATTTTGGGGTAGCACCTGAATTAAGAGGCTGCAGAGTGTGCGGCAATACAGATGGTCCATTTGATTATTCGTTGAATTATGGGGGATTGTTGTGTCAGCAACATTGGCATATGGACCAGCATCGGTACCATGCAAGTCAACGAAGCATCTACTTTATTCGTTTATTTTCAAGGATTTCATTAGACCAAATCGGCAATATCAGTGTAAAAGAAGAAACAAAAAAAGAAGTTCAATTTTTAATTGATCAAATCTATGATGATTCAGTAGGACTCAAGCTGAAAAGCAAAAGCTTTATCCAAAAAATGGGGAGTTGGAGCACTGTGCTCAAAGACTCGCGCAATCCTGAAAAAAATGATAGAAAAGATTGACAACCTCTCTAAAAAGAGGCTATTATAATAAAGAATTGAAGAAACAGCGATGAAGGAAAAAGTAAAAATTTGAATCTCTTATCTAAGCGAATTTGGGATAGTGTGAGCCAAATAAAGAGTGAATTTTGAAAGGGCATCTGGAGCTGAAACCAACAAAGATGCTAGTAGCGGTTTAAACGATGCTAGAATTAGGGTGGAACCGCGGTTAATATATAATCGTCCCTATGCTTAACCAAGTCGTTGAGCATAGGGGCTTTTTTCTATTTCAAGACAAAAATGAGGAGTGGAAACAGATGAAAAAAGACAGTTTAACCTTTCAAGAAATCATTTTAACACTGCAAAAATATTGGTCTGATCAAGGCTGTATGTTAATGCAAGCGTATGATACAGAAAAAGGTGCCGGAACGATGAGCCCGTATACTTTTTTACGCGCAATAGGACCAGAACCATGGAATGCAGCTTATGTAGAACCTTCAAGAAGACCAGCTGATGGCCGTTACGGAGAAAACCCTAACCGTTTATTCCAACACCATCAATTCCAAGTTGTGATGAAGCCGTCACCTGAAAACATCCAAGAATTGTATTTGGAAAGTTTGAAATTATTAGGCATTAATCCGTTAGAACACGATATCCGTTTTGTAGAAGACAACTGGGAAAATCCTTCTATGGGGTGTGCCGGTTTAGGATGGGAAGTATGGTTAGACGGAATGGAAATCACTCAGTTCACTTATTTCCAACAAGTAGGCGGTTTGGAATGTAAACCTGTCACCAGTGAGATTACTTATGGTTTAGAACGCCTTGCTTCTTACATCCAAGAAGTGGATAGTGTATACGATATCGAATGGACAACAGGTGTAAAATATGGAGAGATCTTTATTCAACCAGAATACGAACATTCTCAATATGCTTTCAATCATAGCAACCAAGAAATGCTATTGAATTTCTTTGATGAGTATGAAAAAGAAGCCAAAAAACAAATTGAAGCAGGTTTGGTTCATCCAGCATACGATTACGTTCTAAAATGCAGCCACGCCTTCAATTTGCTGGATGCTAGAGGAGCAGTATCGGTTACCGAAAGAGCCGGCTACTTAGCGCGCATTCGTAATATGGCACGAGCAATCGCAAAAGCTTTTGTAAATGAACGCGAAAAACTAGGATTCCCATTATTAAAGAATGAAGAAATTCAATTGGAGGAGGCTGAATAATATGAGTCATAATGTATTGCTTGAAATCGGACTAGAAGAAATGCCCGCAAATGTAATCACTCAAAGTCGCATCCAATTGATGCAACGAATCGAAAAATTCTTGACTGAAAATCGTTTAGCTTTTGGTGAAGTCAAGTCATATGCTACTCCACGTCGCTTAGCTGTATTGATACATGAAGTTGTTGAAAAGCAAGAAGACGAAGAAGTAACCGCTAAAGGACCGGCAAAAAAAATCGCTTTAGATGAAAACGGAGATTGGTCCAAAGCTGCACAAGGATTCGTTCGAGGACAAGGCCTGACAACAGATGACATTTATTTAAAAGAAATCAAAGGTATCGAATACGTGCACGTGGATAAATTTATTCCTGGAAAAGCAGCTATGGACATTTTGGTGCATTTATCAGAAGTCATCACAGCTATGACATTCCCGGTCAGTATGCACTGGGCAGACTATTCATTAAAATACATCCGCCCGATTCATTGGATCGCTGCTTTAGCAGATGATCAAGTGATTCCGTTTAAAGTGTTGGATATCGAAACATCGAACACCAGCCGTGGTCACCGCTTCTTAGGAACCGATGTGGAATTTAAAGATGCATTAGATTATGAAGATGCACTTAAAAAAGAATTTGTCATTGCAAACAATGATGAAAGAAGTGCGCTGATTGTTGAACAAATTAATCAATTAGCAGTTGAACACCATTGGACTGTTCCGATGGATGAGGACCTTTTGGAAGAAGTAACCAATATTGTCGAATACCCGACAGCTTTTTATGGAACATTTGACGAAACTTACTTATCTTTACCAAATGAAGTGCTGATCACTTCTATGAAAGATCACCAACGCTATTTTTATGTGTTGGATGCAGAAAACAACTTGATGCCTTATTTCATTTCTGTTCGCAACGGAAATGCCGATCACATTGAGAACGTGGCTAAAGGAAATGAAAAAGTATTAGTCGCACGTTTGGATGACGCTAATTTCTTCTTTGAGGAAGATAAAAAATTGTCGATCGCTAGCTGTTTAGAAAAATTGAAATCTGTTACGTTCCATGAAAAAATAGGATCTATGTTCAGCAAAATGCAGCGTGTAGGATTATTTGCAGAAGTTATTGGTAAGCAAGTTGGGTTAACTGAACAAGAATTGACGGATTTAAATAGAGCAGCGGCTATCTATAAATTTGATTTAGTGACCAATATGGTAGATGAGTTCCCTGAATTGCAAGGAATTATGGGTGAGAAATATGCGGTGTTGTTTGGCGAAAACGCAGCAGTTGCCCAAGCAATCCGTGAACATTACCAACCGATTTCTAGTGAAGGAGAATTGCCTGTCAGCAACATTGGGGCAGTATTGGCTATTGCGGATAAATTAGATAGTGTGATGAGTTTGTTTGCTGCTGGAGTTATTCCAACAGGTTCAAATGATCCATTTGGTTTAAGAAGACAAGCTTACGGGATGATTCGTATTGTGGTAGATAAACAATGGACGTTCCCTGTTCGTACGATTTGGAACACGATTTTAACTCAATTAGAAGAAAGCACTTCATTGCTGTTAGAAGGATTCAAAAAAACGGATACAGAAGCACTTGCTTTTATCAAAGGAAGAGTGCGTCAATTGTTGAACGGTCTTCAATTGAGCCATGATGTCATTGATGCGGCATTGGATTCTACTCAAGATGACATCATTCAAATTATTGAAACAGCTCAAGTTTTAGCGAGCGAAAGTGCGAAAAAAGATTTCAAACCAACAATTGAAGCAATCTCCAGAGCATTGAATTTAGCCAGCAAAGCCAATGCAGAGGCTGTCATTAAACCGGAACGTTTTGAAACAACTTCTGAAAAGAACTTGTATGACAATGTTCTGTTGCTTAAAGACCGTTATGCCGAGTTGACGATCGCAGAAAAATACACAGCGTTAGCTGACTTAGCACCGATCATCAATGCTTTCTTTGATGAAAACATGGTCATGGCAGAAGATGCAGAGGTTAGAGACAACCGTTTGTCTATTCTTCACCGAATAGCGGACTTCACGTTATCTTTTGCCAGCTTAGATAAACTCGTGATAAAATAATGTTTCATTGTTACTCCATTAGGGATCTTCTTTCTTAGTGGAGTTCTTTTTTAAATGAAACAAGCTTTTACACAGCATAGTGAGAAGGGGGGTTCTTTTGATGGAAGAATTAAAAATGAAACGGGTTTATGAAAAGTCAGCTCCTGATGACGGTTACCGTATTTTAGTGGATCGCATTTGGCCGAGGGGGGTAAAAAAAGCAGACGCCGATATCGATGAATGGTGCAAAGAAATCACCCCCACGACTGAAGCCAGAAAAGCTTTTGGTCATGATCCTGACAAATTTGAGCCTTTCAAAATGCGATACCTTCAAGAACTAGAGGAGAATCCTCAGGCACCAGAATTTATTCAAAAAGTTCACGATTTACTTCGTCACCAGCCGGTAACGTTAGTGTATGCTGCAAAAAATGAAACATACAACCATGTAGTGATTTTGAAAGAATTCATTGAAAAAAAGGGATAGAAATAGGGGATACATTAGGGGGAAAACATGCTAAAACGCTTTTTTAATTATTATCGACCATACAAAAAATTGTTTACACTGGATTTTAGTTCAGCTGTAGTAGTCGCCGTATTGGAATTGGCTTTTCCATTAGTAGTCAGTGAAGTGACCGATACATTATTGCCTTCTGAAAATTGGCGTCTGATCGTTGCCTCGTCCATTGGTTTACTGCTTTTATATGTCATTACAACATTATTGCAGTATGTGGTCACTTATTATGGCCATAAATTAGGAACGAACATTGAAACAGATATGCGCAGAGATCTGTATTCTCATTTGCAACGGCAATCTTTTCGTTATTTCGACAACCGAGAGACCGGTCAGCTGATCACTCGATTGACTTCGGATCTATTTGAGATTGCTGAAGTAGCTCACCATGGTCCGGAAGATATTTTTATCACGATCTTTACCTTATCGGGTGCTTTTTACATGATGATGCAGATACATACGGATCTAGCAATCGCCACATTTATTTTAGTGCCATTTATCGCTATTGCATTAGCCTTTTTCAATAAAAAAATGACAAAAGTCAATACACGTATTTACAAGAATATGGGAGATTTTAGTGCCGGTATTGAGGCAGCTGTTGGAGGAATCCGTGTCGTTCAAGCTTTTGCAAATGAAGAATATGAAAGCAAACGCTTTGAAGGATTGAACCAGGCTTACCGACAATCGAAGCTGTTATTTTTTAAAATGCTGGGAATCAGCCACTCCTACAATTATTTATTGATTCGATTGATCAGTTTGTTTGCTTTGTTTTTTGGAGCTTATTATACAATCCAAGGAGAAATCAGTTACGGAGATTTTATCGGATTTATTTTATTGGCTAATGTATTTGTGCGTCCCATTGAAAAAGTCAATACGATGATAGAAAGCTACCCTAAAGGTATCGCTGGATTCAAGCGTTTTGCTGAAGAACTGGATCTGAAACCAGAGATCCACGACAAGCCTACTGCTGTTGAAACGTCTGGCTTAACGGGTAATATTGAATATAAAGATGTGACTTTTAGTTATGAAGGGAATGCACCTGTTTTAGAGGCAATCGACTTGTCGATCCAAGCGGGTGAGACAGTAGCTTTTGTTGGTCCAAGTGGAGCAGGAAAGACAACGATCTGTAATCTCCTGCCTCGTTTTTACGAAATTGATTCCGGTAAAATCACCATCGATGGTTACGATATCCAAGAAGTGACACTCCAATCTTTACGCGATCAAATCGGTGTCGTTCAGCAAGACGTATTCTTATTTCCAGGAACGATTCGTGAAAATATCCGTTATGGGAAACTAGATGCGACAGAAGAAGAAATACAACAGGCTGTTCAATTAGCTCATTTGGAAAAAGCCGTAGATAGTATGCCAGAAGGCTTAGACAGTATAGTGGGAGAGCGCGGAGTCAAACTTTCAGGAGGACAAAAGCAACGGTTGTCGATAGCGCGAATGTTTTTAAAAAATCCGCCTATTTTGATCCTTGATGAAGCGACTTCTGCATTAGATACGGAAACAGAGCAAGTGATTCAAGATTCACTGGAGTCATTAGCTAAAGGACGAACAACTTTGATTATTGCACACCGACTGGCAACTATTAAAAATGCTACTCGCATTGTGGTAGTGAATGAAGAGGGCATTGCAGAACAAGGAGACCATGACGAATTGATAAAATTAAATGGCGCCTACAAGAAATTGTATGACGTTCAATTTTCTTCATAGATTGGTGTTTAGAAAATAAAAGATTAGAACTCCCATTGTGATTTAGGGAGTTCTTTTTGTATAATGGAAGTATCAATTTAAAATGAACAAAGGGCGGATAATATGGATGCTAGTCAACGAAGAGAATCAATCATTGCAACATTAAAAAAAGAGCATACTCCTTTTAGTGCTTCCAAGTTGGCTAAACAATTTGGTGTCAGCAGACAAGTGGTTGTAGGAGATGTATCTTTATTACGTGCTGCGGGTGTGGACATTATTGCAACACCGAGAGGATATTTGCTCGACTCGGCAGCCAGGTCACAGAATCCCCATAAACAATTTATAGGGAAAATAGCCTGCCAACATACAGTGGACCAGACACAAGATGAATTGTATACAGTAGTGGACAATGGGGGAGAATTATTGGATGTGATCGTTGAGCATCCGATTTATGGCGAATTGGCTGGGAGATTAAATATCGCTTCACGGAAAGATGCAGACCGTTTTATGAGACGCATGTCGGAAACCGAAACAGGATTGCTTTCTGATCTAACGAATGGCATTCATTTGCATACCATCGCTTGTGAAGACCGAGAAACCTTTGAGAGCATCAAGCGCTTGTTACAAGAATTGAATATTGTATACCGCGGGTGATTTAGTATTGACATTTCAATCATAACTTATATAATTACCTTACAGGTGTCAAGACACATGTAAAAAAAGTTGTATGAGGAGTATACACATGAAAACAAGAAAAAATATTTATCAATTGACATTATCTGCTATTTTAATTGCTATCGGGATTCTTATTCCCATGATCAGTCCTTTAAAACTGATTTTAGAACCAGCTTCATTCACATTAGCTAGTCACGTCCCGATTTTTATTGCGATGTTTATTTCACCTAGTGTAGCTGTTGCAGTGGCGCTTGGGACCACAGCAGGATTCTTTTTAGGAGGGTTTCCGATTGTGGTTACTTTAAGAGCCCTGACACATGTGATATTCGTGGCTATTGGATCGCAAATGCTGAAAAAAAGGCTCTCATTGATTCAGGAAAAGGGGCAATCTTTCTTATTTTCTTTCTTGATTGGAATCATCCATGCCGTAAGCGAAATCGCTGTCGTATCCTTGTTTTACTTTTCAGGGGGAATGACAGGCGGTTACTATGCTCAAGGGTTTATGACTTCAGTATTGCTGCTGGTAGGGGTAGGGACTGTCGTGCATAGTATGATCGACTTTTCCATTGCTCAAGTAATTTGGCTCGGATTGGAAAAAAGAACCAACGTTTCTAAAAAAATCTCTCACATTCAGTAGAATCAGTTAGGCTAAATAAACACAAATCAAAACAGTTGTCTCATAAGGACTACCCGAAGTGTTTTTTCTGTAGACACTTTGGTAGTTCAATTTGAGTTTTATCAGGTTTCATGCTACAATACATAATGTATTGTTGTGTATAATAATAGCTATGAAAAATTGAGTCGCACTTAATTATGGGTGCGACTCTTAGATACTTTTACTGTTTGTTTGACAAATAGATGTCTTGAATGGATCGAGGTGAATGATGTGGCAGTAAGAATTCCTGAAGAGACGATCAATGAGATTCGGCAAAAAACCAATATTACTGATGTGGTCAGTCAATACGTCCAATTAAAAAAGCAAGGAAAAAACTTATTTGGCTTTTGTCCATTTCATGAGGAACGAACACCTTCATTTTCAGTGACAGAAGAAAAGCAGATTTTCCATTGTTTTAGCTGTGGGCGAGGAGGAAATGTCTATTCTTTCTTAATGGAAGTAGATGGCTTATCTTTCCCGGAAGCAGTTGTCAAAACGGCTGAGTTGAGCAATATTCCTCTAGACGATGAATTGCTTCAACAACAAAGTCAGTATCATTCGGCTGGAGATTCAAAAAATGATCAACTCATTCAAATGCATGAAGAGAGTACAGAATTATTTCATCATATTTTATTAAATACTACAGCAGGTGAAGAAGCGTTAAACTATTTATTCGAACGTGGTCTAACCACTGAGACTATAGAAACCTTTAAGATCGGTTTTTTGCCAAAGGAACGAACGGTATTATTGCAGTATTTAAAAGGGAAAAATTATACAGATCAACAGTTGGAAGAATCCGGATTATTTATCACCCGTGAGAATGGCGACAAAATGGACCGTTTTTCCAATCGGATTTTATTTCCCGTTGAAAACCAGCAAGGGAAAGTGGTGGCTTTCTCAGGAAGGCTTTTTAAAGCTACGGAAAATCCTCATTTTACGGAACCTAAATATTTAAACAGTCCTGAAACAGCTTTATTCAACAAGCGCAGAGTATTGTTCAATTACAAGCGAGCCCGTTCTACGATTCGGAAAGAAAAAGAAGCGATTTTGTTTGAAGGTTTTATGGATGTTATTTCTGCTTATCAAGCAGGAGTCACCAATGCCATCGCTACAATGGGGACCAGTTTAACCAATGAACAGATCCATATGTTGGATCGGATCACGGATAAAATCATCATCGCTTATGATGGAGATAACGCTGGAATAGAAGCTACTAAACGAGCGGCAGTTCTCTTGAGTGAAGAAACTCATTTTGATGTGGAAATCATTAGTTTTCCAGAGGGATTGGATCCGGATGATTACATCAAGCAAAAAAGTTCTGAAGCCTTTGTGGAATTTATACGTCATGGGCGAGACACGTTGTTCAATTTTAAAATGCGGTATTATCGTCGTTCTCTTAATTTGAATAATGAGACCGAACGTTTAGGGTATATAGACAAGTTGTTAAAGGAACTATTGACGATTCCTTCAGCTATTGAGCGAGAAGTCTATTTAAAACAATTAGCTGAAGAATTCGATATCACTCTGGAGACACTTAAAGAACAGTTTCAACAAACTTTCTACACTTATCAAAGCAAAAAATCGCAGCACGCCCAATCGGAGCAACAGGACCCACCGCCAAGAAGGCAGCCTAATATCCCTTCGCAAGTCCAAAAGCAGAGACGCATTATTGGGCCTGTGGAGCGCGCAGAACGATTATTGTTGAACCGGCTCCTTCATTTTGAAGCTGCCTGGGTCCAATTAAAAAGCGCAGCTGAGGACTTTCATTTCGTGCACGATGAGTATCAAATGTTATATGTGTTGTATGAAAGTTTTAAGGAACACACAGAAAACCAGGGAACTGTAGAAGCTTTTATGGACTTCGTCAAAGAACCTGAATTAAAAAATCAGTTAGTAGAACTGGAATTAATGTCTGTCAGTGATGAAATGAGTAATCAGGAAATCATTGATTGTGTAGACGTTATTACACGAAAATCTGAATTACATGATCAATTGAAAGAAAAACAGCAACAAATAAAAGAAGCTTCCCGACAAGGAAATCAAGACCAAATGCGCATATTGATGAAGGAAGTGGTCGATTTGTCTCGATTGTTGAAGAGCAAGTAGGTTGATTGAGTAAGGTTAGAGGATTTAAACCATTCAGTTGGAAAAGGGGAGGCATTTTTTGATGGCAGATAAACAAACTACAAGCAAACAAACGTATGAACAAGCTGTAAAAGCCTTGATCAAAGAGTACAAGATAAAAGGTACGATCAAATACGACGAATTATCCGATAAAATTGCAACACCTTATACGTTGGAAGCAAAAGACATGGATAAATTGATTCAACGTATTGAAGATGCAGGAATCGGTGTTGTCGGAGAAGACGGAAATCCTACTGAACGTCAATTGATCAAAGAGGAAGAAGAAGAAAAACCAGAAGATTTAACTGCTCCTCCCGGTGTGAAAATCAATGATCCTGTACGTATGTATTTGAAAGAAATCGGACGTGTGGATCTATTATCGGCTGATGAAGAAGTATCCTTGGCTAAGCGTATTGAAGAAGGAGACCCAGAGGCTAAACAAAGTTTGGCTGAAGCCAACTTGCGTTTGGTAGTTAGTATTGCAAAACGTTATGTAGGTCGTGGAATGCAATTCTTGGACTTGATTCAAGAAGGTAACATGGGCTTGATGAAAGCTGTTGAGAAGTTCGACTATACTAAAGGGTTTAAATTCTCTACGTATGCAACTTGGTGGATCAGACAAGCGATTACTCGCGCGATTGCTGACCAAGCCAGAACGATCCGTATCCCGGTTCATATGGTTGAAACCATCAACAAATTAGTTCGTATCCAACGACAATTATTGCAAGACTTAGGAAGAGATCCTACACCCGAAGAGATCGGTGCTGAAATGGACTTGCCGACTGAAAAAGTACGTGAAATCTTGAAAATTTCTCAAGAGCCTGTTTCGCTTGAAACACCAATTGGAGAAGAAGACGATTCTCACTTAGGCGATTTCATTGAAGACCACGATGCTACAAGTCCAGAAGACAATGCTTCTTATGAGTTATTGAAAGAACAATTGGAAGACGTATTAGATACTTTAACGGACCGTGAAGAAAATGTCTTGCGTCTGCGTTTTGGTTTAGATGATGGACGTACAAGAACATTGGAAGAAGTTGGTAAAGTATTTGGTGTGACCCGTGAACGGATCCGTCAAATCGAAGCGAAAGCTCTACGCAAACTTCGCCACCCAAGCAGATCGAAACAATTGAAAGATTTCTTGGAATAAAAGAATTAAACTTACAGACACTTGCCATTTGGGGAGTGTCTTTTTTTACGTTGTTGGTAGAGAAATTCCTTCCGGAATCGGGGTTGCTTGGTGAGAGTCATGGGAGCGCTTGGAGCCGCGGTCTCCAAGCTTGCAAGCTTTGTCATGGCTGTTGCTGCTTCAGCAGCTTTACAGACATGATACACTTGGGCGTATGCCCACAGCGCTTTCACATTGCATCCTAGACATGGCTACCAGCAATCCCGCTTCCTTCAGGAATTTCTAAGGATGAGTCTCTATGGGATTCTGTTTTCAAAGAAGTGTCATTATACTATCAGTCATGAATAAGTTATACTGTTTATGAACGTATGCGTCTTACCAAAGGGGCTGTTATGTTCAGTTCAAGGGTAAGCCCGTTAAAATGGACGCCGATAGCTCCAAATAAAAAAAAGCATGACAAATAGCCTGATTTCATCCATTTTTTTGAAATCAGGCTGCTTTTTTCATATTTTTGGCTGGCTGGCAGCTTTCGAT